>JBOIDT010000084.1:7903-13241 GCA_050740755.1 Gammaproteobacteria bacterium
GATGAAATGAATAAGCTGCTGAAAAGCGAATTGTCGGCGATAGAAGTGTATCAGCAGGCTCTAGATAAGGATGACCCCAATCCCGAGCACGTACCGGCGATCGATGAACTGAGCGCAATCCTCGACGATCATCAAAGAGCAGCCTCCCGGATCGAGGCGGCGATTCGCCAAAAGGGCGGTGAGCCGGTGCACAGTTCCGGCGGATGGGGCACCTGGTCCAAGATCGTCATGGGAACAGCCCAGCTGTTTGGTGACAAGGCGGCGCTGAAGGCCTTGAAGGAAGGCGAGGAAAGCGGATTGAAAGAGTATGAGGATGTTCTGGGCGATACCGGCATACCCCAGGATCAAAAGACGCTCATCGGCGATCTACTCGCAAGTCAGCGGATGCACGTTCAAACACTCGACGGCTTGATGTCGAGGGTCTGAAGATCGCCGTATTGGGCGGGGCGTACCCGGTGTCGCATCGGCGACGCAGGGGTCAATCTGAGTCATAGAATGTGGAGGTTATCATGAGAGATATATACAAGTTTGTGGCCGTCTCGACGCTGACTGTCGGCATGGCGGCGCCGGTAGTAGCGGTGGATGTCGAGGATAAGCGCGAAGAAGTGCGCCAACAGCAAGAGGATGTGCGCGACCAGCAGCAGGACGTGCGAGAAGAGCAGCGAGATGTGCTCGAAGGGCAACGTGACGAGCAACAGGATGTGACGGAAGAGCGCAAGGATGTGACGGAAGAAAGGCAAGCTGTTACCGAGGCGCGCAAGGACCTGCGCCGCGATCTCGCGCAGACGCATCGCGCTAAGAGCGTCATTGGGATGAATGTCAAGAATAGCCAGGGCGAATCTCTCGGCAAAATCCACGATCTGGTTCTTAACTTCCACGATGGGGATATCGCTTATGTCGTGGTCTCCTCAGGCGGTTTGCTAGGAGTGGGCGATACGCTACGCGCGGTTCCGTGGAAGGCTCTGAGCCTCAACAGCCAAGCGGATGGCTTTGTGCTCAACCTAGATCAGACCGCGTGGAAGAACGCGCCGAGCTTCAAAGACAGTGACTGGCCCGAAGTGGCGGACCGAGGCTGGAATAGACAGCTCGAGAGTTACTATCAATAGCAGTTGTAACACGAGGGTGGACCCAGCCGCGTATTAGAAAGCGGCTGGGTCTCGGTACAACGCTTTATCGCCATTTGCATTTGCACCGTTTGCGCAGCGCGCCCTTGGCGCGATTCGAGGGTTCCTCTACGTTTCTCGGGAGGGACTCGACAACGGCAACTAACTCGCACTGCTGGGACTCCATCCGCCGCGGGCAGTTCATTCATGTACCTGCCCGTCGCACGCGGCATGTGCGAGCCATCCAGGCGCGCAAGGCCGGCGCCTTCGACTTCATCACCAAGCCCATCGACCTCGGCGGGCTCAGGGCCGCGGTCGGCCACGCCCTGCGGGTCTCGGAGCGCCGCCTCGAGGCGGAGACCCGCGGCTCATCGGCGATTCCGAGGCCATGCGGGCGATCCGCACGACTATCACGAAGCTCGCCCGCAGCCAGGCGCCGGTGTACATCTCCGGCGAGTCGGGGACCGGCAAGGAGTTGGTGGTCCGCAACATCCACGATCAGGGGCCCCGATCCTGCCAGCCCTTCGTCCGCGTCAACCGCGGCGCCGGTGTGGTCCTCCAGCGCCTGACCCGGCACGGGGCAAGACCGCCGTCCTCTCGGACCGTGCCCGGGAGGCCCTCCTGGCGTAAGGCAAGCGGCGGTAGGGGTGCGGCGATGGAAGCACGCGGGTGGCCCTTCGACAAGCTCAGGACAGGCTTGTCCCTCGATGCCGCGGTCCGCATCGAGGCCACGGACCGGAAGGAGCGGCAACCAGGGCTTTCCCTCCTGTTCCTGCCGGTCGCCGCACCTCGACTCGCACAGGCGCACTCGCGTCCCGGTACCGGACACCACCCCCAAGATTCACCCTTGAGCCCCCCACCAACCACAGGGGCCGCCCCGACTGAGCGCTTCCCCCGGCGCCGGCCCCCTTTCAGACCGTCAAATCGCGCCCAGCCCGTCCGACCAAGCGTTCTCCATTGCAAGCCGGCGTTGAATCTCCTATCCTGAAAAGCAAGCCCGCACGCTGGGCTTCCAGTGCGTGTTCGTGCTTTCAGCGCACCGACCCCTGGTTCGTGGAGCGCGGCTTCGTGGTGGCCGACGTGGAGCGCCTGCCCAAGGACAAGCAGGCCCTATACACTATCAGCGGTGGTCGAAGATATTCGACAAGAGGCTGTGAGCGCCGAAAATCCCCTCTGATGACGGACGACCATGTAATCCCCCCTAACGATCCGATCCCTAGCGACCTGATTCCCGGTGACCTGCGGGAATTCATCCTCAAGCGTCTCGATTCCATCGCCCAGTTGGAGGCGCTGCTCCTGCTGCGCCGCTCCCCCGACCAGCGCTGGGACGTGGCCACGGTGGCCAAGCGGCTCTATATTGCGGAGCGGGACACCGCCGCGGTGCTGGACCGCCTGTGCGCCGACGGCCTGCTTGTCTGCGGCGAGGACAAGTACCAGTACCGTCCCGCCACCGCCGAACTCGATCAATTGGTCGGCCACGTGGCGGAGCTTTACGCCAAGCACCTCATCCCGGTGACCAATCTCATTCATTCGAAACCGCTGACTCGCGTCCGCGAGTTCGCCGATGCCTTCAAACTGAAAAAGGACAATTGATATGGCGGGAATAATCTATGGCTTATGCGCCTTGACCGCGCTGCTGTGCGCCTGGCTGCTGCTGCAGGCCTACCGAAGGAGCCGCTACCGCTTGCTGCTGTGGAGTGGCCTGTGCTTCGCCGGCTTGACTCTCAACAACCTGCTTCTGGTGCTCGACAAGGTGGTGTTTCCCGGCACGGAGCTCGGCACCTGGCGCTCCGCGGTGGGGCTGATCTCGATGATCGTGCTGCTCTTCGGCCTTATCTGGGACACTGAGTGAAATGGAGGCTATAGACTCCCTAATCCTCGGCGCCATCGCCATGGCCTCGCTCACCGCCGCGCTGTTCTTTTTGCGCTTCTGGAAGCAGACGGGCGACCGCTTCTTCCTGCTCTTCGCGGTCGCCTTCAGCCTCGATGCCCTCAGCCGGGCGGTCCTGGGGCTGACCGAGATCTGGCGGGAGCAGGAGCCGTTCTTCTATCTCATCCGGCTGTTCAGCTTCGCGCTGATCCTCGTCGCCATCATCGACAAGAACCGCGGCGGCTCGGAAAGGAAACCGTAACCCGCGGAAGGCAAGGCTGGGAGCGAATAGGGATGGGCCTCTCCGGCCTGGCTGGCCGGAGAGGCCCCCGCTGACCACGGGGCCGCCCCGACCGAGCGCTTCTCCCTGGCGCCGGTCCGTATAAGACCGCCAAATCACCGGCCAGCCCGTCCGACCAAGCGATCTCCAAGTCCAAGTCCATTGCAAGCCGGCGTTGAATCTCCTATCCTCTAGAGCGAGCAGCCGAGCCCCGACTGAAGCTCGCGGTGTTCGTCCTTGACGCGCTCCAACGTGCGCCTTCGTTCAGCAGACTGCCGTTCGACGACGTCACCAGCGAGTAACCCGAGATGACCTAGCGGCCCCGGAAAGCACCGCTTGGTCAGGGCATCGTCGTCATTGGCGGCTCGGGAGTAACGCATAGCGTCAGACTCAGGCTCTCAAACCACAGGGGTTCCTCATCGATACGGGTCAGGAAGCAGTCGAGAAATGGCATTGAGTTTCTTATTCTGAAACGCAACTGAGCGAATGCATCACCGGACGCCCATCCCATGGCCGCACAACGATGGCGTTCACAAACCATTAATCAAGGAGAAAAGAATGCCGGCAAAGAAAGCAAGCACAAGCGCGTCTGCAAGCAAGCAGTCCGCGAGTAAGAAAGGCGGCACTAAGAAGGACACCGCTAGAAAGGCTTCAGCCGCTAAAACGCAAATACAGAAAACGGCGGCCAAAGTCCTGGCCGGAGCGGCTGCGGGCGCCGTTCGCGCGATCATAGGTCCGCTCGAAGAGGCTGCGGGTAAGAGCGAAGAGGCTGCGGGCCTCAATAAGCAAGGCGGAAACAAGGGCGGGAAGTCTACCGGAAAGTCTGGGGGCGAATCTAGCAAGTGAGCCTTCGGTGTGACTCATGGTCGGGGTGAGCAGCGCCATCATTGGACTTTCGGCGCGCTTCACGCATGATCAACTTCGGGTGTTCAAGACCCCGCCGGATGATTATGCTCTGCAGCACCGGGCCAGGCTGACGATAAAACTGGCTTAGGGGCCAATTGTCGAATCCATAAAGGAGGCATAAGGCATGGGCGATACTGAAAAGAGCGCAACGGGCGCGAACCCGGATGCGGGCCGCGAAAGCTTGCCCTCGCTGATTGGTCGCCTGGGCGAAGATATAGTCGCTCTGCTCGACACCAAACTCGACCTGCTGAAGCTCGAGATCAGAGAAGGCGTAAACGCTTATGTGCGCGGGCGCGTCTCTATCGGCGTGGGCGGTATAATCGCAGCCGTCGGGTTCTCACTGCTGAACGTGGCCATAGCCTCCCTGGTTTCCACGCTATTTGACAAGACTCTGCTCAGCCAGCCGGTCAAGTATGCGCTCGGCTTTATTATTACGGGCGTGATCTATCTCGTCATCGGGGCAGCCGTCATAATAAGAGCTAAAAACCGGTTGGCGAAGCAGAACCTCGCGCCTGAAAGGAGCATCGAAGAACTCGAAAAGGACAAGCGGTGGTTGAAGCGAGAGTCATAAAGGCCGGCTCGGCCTGTCGGCGGCAAATGATCTACAGACGAAAGGGGAAGGCAGTGGCCAGAGGAAGAGACTCACAAGGTGCCGCGGCACTACGAACAAGCAAGAGGAGAGAGCCTGGCAAAGCGCAACTCCAGCGCCAAATGGAGGAGGCGCGCGAGTCCATTTCACAGACCGTCGAGGAAATCAAGGACACTGTCGAAGACCAGTACGCGTCCGTAAAGGAGACGGTCAGCGGGGTGCTCGACTACCGCGAGCAGTTTCAAAAAGACCCTATTGTCTGGAGCGTGGGCGCGCTCGCAGCCGGCTTCGCTCTAGGCTACACTCTCGGCTACGCACACAAGAATATGAAGCCCGCCGGGCGCAAACGCTCCGAGGTAGCCGCTTTCGCTGACAGCCTCGTTGACGAGCTCTCCAGGGTGGGCAACAGTCTCGTCATGCCTTCGCTCAACGTGAAGATCAAGCAGTTGTTGGGCTTCGACTTCTCCGACATGTTAGAAGAGATCGGCGGGGCTAAAAAGACACGCGGCAGGAAGGAGTCATCTCGGAAAGGCGGGGCGAAGGCGCAGGGCGCACGAAGAAGGGCTAAAGTTCCCGCTGCCCTATGAAGC
>JBOIDT010000085.1:0-13224 GCA_050740755.1 Gammaproteobacteria bacterium
ACAAGAATCTGATTCGCTTCGGTGATGTGCTTATGGTCGTTATCCGTCATGCGCTCAGTCCTTCCAGTTGTTCGTCGATCATGGCCTGTGTCGGCTGGCCGCAGCGAATAGCCCACTTCCCTAGGGCGATCAGGGTCTCCCTGCCCGGGTACTTTATTAGCCTGAGATCGGTCGCATTTACTTGGGTATGGCCATTGAAGCGTCGGAAGTTTTCATCAACGGCGGTCGCGTTGAGAAACACGGCTAACCCGTATGCAAGTGCCTTCGACAAGCCTTGCTTGCCTTCATGAAATACGTTTAGGTGATTCTCGAAGCCCAACACCTCGGCATCGGCAAAAGCGCCTGGGTGTACCACGCTAGCTACAATCCGCCGGTTCTCTTCCTTAGATGAGAAGCGGCGCACCACGCAATAGAACCCGGTCGGATAAAGCCACCTTTCCGTTTCCGCGTTGCGACGGATCGCATTGGGCTTCTTCATGCCCGCCTTCGGCCATTCGCTGCCGTGACCGGCAAAGTGGCTCGGATAAAGCAGCGGAACGGTGCCCGTTTCAGGCATGTCGCGCAAGTGATTCTTTAGACGGAAATCAGCTACAGGGCCGGTCGATACCTTGACGCCGAGGTCATCCAATGAATAGCCAATGGCTGCCGACAGTTCGATGGCGTTCCGCTCGGGCGACGTAGGCACATGGATGAACCGCTCTGGGTCGTCAGAGAAAACAATGCGATCGAAAGAATATGCGTGCGTTACAAGGTCTGTGAATCTGTCATCGGTCGAGGTCGTAACCGTCACATCGCCTTGCCGGGCTCCGCGCTCAAGCATGATGATGACGTTCTCTTGCAGTACGTCATCATCCTGGAAAGCAGTGTTTCGCGACGCGAATAGGTGCATATGGCGGATTGCTGCTCGCTCCAGCACGAACCCGCGAAATGGGCGATAGTACGGGCCATTACAGAAGCTACGCGGGATAATGGCTACGAGTTGTCCGCCGAGAGACATTAGCGCCAGTGCCAGCGCCACAAAAGCGGAATACAGATTAACTGTCTCAATGTCTGCTTGTCGGAGAAGCAGACGATATCGGAACTTGCTATTTATTTTTTTGTAAGGAGGATTGAGAATGGTGTGCGTGAAGTTATTTCCATATGAAAATTGTATGCGATTGACAGCTTCCTCGACAAAATCACCGCCTAACACATCGTAGGTAAGCGGTATTCGTTCGGAATAGGACGCAAGCGAATTTGTCAATTCCCCATGGAGAAGGCTGTCTAACTCAAAGGCTGAAAGTTCTACTTTGTCAAAATGCAAATCACCGAAACTGCACCGGTCAAGAAAGGCGCTTGAGAGCGAACCTATGCCAGCGCCGGGATCAAGTAAACGACAAATGCCCCTAGCGGTAGAGGGAAATAAGCCAGCCATAAACTGCGCGGTTCTTGCGGGCGTGAGAAATTGACCGAGTTGTGCCTTCTTCTTCGCCTCGGTGCCTTTCGATACCCTCAACCGTGTTTGTTCAACTGCTGACAACAAAGGTGCGCCTCCTATTATGCGCCCCAACGAAACAAGATCAGCCACGCCGGACAAGAGGGCTTGGAAAAGGATGGCGATCCACGGCGTCGGCTGCAGTGCGTTGGGCCAAGGCGCCTGAAGTATCCCACGACGGAGGTCCGGAGACAAGCGGAGACGGGTTTCCGGTGAAGCACCGAAGACTTGCAACGACTCTGCTAGCGGGACCCCTGGTGCTCTGGCCCGGTGCAGCAACTCACCTCGCCAACCCACAGAGCCTGGGCATGGAGGTTCTTTAATGAGGTTTGATGGGGGGTCATGGGCTATGTGCCACCTACGCCGTCGATGCGGGCTACAAAACCTTCGCTGTTTCTGCTTTCATGGTTTTTGAAGCCCAAGCGGCGCCGGGAGAGCGTTGACCCCCGCGACCACCTCCGCGAGGTAACGCAGGGAGAACTCGTCATAGGCGTGCGTGGACAGCACCCCGCCCCAGCACTTGGGCGTCGGCCTCGGCCTGGGCCTTGGGGATACGCCGACCGCCCTCGCCAGCTTGTCGAGCAGCTCGTGCATGAGTCGCGGCG
The DNA here is from genome assembly GCA_050740755.1 of Gammaproteobacteria bacterium. Classification (GTDB taxonomy): domain Bacteria; phylum Pseudomonadota; class Gammaproteobacteria; order JACCXJ01; family JACCXJ01; genus JACCXJ01. Next base: position 2,080 of record JBOIDT010000085.1, read on the forward strand.
CCTCGAACATGAGCCCCTTCACGCGCCGGAACTCGCGGCCGCTCCCGCCCTCCACCATGTAGGTCGCGAGCGTCCAGGGGCTGCCGGCAAAGCCGATCGGGGACGCGGCCAGCGAGCGCCCGGCGACTCTGGCGCACCGCGTCCATCACGTAGCGCAGCCGGTCCTCGGGATCGGGGACCCCGAGGGGCCGGCGCAGGAGCGCGCGTATCAGTCGGTCATTCTCGACCGGTGCTCCTGAAACTCCCGCTCCGCCACGAGGTCGGATTGCGTGTCGATCGGCATCCCGACAGGTTGCTACCGGGAGCCACCAATGTAGCCCGCGGCCAAGTCTCAGATCGATGTCGAGACATGATCGGCGCCGAGGGAGCGTCGCGAAATGGAGGCATGGGGGGCCATGGGTCACCTGCCCTCGCTCCGGGGTATGGTTGACGCGATGGCGATATTCTGCAAAATGTCCGCCCGTCGCCGGCTGGGCGTACCCGAGGGTGCCTGGCCCGGTCGAGACCCGCGGTGGAGACCCAAGAGGGGGCTGCACGACGAATGGCTCTATGCACGCTATCGAAGTCCGCCAACTGACCAAACGCTTCGGCACCTTGAGGGCCGTCAACGGCGTCTCGTTCACCGTCGAGCGCGGGGAGGTCCTGGGGTTCCTGGGGCCGAACGGCGCCGGGAAATCCACGACCATGAAGATGATCACGGGTTTCCTGGAGCCGAGCGGCGGGTACGCCAAGGTATACGGCCATGATGTGACGGAGGCCCCCATCGAAGCCAAGCGCAAGCTCGGCTATCTCCCCGAGGGCGCACCGCTCTACGGCGAGATGACGCCGCGCGGCTTCCTGGAGTTCATCGCCGAGGTACGGGGCCTCAAGGGCAGCGAGGCCGAGCGGCGGATCGCCCGAGTGGTCGAATTGGTCCACCTCGAAGGGGTGATGGGACAGCGCATCGAGACCCTGTCGAAGGGCTACAAGCGCCGCGTGGGGCTCGCCCAGGCGCTCCTGCACGACCCGGAGGTGCTGATCCTGGACGAGCCCACCGACGGCCTGGACCCAAATCAGAAGCACGAGGTGCGGACCCTCATTCATGACATGGCGCGCGACAAGGCCATCATCATCTCGACCCACATCCTCGAGGAGGTCGATGCCGTGTGTACCCGCGCCATGATCATCGGGCGCGGGCGGGTCTTGTTTTCCGGCACCCCGGCCGAGCTCGCGGCGCGCTCCGAGTACCACAACGCGGTGGCACTGGTCGTCCGATCCGGTACCGCGGCGGCGGCCAAGCGACGCATCGAGGCCCTCGCCGGGGTGGTAAGAGTCGAGGAGGGTGCGGTCACGGACGGCCATGTGCGCCTCGTGGCGATGGCCAAGAACGGTGCCTCGATCCTCGCCGGGGTCGCCGAGGCGGCACGCGCCGGGGGCTGGGAGATCGATGGCCTGGAAGTCGAGGCGGGGCGTCTCGACGAGGTGTTCCGGACCATCACCGCCCATTACCGGGACGATTACCCGGACGGGCCGCGGGCGGACCTAGCCGCGCCATGAACAACACGCTGGTGATCTTGAAGCGCGAGCTGGGGGCGTATTTCGCGACCCCGGTGGCCTATGTCTTCATCGTGATCTTCCTGTTGCTGATGGGGGTCTTCTCGTTCTATCTGGGCGGGTTCTACGAACGCAACCAGGCCGATCTCGATGCCTTCTTCCAGTGGCACCCGTGGCTGTATCTGTTCCTCATCCCGGCGCTTTGCATGCGGCTGTGGGCCGAGGAGCGCAAGACCGGGACGATCGAGCTGCTCATGACCCTGCCGGTGTCGCTCACCGAGGCGGTGCTCGGGAAGTTCCTGGCCGCCTGGTGCTTCACGGCCGTGGCGCTCCTTCTGACCTTTCCCATCTGGATCACGGTGAATTATCTGGGCGACCCCGACAACGGCGTGATCGTCGCGGCCTATCTCGGCAGCCTCATCATGGCCGGCGCGTTCCTGGCCATCGGCTCGTGCATCTCGGCGCTCACCAAGAACCAGGTGATCGCCTTCGTGGTCAGCGTGGTGGTGTGCTTCTGTTTCATCCTGAGCGGCTTCCCGATGGTGCTCGACTTCTTCTCCGGCTGGCTGCCCCGGGTGGTGCTCGACGCCATCAGCGATTTCAGCTTCCTCACCCAATTCGCGGCCATCCGCAAGGGCGTCATCGACGTGCGCAGCCTCATCTATTTCCTGAGCCTGATCGCGCTTTGGCTGTATGCCACGACCGTGGCCATCGATGCGCGCAAGGCGAGCTAGGCGGGGCACGCCATGACACGCCGTTCTTTGTCGCGCGGGGGGTTGGTGTTGGCGGTGGGCTTGTTCCTCGCCGTCAACATCCTGGCGGGCGAGACGATGACCGCGTGGCGCCTGGACCTGACCGAGAACCGACTCTTCACCCTTTCGAAGGGCACGCGCAATATCTTGAAGGACCTCGATGAGCCGATCGCGCTCCGGTTCTTCTATTCCACCAAGCTCTTCCAAGGGATCCCGAGCCTGCAGAGCCACGGCAACCGGGTGCGCGACCTCCTCGATGAGTACGTGGCGGCGGCCGGGGGCAAGCTCACGCTCACCGTCATCGACCCCGAGCCGTTCTCCGAGGCCGAGGACGAGGCGGTGCAGAACGGGGTCAACCAGTTACCGGTGAGCGGCAGCGGCGATCGGGGCTATCTGGGGCTCGTCGGCACGAGCTCCGCGGACGACCGCGCGGTGCTCCCGTTCCTCTCGCCCGAGAAAGAAGAGTCCCTGGAATACGAGGTGACTAAGCTCGTGTACAACCTGGCGCACCCCAAAAAGCGCGTCATCGGGCTCATCACCACCCTGCCGGTCATGGGCGATCCGATTCGCATGGCGGGCGGCGCGCGCGGCGGCCCCTCTGCGCTCGCGACGATGCTGCGCGAGTCCTTCGAGATCCGCGAGCTGGGCATTGAGGTGGGGGCCATCGACAAGGACATCGACACGCTCGTGGTGGTCCATCCCAAGGCGCTCTCAGAGGCCACCCGCTACACCATCGATCAGTTCGTGTTGAAAGGCGGCAAGGCCATGGTGTTCGTGGACCCCTATGCCGAGGAGGACCGCTCGACCCCCGATCCGCAGAACCCGGCGGCGCTGCCGAAGCTCGATTCGGACCTGCCGGATCTGTTCGAGCGCTGGGGGCTCAAGCTCGTCAAGGATAAGCTGGCCACCGACATCGAGGCTGCGATCCGCGTGACCTACGCCGGGCCCTCGGGTCCGCGACAGATCGAATACCTGCCGTGGCTGCGCCTGCGGGAGGCCAATCTGAACCGCCGGGACTTCGTGACCAACGAGCTCGGCCAGTTGAACCTCGGGACCGCCGGGGCGCTGGAGCCGGTCAAGGACGCCAAGACGGAGTTCACGCCGCTCTTGTCGACCGGCAGGAAGGCCATGCTCATGGACCGCGATACGGTGATGTTCTCGCGCGACCCGGCCGCGCTCCTGCAGGGCTTCAAGCCCGGTGATCGATCGCTCGTCCTGGCCGCGCGCCTGAGCGGCGTGGTCAAGACCGCCTTTCCGCAGGGCAGGCCAGACGAGGGCAAGAAGGCCGAGGACAGCGAGGGCGATAACGCCAAAGCTGCCGATGCCGTCGATAAAGACTTCATCACGGAATCCAAAGGGCCGGTCAACATCATCGTGGTCGCGGACACGGACCTACTGGCAGATCGATTCTGGGTCCAGATGCAGGACTTCCTCGGGCTCAGCGTCCCCTCGGCGATCGCCGACAACGCCACCTTCGTGATCAACGCACTCGACAACCTGGGCGGCAACGACGACCTCATCAGCCTGCGCAGCCGCGGCGAGTATGCCCGGCCGTTTACCAAGGTAGAGTCCATCCAGCGCGACGCCGAGCTCAGGCTGCGCGATCGCGAGCGGGGGCTGCAGGAAAAGCTCAAGGACACGGAGAAGAAGATCCAGGACCTGCAGCGCGAGAAGGGCGAGGGCAGCACCTTGCTCTTGAGTGCGGAGCAGAAACGCGAGATCGAATCGTTCCGGGGCGAGCAGCTCAAGACCCGCAAGGAATTGCGCGCGGTACAGCACGACCTGCGCCGCAACATCGAGCGCCTGGGGGATTGGCTCAAGTTCATCAACATCGCCCTCATCCCGATCTTGATCGGGCTTTGCGCCGCCCTCGCCGGGGTGTGGCGCGCCCGCCGCGCGCCGGCCTGAGCCATGCGCAAGACGGCCTTTGTCGCGCTCTCTATCGCCACCGTGGTCGCGGTGGCGGCCGCCCTGTTCGTGAGCAAGCAGCGGGCGCCCGAGTCCGAGCTCGCGCAAAGCGCGCTCTTTCCGGGGCTCGCGGAGCACATCAACGACGTGGCGCGCATCGAGCTCAAGTCCAAGGACCAAAAGACCACCGTGCGCAAGGACGGCGAGCGTTGGGTGATCGAAGACCGCGGCGGATACCCGGCGCTCTTCGACAAGGTCAAGGCCACCGTCGTCGCGGTCGCGGACCTCGAGGTCCTGGAGCCCAAGACCACCAACAAGGAACTCTATCCGCGCCTCGGCGTCGAGGGCATCGATGCCGAGCCGTCGAGCTCGGTGCTCGTGCATCTGGCCGATGGGCGATCCAAAACGCTGGCCGCGCTCTTGGTCGGCAAGCCACGCAGCGGCGGGCCCGCGGGGACCTATGTGCGCCGTCCCGACGAGCCGCAGGCTTGGCTGGTGCGGGGCGCGGTCGATATCAGCGCCGATCCGGTGGAATGGATGGAGCGCGAGCTCTTGAATATCGCCCCCGAGCGGATCCGGGAGATCACCATCGAGAAGGCCGGCGAGAAACCCGTCCGAGTGTTCAAGAAGGAGCCCAAGGACAAGGACTTCGTGCTCGCCGATCTGCCCAAGGGCGCGAAGCTCAAGTCCCAGATCACCTTGAACGGTCTGGCCAACGCGCTCGAGCAACTGCGCCTGGATGACGTCAAGAAACGCGCCGGCTTCGAGTTGCCCAAGGGGCATACGGTCACCACCCTGCGCGGCTTCGATGGTTTGGTGGCGGTGGTAGAGAGCGCGGTCATCGACGACAAGACCCACGCCGTCTTCGAGTTCTCCTACGATCCCGCGGCCGCGGCCGCGGCCGAGCCCGAGCAGAAACTCCCTACCCCTGGCCCTGCCCCTGGCCCTGCCCCTGGCCCTGCCCCGGACCAAGCGCCCGCGACGGCGCCTGCTGCCGGGGCCGAGAAACCGGCGGGAGCGCCGGAGACGCCGACCGCCCCCGCGGAGGGTCCGAAGAGCGACGTCCCGGCCCCCGCACCCGCCAAGCCCTCGGTAGCCGACGAAGTCGCTGCCCTCAATGCCAAGGTCGCCGAATGGGTGTACCTGCTGCCGAGCTACAAGGGCGAGCTGCTCGCCGAGGGCCTCTCGGATCTGACGGAACCCGACGAGCCCGAGCCCAAGAAGGCCCCCCCGAAAACCAAGTAAGCTTGCGGCAGGACGCCTCTCACGAGGCACCACCGAGCGGATCCGTACGTGTGGGACTACCGCTCGCACGGTTCGGAGGGACGGCCGTCCGAAGTGCGAAATCCGCGGGGTCAGCCATGAGGGCTTGTCACAGCCTGAGTCAGGCTTTTTGACTTGACACTGGGCCGGTCAAGCTTAAGATCAGGACGTGGCGCCTCCACCAAAGTCCGAGTCGTGGGTCGCGGTCATCGGCGACATGGTCCATTCACGCGCTCTCACCGTGCCCGACCGTGCCGCAGCACAAGAAGAGTTTACAAATCTCGTAACGCTTCTCAACCAGCGGTTCCGACGCAGCATAGCATCACGCTTCGTGATCACGCTAGGCGATGAGTTTCAGGGTCTTCTTTCGAATCCCGAGGTCATTCCGGAGTTGGTATGGCTGATTGAGACCGAATACCGCGAGCGGGAGGTCCGGATCGGCGTCGGTTACGGCACACTACATACCCCGATTCGCAAGGTAGCGCTGAACATTGACGGGCCAGTGCTTCACTACGCACGTGCCGCGATTACAGTTGCTCGAACGAAGAAGCTGCTAGGAGGGGTATTCAACGGTTTCGGTCCTCACGACGACGTGTTGACGGGCTTCGCTCAAGTGCTCCGGTATGTGCGCCAGCACATGACTGCGAAGCAGCGGCAAGTACTCGAGTTGTTAAGAGCGGGGCACACCCAGCACCAGGCCGCCGTGGTTCTCGGGATTTCGAAACAGGCTGTTTCTGATCATGCGATCGCGGCTGGAGGGGATGCATATAGGCTCGCGGAACTTGGCTGGACCCAAGCGCTGCGACTCGCGACCTCGCCCGATTTGACGAGGCATGCTGGTCATGAATGAGCCAGGCTTTCTTCTTTGGGCGCACGTAGTGTTGATCTTCGCGATAGCGAATTACATATCCCGAGATCCACTGCTCGACGAAATTGATGTTCGAGCAACGGCACAGAGATTCCGAGCGCTTCTTTCGTGGCGCGCGTGGGTTATCGGGCGGGCGGCTCTGGCCGCCATCACAGTGGCCTATCTATCGGCTGGGTTCTTGCCGGGAGCTGTCGTACTATGCGCCAGCATCGCTCTTCCGTTTCTCCGCGCAAAAGTACGCCCCCGGTTCTGCGCTGAGCTTGAGGTGGTAGCGGTTAGCGCGTTCGCGATTGGGGCGCTATGGATAACGAGCACTCGTACGTTGCGACTGGCGAACACCGTCTTCGAGGTACCGGTATCGAACCTGAGACTCGCTGTTGGATGCACGGTTGTCGCGCTCTTTGTTTTTACGATCAACGGTGGCACGTACGTCGTTCGGGGAATCCTGAAGAAGAGTGGAGCAGTTCCAATGCTGGCGTCTAACGAGTCAGGGGGACGCGCAGTTGATGTAAATGAGTTCAACCGCGGCCGCCTCATTGGCGCGTTGGAGCGCGTCTTACTCTTCGCCGTCGTCATCGCGGGCAGCTACGAAGCCTTAGGGTTCGTCATTGCCGCGAAGGGGCTCGTCCGCTCGCGCGAATTCGAGATAAGCCGTGACATGACGGAGTACTTTCTGATCGGGTCATTGAGCAGTGTCTTGATCGCACTTGCGACGGGATCGGCCGCCCGGTATGTCATTCAGACGTATTGGTAGCAAATGCGACCGGTTCAGCGACGAGACAGGAACGGCACCTGGGTGACAGTAAGCGCTCTGGAGAAACCCTTGAGCGCGCTGGAGCAGGCCACTGCGGCGATTTGCCGATGACCTGCCCGGCTTGAGGGAGGGGCTCATCCGTTGCCTGGTGGCGGCGCGCCGTCCGGCGCGGCCTGACGCGGCGCGGGGCTCAGCGTCGTCGGCGATGTATTCGGACATGGTCCGGTCGAGGATCCGTGCATCGAGGGTAAAGCCGGCCTCGAGCGTGAGGAGGAAGAGCCGGAGATCACCGGTCTTGACGGTCCCGCTGATCCGGATGTCGTCCAGCCCCGGCCCGGCGAGCTCGAACACGGGACCGAAGGCCGATGGCGGCGTTGCCGCCCACCGCTTTCGTTCCGGGCCGCGCTCAGTCCTACATCGGTTTCACGATTGGCCCTACGGCACGGACGACGCGCCGGGCCGCACCTGCCATCCAGCGCGATTTCGCCCCGGGACGCCGGTCCCGAGAGGACCGGCGTGATGGGGGCTCGGTCGCGGTCGCGGTCGCGGTCGAGGTGTAGGGACGCCCCTACTTCACTTTCGACTCCCGACCCGAATACCGCATAATGGCGGGGAGCCATTGCCAACCCGGGGGGGACACCATGACCGATAGCTTCCACGCCCGTACCACGCTGCGCCTCGGCGACGGCGACTACGAGGTCTACCGCCTCAAGGCACTCGAAGACCGCCTGCCGGTCGCGACCCTGCCCTATTCGCTCAAGATCCTCCTGGAGAACCTGTTGCGCCATGAGGACGGGGTGAACGTCACGGCCGAGGACATCGAGGCCCTCGCGAGCTGGGATCCGAAGGCCGAGCCGTCCAAGGAGATCGCCTTCGTGCCGGCGCGGGTGTTGATGCAGGACTTCACCGGCGTCCCCGCGGTCGTGGACCTCGCGGCGATGCGCGAGGCCATGGAGCGCCTGGGCGGCGACCCCAAGCGCATCAATCCCCTCTCGCCCGCAGAGCTGGTCATCGACCATTCGGTGCAGGTGGATGTCTTCGGAAGCTCGGGGGCCATGGCCAGGAACGCCGCCATCGAGTTCGAGCGCAACGAGGAGCGGTACGTCTTCCTGCGCTGGGGCCAGCAGGCCTTTTCCAACTTCAAGGTCGTCCCGCCCGACACCGGCATCGTCCACCAGGTGAACCTGGAATTCCTGGCGCGCACCGTATTCTCGAAGCAGAAAAACGGCATCGCAGAGGCCTACCCCGACACCGTGGTCGGGACCGACTCCCACACCACCATGATCAACGGCCTGGGCGTACTCGGCTGGGGGGTGGGCGGGATCGAGGCCGAGGCCGCCATGCTCGGGCAGCCGATCTCGATGCTGATCCCCGAGGTCGTGGGCATGAAGCTCACCGGCCGCTTGCCGGAAGGCGCGACGGCCACCGACCTCGTCCTCACCGTGACTCATCTGCTCCGCAAGCACGGCGTGGTCGGCAAGTTCGTGGAGTTCTTCGGCGATGGCCTGGACCACCTGCCGCTCGCCGATCGCGCGACCCTCGCCAACATGGCCCCCGAGTACGGGGCGACCTGCGGGATCTTCCCTATCGACGGCGAGACCCTGAGCTATCTCCGGCTCTCGGGCCGCAGCGCCGGGCGGGTAGCGCTGGTCGAGGCCTACGCCAAGTCCCAGGGGATGTGGCGCGAGCCGGGCGCCCCCGAGGCCCGCTACAGCGAGGTGCTGGCGCTCGACATGGGCAAGGTCGAGCCCTCGCTCGCCGGCCCCAAGCGCCCCCAGGACCGCATCGCCTTGAAGGCCGCCAAGGGCGTGGTCGAGAAGGCCCTGCACGTCTACCAGGAGGAGCGTTCGGGCGCGGCCAGCAAGGACCGCGACATGGACCGCTTCTTGACCGAGGGCGGCGGCACGGCGGTGGGCGGGGAGGAGGCCCATCACAACGGCGTGGAGGTGATCAAGATCGACGGCCGCGACGTGGCATTGAAGGACGGCGCAGTGGTGATCGCCGCCATCACCTCCTGCACCAACACCTCGAACCCGAGCGTCATGATCGGCGCCGGGCTCGTGGCCAGGAAGGCCCGCGAACGCGGGCTGCGCGCGCAACCCTGGGTCAAGACCAGCCTCGCCCCGGGCTCGCAGGTGGTCACCCGCTATCTCACGGAATCGGGGCTCCTGGCGGCGCTCGAGGAGATGGGATTCCACATCGTGGGCTACGGCTGCACGACCTGCATCGGGAACTCCGGTCCCCTGCCCGAGGCGGTGAGCCAGGGGATCGGTCGCGGTGGTCTCGCGGTGTGCTCGATCTTATCCGGCAACCGCAACTTCGAGGGCCGCGTCCACCCCGAGGTCAAGATGAACTTCCTCGCCTCCCCGCCGCTGGTCGTCGCCTACGCCATCGCGGGCACCATGGACATCGACCTCGATCGCGAGTCCCTGGGCTCCGATCGCTTCGGCATGCCGGTCTATCTCAAGGACATCTGGCCCACCCAGCGCGAGGTCGCCGAGGTCCTCCTGCGTATCGATTCGGAGATGTTCGCATCGAGCTACCGCGATATCTATTCGGGCGATGGGCGCTGGGCGGAGATGCGGGTGCCCGAGGGCGATCTGTTCCTGTGGGACCCGGTGTCCACCTATGTAAAGAACCCGCCGTACTTCGACGGCATGGGGCCCAATCCGCCCGGGCTCAAGCCGATCGAGCGTGCCCGCGTCCTGGCACTGCTGGGCGACTCGATCACCACCGACCACATCTCGCCCGCCGGTTCCATCAAGGTGGACAGCCCGGCGGGACGGTACCTGGTCGAGCGCGGCGTCCAGCCCAGGGACTTCAACTCCTATGGTGCGCGGCGCGGCAACCACGAGGTCATGATGCGCGGGACCTTCGCCAACATCCGGCTCCGGAACCTGCTCGTCCCCGGCACCGAGGGCGGCTACACCGCCCACCAGCCCTCGGGCGAGCCACTCGCCATCTACGACGCGGCCATGCGCTACCAAGCGGAAGGCACGCCGCTCGTGGTCTTGGCCGGCAAGGAATACGGCACCGGATCCTCGCGCGACTGGGCCGCCAAGGGCACGCTGCTCCTCGGGGTCAGCGCGGTCATCGCCGAGAGCTTCGAGCGCATCCACCGCTCGAACCTGGTGGGCATGGGCGTCCTGCCCCTGACCTTCCAGAACGGCGAGAGCGCCGCGGGGCTCGGTTTGACAGGCCGCGAGCTGTACCGCATCGAGGGGCTCGTGAGCGGCGCGCGCGAGGTCACCGTGGTGGCGGTAGACCAGTCCGGCCCGAGCAAGCGCTTCACGGCGCGGGTGCGGGTCGATACGCCCAAGGAATGGGAGTACTGCGAGCACGGCGGGATCCTGCCCTACGTGCTGCGCCAGCTCGCGGCTTGACATAGTTTCTTGCCGGCCGGCGACTCGGCGCTCGGTCCCTGGGCGCTCTTCGTCAGCGCCTTCGTCTCGGCGACCCTCGCGCCGGGCGGCTCGGAGGCGGTCCTGGCCTGGCTCGTGGCCCAGACCGCCCACGATCCGCTGTGGCTCCTCGCCGTCGCCACGGTCGGAAATACGCTCGGCGCCGTGAGCACCTGGCTCCTCGGCCGGCTCGCGGCGCTCGGCTATCCCCTCGAACGCTGCATGAAGGACCGGAGCGAGAAGGCCCTGGCCCTCGTGCAGCGCTGGGGCACTTGGTCTCTTCTCCTATCGTGGCTCCCGGTGGTCGGTGACGGCTTGTGCCTCGCCGCCGGGTGGTTGCGACTCCCCTTCCTCGCATGCCTCGTCGCGATCACCGTAGGGAAGCTCCTGCGCTATGCGGCGGTGGTGTACGCCTTCCTGCCGTGAAGTGCCACGCTTCCGTAAGGAGCGCTTCGCGGGTCGACGCGGGCGGCGCCTGCCGGCCAAATTCACCTTTCGCCCAGGCATGGAAGTGATCGTTTTGTTCAACAATGCCACGATCCCCGGTGGCCACCTCAAAGTCCTCCACTTGTGGCCGGGTCAAATTCCCCCACCCCCGAGGCGGCGAGACGTGTGGACTTTAGGCGGTCTGTGCGCGTTTGGCAAGGCGGGCGGCTGATTCCTTCA
>JBOIDT010000086.1:0-13181 GCA_050740755.1 Gammaproteobacteria bacterium
TCGCCGCGGAACCACTCCTCCCGTATCATCGCCCGCCGCTCACCAAGGGCTTCTTGTTGGGCCAGCAAACGCGGGAGAGCCTTCCGGTCCTCAAAGATGGCTACTTTCGGGATCAGGACGTACGGGTCTTGCTTGATACGCGGGCCCTCGGCATCGAGCCCGAGCATCACTGCGTGCGCACCGACCGCGCCGGTGATTTCAAATACCGGAAGCTCCTCATCGCGACGGGTTGTCGCCCGCATCGAATCGAGGCCCCGGGCGCCGAGCTGCCCGGAGTCTTTTATTTGCGTACGCTCGCGGATGCCGAGCACTTGAAGCAAGCCATGGCGGGCGCCAAACGGGCCGCCGTGATCGGATCGAGCTTCATCGCGATGGAGCTTGCGGCCAGCTTCGCCGAGCACGGGATCGAAACCACGCTCATCGCCCGCGAAAACCGGCTCTACAGTCGCCTCGATTCGCCCGAGGTCTCGACCTTCTTCGCCGACTACTACCGCACCCGCGGCGTGGTGATCCTCTTTAACGAGACGGTCAGGGCCTTAACCGGGCGGGGGCGGGTTCAGCGCCTGATCACGGGCTCGGGCAAGAAGATCGCTTGCGATCTCGTCGCGGTGGGCATTGGCGTCGAGCCCGATCTCGGGTTTATCGCAGGCAGCGGTATCAAGCTCGAACACGGAGTTTTGGTCAACCAATACTTGGAGACAAGCCACAGCGGCATCTACGCCGCGGGCGACGTCGCCCGCTTCTTCGACCCCATATTCCGCCGTTATCGGCGCGTCGAGCATTGGGACAACGCCGCCAAGCAGGGCCGTCTCGCCGCGCTCAACATGCTCGGCCGACGGGAAGGATACCGCGCCGTCTCCTATTTCTACTCCAGCGTCTTCGACCTTTCGTTCAACTTCCTCGGCGACACCGCCGAGGTCAAGACGCGCGTGCTGCGCGGATCGCCTCGAGATCTCTCCTTCGGGGTGCTCTACCTGGAGCGAGTGAGCGGCCAGGCAAGCGAGGAGGTCCGGCTCCGGGCGATGTTCTTGCTCAAACGCCCGACTGAAGAGGCTCAAGCCGCCGAATCCCTGATCTTGAACCATACCAATCTTACGGACGCGGCCGAAAGGCTCGCGGATACGGCGTTCCCGCTTGCGAAGTTGTCGATTCAGACCGTGTTGATTCTACAGGGCGGCGGGGCAGTTGGGGCCTTCGAGTGCGGGGTGGTGCGGGCGCTCGAGCAGCGGGGGATCCATCCCGATCTGGTGGCCGGGATCTCCATCGGCGCCTTCAATGCCGCCGTCATCGCCGGCAATCCGAAGAACGCCACCGCCGCGCTGGAGGCGTTTTGGGAAGAGTTGTCGCTCGATACCCCGATGGCGCCGGATGAGACGCTCAGGCGCCGGCTCTCCTCCTGGCAGTCGCTGGTCCTGGGCTCGCCCAAGTTCTTCCGGCCGCGGTGGTTCCTGCCCATCCTGTCCCCCAACGAGTGGCCCATCCACTGGACGAGCTTCTATGACCCGACGCCCGTCAAAGCCCTCCTCGAGCGCTACATCGACTTCAAGCGGCTGAAGGACAGTCCGGTCCGGTTGATGGTCGGTGCGGTAAACGTCGAGACCGCGGAGCTCGAGACCTTCGACAGCTACAATCAGGACATCACCCCGGATCACATCCTCGCGAGCGGCAGCCTGCCGCCCGGGTTCCCTTGGACCACGATCGGCGACAAGCATTATTGGGATGGGGGGATCGTGAGCAATACGCCCCTCGACCAGGTCATCGAACGCTTGGGATGCGGCGGGAAGAAGGTCTACATCGTCAATCTCTACCCCCGCAAGAAAGCGTTGCCCCGGAGCCTCCCGGAGGTGATGGACCGGCGCGACGAGATCGGTTACTCGGAGAAGATCAGGCGGGATATCCACTTTCGGCAGCTCCTGGATCGCTACCGGCAGCTCGTTGAGGAAATCATGGGCCGGGTCGATCAGAAGCTCGTCGATGAGATCAAGCACAACCCACTCTACCTCCAGACCATGGGTGACGCACCCCCGCTCGCCATCACACGCATCGTCCACGAGGGCGAAGTAGACGGACCGCCGTCCAAAGACAACGATTTCTCACGGGCTACGATCGCGGCGCACCAGCACGCGGGCTATCGGGTCGCCGTGGAGGCGCTCGATCAAGAAGCCGCAGAACGCGTGTGAGCCATTTCGGGCCAACGATAAGCGAGATACCGGGACGTATTGCTATAAGCGCCGATACTGGTTGGAGAAGCTTATGACAACGCGATTCGCTGCGATCATCATCGGTACCGGACAGTCCGGCCGGCACCGACGGGTCGCGGCGGACCTACCGCCAGCTTGTCCGCCTCGGTCACCCAACCCCCGCCCATGGCCTTGTAGGTGTTGATGAGTGCCTGGATGACGTCGTTTTGCGTCTGCACGTGGGACCACTCGGCGTTGAAGAGGCTGCGCTCGGCATCGAGGACCTCCAGATAGCTCGTATAGCCGCCCTCGAAGCGCAGGCGCGCCAGCCGCGCGTAATGGCGCAACGCGTCGATCTGGCGCGCCTGGGTGGCGAGCCGCTCGCGCGATTTGCGGTGGCCGATGAGCGCATCGTCAACCTCGCGGAAGGCGTTCTGGATGGCGCGCTCGTAGAGAGACTCGCATCCAGCGGGTCAGGACCGGGTGTCCGTGTGTCAGCATGCGCCCTCTCGGAAATGACCGGCCCGGCGAAGTGCCTCCATCGTGAGTGACCGGCGCGTCATGGCCCCAGTCTCGTGGGCCCTGTGTCATGGCGCCTGTGTCATGGCCCCTGTGTCATGGTTTCGAGTGTCATGGCGAATAGCCGCGGCCCTGCATGCAGGCATGGTAGGCCTGCTGATAAGCCGTAGCCGCGGCATCCGCTTGCGAAGCTTGTTGTTCCTGGTCGGCGGCCTGCTGGCGCCGTTGCTGCCGCTGGCGCGCACCGCCGATCACCACCCCCGCCGCCGCAGCGGACCGGGCCTCGTTCTGCCGGTATTCCTGCCTCGCCTCATCCGGCAGCTGGTCATAGGCCTGGTACTGTTCACCCCGCACCTCGGCGCGAGCGGCACCGGCGGCGGCCCCAACGGCCGCGCCGCGCACCCGGCCACCGGCCCGCGGCGGACCGGCCGGCGGCGCGGTCGACTGGGCCGGCGCCTGGGCCGAGTTGTAACCCGTGGACTGCGTGGCGATGCGCTGGCAATCCGCCATGTCGATTTGCATCTGATCTTGGGCCTGGGCAGACCCCGCTACCAAGGTCATCAGACCGGCAACGAGGGTCCAGGGGGATCCGCAGAGGATTCGAATGTTCATCTGTTACCCTCCCCGAGAAACGCATAGACCTTTCATCGACGCGCTCGATACCGCGCCATGGGACCGGGGCCCAATAGTACCGCATGTGAGACGACACAATGATGCAGCAGCGGAGCCTGCATACCAAGCCCTCCTTGCCTGCCCGAGACTTCCAGATCATAATGCCGGCCGGCGGATCCTCTGCACCCCTCTTCAAGAAAAACGCCGCCATCCTGGATTGCATCCGAGATAGCGTCTGCGGTCCGGGAGAGGCCCGACGTTTCAACTATACTGCCCACGGTCATAAATCGCCTCCTACAATCCCCTCTCCCTCCGGGCGAGGGCTAGAGCCTGCCCCACCGAAAGCTGGGGGTGAGGGGATCAAGAAAGGGAGGATTTGTGACTGTGCGTGGCATATGTTTAGGGAACAGTTACTAATTGACTAATTGATGGGAGGAGCTAAAATGAGATGCCCAATCCAAGGAATCCTGGCCACCGCGCTGGCCGCGTCTCTGACCGGCTGCGCCAGTACGGCGCCGGATGTCAATGAGCTGAAAGCGGATGTGGTGACGCCTGCGCCGGATGCCGGTTTCATTGAGCACCCGGAGCGGCAGACCCGGCGGGCTGACCTGCCATTTCAGAAAGTCTGGGTCGAGCCCGGCGTGGACTTCAAGCACTATCGGGCACTGATCGTCGCGCCCGTCAACACCCAACACATGCTCAAGATGGATTGGCTTCATAGGATGAGCTCGGCCGAATGGCTCGGCAATGTCAGGGCCGATATCAAAGAGCTGGCCCAGTATTTTCGTAACCAGGTGGTGAAAGACTTCCGTGAGGACCCCAATCATCGCCGCCAGGTCATCGACGAGCCCGGACAACGTCGGCAGCCGGTGCTACGCATGGAGCTCGCGTTGATCGAGATCGATCCCTCGCAACCGGTGCTGCATGCGCTCAGTTGGGCGGGTCCCCCGGGGACGGGTACGGCCGCGGGCGCCATCAACCAGCGCCGGGCCGCCTTCGAGGGACGGTTGCGCGATATGCAGACCGGTGAGGTGATCGCCACCTTCGCCGATCGCGATATGCAGGATGCCGGTCCCCTCTACCTCACCCGCCTGACCTGGTACGGCCCCGCCAAGGGCATCATGGACCGGTGGGCACGGCAGTTCGTGCAGGTGGCCAACCGCAAACCCGGCGAAATGGTGACGGACCCGGTCCCCTTTACGCTCCGCCCATTCTAGTTGGCCAGACGCACGCCCACGCGAAACCGGCGCCTCGGCGGCCTCGCGACGGTCAGAAATTCGGGCTAGAATTCTAATCCCTGGCGACCCAGACCTCAGCAGTCACCGCCGACGAGCTGTTGCGCATGCCGAACGACGGCGCTCGCTCCGAGCTTGTGAGGCGAGAGATGACCGGCACCGGCGGGACAGAGGCGCGGCCGGATCGCGATGAACATCGCGACATCGTTCAACGGATCGGTCCGGGCCCGGCGCCTGGGCATCGTGTACGCCGCCGAGACCGGCTTCTTGCTGGCCACCGCGCCCGACACGGCGCGTGCCCCCGATGTGGCCTTCGTGGCGTCGTAAATATAATCCGTGCCTTCGACGATATCGGGGGGAGAAGAGCATGAAATCACGACATGTAGTTCCAGTGGTCCTATACATACTGTGCGGTGGCGCGGGCGGCGTGAGCGCCGGGGAGCTGGGCCACTATGCGCCCGGTCTCATGAACATCCGCGATTTCTTCGTTCCGGAACCGGGTTTTTACTACGCCCAATATAACTACTTCTACAGCACCGGCACCTTGAAAAACCGCAACGGCGATGAAGTCAAGTCCCTCACCGGCACCGGACCACTGGGCACGACCACGGTGTCCTTGGACGTGGACGTGGATGTCTTCGTGCTTGCTCCCGCCTTCCTCTGGGTGAGCCCTTGGAAGATGCTGGGGGCGCGCTACGGGACTATCATTACCCCCACCTTCGCGGATGGCAGCACCCAGGTGTCCTTGAGCGTGGCGCGTTCCGGCAGGTTTCTGGACAGAGGCTTCAGCAGGAACCTCGAGGCCGACACAGGGTTTGGGGTCGGGGATCTGTTCGTGCAGCCGGTTTGGCTCGGGTGGAGCGGGAAGCACTACGACGTGTCGGCGGCCTACGGCTTCTACGCCCCAGCCGGGGAGGACAACATCGGTCTCGGGTTCTGGACCCACCAGTTGCAGGCCGCGGGCGCCTGGCATCCGTTTGAAAACCGCGGAACGGCGGTCACGGTGGCGGGCACCTACGAGATCCACCACGAAATGGAGGACAGGGACCTCACCCCGGGGGAACGTTTCTCCCTCAACTGGGGCGTCAGTCAATACCTGCCCCTTACCAAGGACCAGACCTGGCTCGCGGAGATCGGGGCGAGCGGCTACAGCCAGTGGCAGGTCGTGAAGGATTCGGGCTCGGACGTTCCCCAGATCCTTAACGCGCAACTCAATGCCAAGGACAAGGTCCACGCCGCGGGGATCCAAGCCGGCCTGACCTTCGTGCCGTGGAAGGCAGCCCTGACGTTTCGTTACCAGTGGGAGTTCGATGCCGAGGCGCGGTTCGAAGGGAATAATCTCGTCGTAACCCTCGCCAAAGGTTTCTGACGATCACGAAGCTGTCTTGCGTCTCGCGATATGCGGTTGCGGGTCGCGATAACCGAGACCAGTAGTACTTCAAGGGGAGAACCTGGTGGTGACCTTCGTGAAGGGCTTCTGAAAAAATAGCGCCAGATTAAATTGCTGGCGGGATTTTATCGTCGACTTTCGTAGCGAACGATTGTATCCGATTCACCATAGCAGGAGACGTTTATGTTTTACAGAATCGCCCATTCAACCGTCTTAGCAGGGGTTCTTTTAGCATGTAGCTCTGCCTTCGCTTGGGCCCAGGGGGACCCGATGATTTATCCCAAGAAGGGCCAGAGCCCCGAGCAGATAGGGAAGGACCGGTACGAGTGTCACGTCTGGGCGGTTCAGCAATCCGGCTTCGATCCAAGTATGCCGCAGCAAGCCCAAGCCGCTCCCTCGGCGTCTTCGGAACCGGCAAGGCGACCCCTCTTAGGCGGCGCTGCCCGCGGTGCGGCCGCGGGCGCTGCCCTCGGCGCGATCGCCGGCGGCGCCGAATACCCTGCAGGCGAACGAAGTAACGCTGGGTGAACTGTTCAAGAGTCGTGGATATGCCACCGCCATTGCGGGCAAGTGGCATCTGGGCTCTACCGCCAGGAAGGCACGGGCTTCCCCGCGATCTTCAACATCGAAGCGGACCCGCGCGAAGAAGTGAATGTCGTCGGTACCAACGCCTGGGTGATCGGCCCGTATTTGAGGCTGATCGGCGAGCACCAGAAGTCCCTCGAGAAGTATCCGAATCCCAAGGCCGTGAACATGACCCAGTTCGGCCGGTGACGCTGGGACGAGTGCCCTGAGATGACTGAGACCAAATCAATCGAATCGAAAGGTAACCATCATGCAACCGCAGAAAATCCTCACGGTGCTGAGCGTAGCGCTCATTGCAGCTGCGATGAGCGCACGCAGCGAAGCGCAAGGGCTCGACCGGACGGTGCTTCCGATCCAGGAACCCAAGCGGCCGACCTACACCGAACTTGATGTGCGCAATGCAAAGCCGCCGCCTCGGTTTGAAGTCAAGGCGCCTGCCGGGGCGCCCAATGTCGTGATCGTGCTGATCGACGACATCGGCTTCGGCGGACCGAGCACGTTTGGCGGCCCGATCCGCACGCCGACGATGGATTCGCTGGCGCAGTCCGGCCTGCGCTTCAATAACTTCCACACCACGGCGCTGTGCTCGCCGACACGAGTCGCGCTCAAGTCCGGCCGGAACCACCACTCCGCCAACGCCGGCTCGATCATGGAGACCGCGACGGCCTTCCCCGGCAACACGGGGCAGATCCCGAACAGCGTCGCGCCCCTGGCCGAGATGCTGCGGCTCAACGGCTACAGCACCGGTGCCTTCGGCAAATGGCATGAAACTGCCGCCTGGGAGACCAGTGTGTCCGGCCCGTTTGACCGCTGGCCCACTCATCAGGGGTTCGACAAATTCTACGGCTTTATCGGCGGCGAGACCGATCAGTGGTATCCGCTCATCTATGACGGTGTGAAGAAAGTCGATCCTCCGAAGATGAAGAACTATCACTTTACCGTCGACATGACCAACCAGGCGATCAACTGGGTGAAAGCGCAGCAGTCGATGACGCCGGACAAGCCATTCTTCGTCTACTACGCGACCGGCGCGGTACATGCGCCGCACCATGTGCCGAAGGAGTGGGCCGACAAGTACAAGGGCCAGTTCGACAAGGGCTGGGACCAGGTGCGCATTGAAACCGTCGAACGCCAGAGGAAGCTCGGCGTCATTCCGGCGAACACGAAGCTGGGCGAAAGGCCGAAGGACCTGAAGGCATGGAACACGCTTCCGGCGGATCAGCGCCGTCTGTTCGCGCGCCAGGCCGAAGTGTTCGCGGGCTTCCTTGAACAGACCGACAGCGAGATCGGCCGCTTCAAGAAGGCGCTGGAAGACATCGGAGTGATGGACAACACGCTGTTCATCTACATCGCCGGTGACAACGGCAGCAGCGCCGAGGGCGGCTTCGTCGGCATGTACAACGAGATGACCTACTTCAACGGCGTGGCTGAGAAAGTCGAGGATCTCATTCCTCTGATCGACAAGTGGGGCGGTCCGGAAACTTTCCCCCACATGGCTGCCGCTTGGGCCGTTGCGTTCGACGCTCCGTTCTCATGGACCAAACAGGTGGCCTCGGACTTCGGCGGCACGCGCAACGGCGTGGTCATTCACTGGCCGAAGGGCATCAGGGAAAAGGGCGGTCTGCGCAGTCAGTTCTCGCATGTGATCGATATCGCACCCACGATCCTGGAAGCGGCCGGCCTCCCCGAACCCAAGATCGTCGACGGCACGCCGCAGTCGCCCATCGAAGGAACCAGCCTGCTATACACATTCAATGATGCGAACGCGCCGGAGCGGCACACGACGCAGTACTTCGAGATGTTCGGCAATCGCGGCATCTACCACGATGGCTGGTTTGCTCGAACCCTGCATCGCGCCCCCTGGCAGACGAGCAACCTGCCGCCGCTGACCACCGATGTGTGGGACCTGTACGACGCGAAAAGCGATTTCAGCCTCACCAACAACCTCGCAGCGAAGGAGCCCGCGAGACTGAAGGAACTGCAGGCGCTCTTCATGAAGGAGGCCGAGAAGTATCACGTGCTGCCTATCGACGATCGGACCATCGAACGCACCAATGCGCAGCTCGCCGGCCGGCCGGATGTGCTGCGTGACCGCAAGTCGCTCACGCTCTACGAAGGCATGGAGGGAATGCTGGAAAACACGTTCATGAACATCAAGAACCGCTCGAGCAAGATAACCGCGGAGATCGATGTTCCGGCCGGTGGTGCGAATGGCGCGATCCTTGCCCAGGGAGGCCGCTTCGGCGGCTGGTCGCTGTACATGGCGGATGGCAAGCCGGCGTACGTCTACAACTTCCTCGGACTCGCGCGCTACACGGTTGTCGCTCCGCAGGCGTTGCCGAGCGGTCCGGCAACGGTCGTTCTGGACTTCGCCTATGATGGCGGCGGCGTCGGCAAGGGCGGCAAGGCCACGCTGCTGGTGAATGGCAAGGTTGTCGCTGAAGGGCGCGTGGAGAAGACTCAGCCCAACATATTCTCAGCGGATGAGACGGCCGATGTCGGTATCGACAATCAGACTCCGGTCGCGCTGGGAATCGGTATCGGGGCCGAGACTCGATTCACCGGCAAGATCAACGAGATCACGCTCGAAGTGAAGTAAGAGCTGGCATCAAACAAGTGACCACTGCCACCGGGCGGCGCATTCGTGCCGCCCGGTGTTCTCATCGAGAGGGAAAGTCATGAAGGGAGGGGTTCGGCGGACGATGAAGTGGCTCGTGCCTGTCGTTCTCGCCGTCCCGGTAGTGATCCTGGCATTCAAGGCAGTGCAGCCGAGGCCGCCTCCGGCGAGCATGACGCCCGCAGCGCCTGACTTTCTTCCCACAGTCGAGAACAAGAATCCGCCGCCGGGACCTGCGCCGGAGGGCATGGTGTGGATACCCGGCGGGGAGTTCTCCATGGGCGCGAAGGAGCCGCGGGAGATGCATGACGTCGTCGCCATGCAGGCCACCACCGATTCACGGCCCGTGCATCGCGTGGTCGTCGACGGCTTCTGGATGGATGCGACTGAAGTGACGAATGAGCAGTTTGCGCGCTTCGCGGAAGCGACGGGTTATGTCACCGTGGCCGAGCGGATGCTGCGGCAAGAAGATTTTCCAACGGTGCAGCCTGAAGATCTGCAGCCCGGCTCCGTCGTCTTCGCGCCGCCCGACCACGCAGTTCCTCTTAATGATCATTTTCAATGGTGGTCGTTCGTGGACGGCGCCGACTGGCGCCATCCGCTCGGTCCGGACAGTTCCATTGAGGACAAGGCGAACTTTCCGGTCGTGCACATCGCGTACGAAGACGCGCTTGCCTACGCGCAATGGGCCGGGAAGCGCTTGCCGACCGAAGCGGAATGGGAGTTCGCAGCGCGCGGCGGCCTCACCGGACAGCTCTACCCCTGGGGCGATGAATTCAACAAGGGCGGCAAGTGGATGGCGAACAGCCATCAGGGGCATTTCCCCCATCACGACTCGGCCGCCGACGCGTTCAGGGGAGTTGCGCCCGTCGCGCAGTTTGCAGCGAACGGCTACGGGCTCCATGACGTCGGCGGCAACGTATGGGAGTGGGTGAGCGACTGGTATCGCCCCGACTATTACGCCGAGCTCGCCGCAGCCGGGCGCGTCGCTCGCAATCCAACGGGTCCTGCGACGTCATTTGATCCTGCCGAACCCGGTGTGTCGAAGCGTGTACATCGGGGCGGATCGTTTCTCTGCACGGATGAATACTGCTCCCGCTACATGGTGGGCACGCGCGGCAAGGGCGAAATCAGCACCGGCACGAATCATCTCGGATTCCGTTGTGTGCAGACGCCGGGACGCGCTGCCGAGTCCGAGGCCCAGCAGTAAGTCGCGTGCGGACCGCGCCGAAGCGCTGCTCGAACAGCTCACCTTCGTCGAAGACCTGTTCGAAGACTTGAGGAGCTTCTGGGACTCAGTCAACGAGAACCCAGAGTTCAAGCTGCTCTCCCGACCGGACATCGCGGTCCGCCGGAGCATGCAAGAGTCTGCCGCTCGTAAAGCAGCTACCGCTGCCAGCGAGAACTGTCTACCACCCGCCCGGGTGCCGCGACAGGCGCATGGGATAAGAGCAATCATGGGCGGCGTCACGAGCGGCGCAAAGGAAGGAAAGGGAAGACAGACATGAGTGAATCGGAACTTGGGATCTCTTTGGTTCGAGACGACCTGCTTTTTCGCATTCAGCGCCGCATCGGACTGATCCCGAGCCGAGGCCTGGGCATTGTGCGGCGGGCGATCTTCTTCGCTCTGTTGGCCTGGTTGCCCATCGTGGTTTGGGCGGGCTACGCGGGGCGCGCGCTTCCCGGCGTGGCCGACGAGCCCTTGCTCCAGCACTTCGGCATCCATGCCCGCTTCCTGGTCGCCGTACCGCTGCTCATTCTCGGGGAAGGGATGGCACACCAATTAACGGCGACGCTCATACCCTATTTTCTTACTTCCGGCCTCGTTCGGGAGGAGCAACGGGCGGCTTTCCGAGAGGTCGTCCAGGGGATCATCCGGCTGCGCAACAGCTCCCTGCCCTGGGTCTCTATCACGGCCATCATCGTGGCATGGCTGGTGTTCGAGCCGCGCCACGGCGAAGACCACGAGCTGGTCTGGGCCAATCTTGGCCCGTCGGCGCCGTTCGATCTGGGGTTCGGCGGCTGGTGGTTGGTCTACGTGGCCCGTCCGATCTTCCTCGCCCTGCTGGCGGTGTGGCTGTGGCGCCTGTTACTGCTGTTCCTGCTGCTGAAACGCATCGCCACGCTCGACCTCGCGATCGTACCGACCCATCCCGATCGTTCGGGAGGCCTGGGCTTCGTGGAAAAACTGCCTGCCGCCTTCAGCCTGTTCGCCTTTGCGGTATCCGCCGTGCTGGCGTCGCGTTTGGCGCACGATGTGGTCTATCACGGGGTCCATGTCCAATCCTTGAAAGTGTTGGTCGGCGTGTTCCTGGTTGTGCTGGTGATGTTGTGCCTCGCGCCGCTCACGGTGTTCATCCCTAAGCTCGCCGCGGCCAAGCGCCGGGCACTGCTCGAGTACGGCGCCCTGGTTGGCCAGCACGGGCGCCTGGTGCGCCGCCGCTCGATACTCGGCGAACCGGTGGACGAGCATCCCCTCCTGCAGGCGCCCGAGATCGGACAGTGGCCGACACCCTGAGCCTCTACGAGGCCGTGACGAAGATGCGGGCGGCGCCCATTGGCAAGGCCGCGCTTCTCACCATCGCGCTGCCCGCGGCCATTCCGATGCTGGCGCTGTTCGCCATCGAGGTTCCGATTAAAGACCTGCTACTCAAGATCGTCGGGATTTTGGTTTAGCCTGAACTTCTTCGTTAGCAAGTTAACCCCGATGAAACGCGGTCGACAACCCAAAGAGCCGGTTTGCACGCGCAGCGCCCCAAGGATGCGCCATAGCGATATACCCGCGACACCTTACTTCGGAAACAGAAACGTCACCACGAACCGCAGGCCCCAGTCCGGTCCGCCTTCGGACTTCTCCGCGTAGTAGCGTGCACCCAGGGTAAACTGCACCGGTTGGCTTCCGAGCTTCAGCAACTGACTGGCCTGAGCGTTGATGGGGACCGTCCATTGGCTGTTCTCCCAGTCGTAGGTTGCCTCCGTGTTCACCCCGAACGTGGTATACGTTTTCGTGGTGTAGGAAAGGAATGGCTGGAGGAAGGTGGCGCTGACATCCTGGCGGCTGTCCGAACCCGCGAAGGACCACACATGGTTGGTCAGCAGACCGCAGGTCCAGCCTTTTTCCTGTTTCAGCAGGACGGCGGTCGGGCCCGCGCCCCATTTTTCGGCGCCGAGCGCTTCGTCGGACGCAGACGGGTACAGGAACACCGACCCCCCGCCCACGATCCAACCACCGACCGGATTTTTCGGCGAGAAGAAAAAGCTCTGCAGGATGTCGCCGATCCCACCCGTGTCGTCCCCGCCGGGGACGGGCGACTCCATGTGGATGAAGGGCAGGATGGTTCGGGTGATGAGGTTCCAGTCCTGATTCAGCGAAAAAGGGATGACCGGCTGGACGTTGGCCAGATAGCGCATCGCGTCTTCCGGGCCGATGCCGAAGTCCCAGTTGTTCTGAATGGGCACGCTGATGAGGTTCGCCACCGGGTTTTGCAGCTTCTTCGCCAGTTCGGCGGCGTCATCGCTGGAGCCGTTGCCGTCCTTCGACGCCGAACCGGAAACGTCCACCTGCGCCTCGGCTGCATCTGAGATCATGGCTGCGGTAGTCACCAGCGCACCCATCAGCGCGGCGGCCACGAGGATTCGTGTGCATGGGGTTTTCATTTTGGGAGAGTTCCTTTGCGACCATCAGTCGATAAGCCGCCCTTCCTGGTGGTCATGGATCTTCCATCCGTGCTGTTCGAGCGCCGCTCTCGCCAGGGGACTGACCG
This sequence comes from Gammaproteobacteria bacterium, assembly GCA_050740755.1. Classification (GTDB taxonomy): domain Bacteria; phylum Pseudomonadota; class Gammaproteobacteria; order JACCXJ01; family JACCXJ01; genus JACCXJ01. The sequence continues at coordinate 12,903 of JBOIDT010000086.1, forward strand.
TACCCGCGACCCTGAGTTGCTTCGCCTTGCCGGGTGCAGCCGTTACGTTCTGGTTGGCCAAGAGGACATAGTTCGCCATCGTCTGGGCCCAGGCCAGGTGATCGAGCGGCGCGCAGAAGACCAGGGTCCCATCGGTAAGACGCGCGGCGGCCAGGGGACTGGTCATTCTACTTTACACATCATGCCGACTGCCTGGCCTAGGGAAGGTTGGGTGGTGGCGAGGAAGGGCCAAGCGGGGCGCCGGGAGGTGGGCGATATGCGATGATATGGTTGACCGAC
>JBOIDT010000087.1:0-12872 GCA_050740755.1 Gammaproteobacteria bacterium
TCGATCTCATCTGCGCCCGCCTGTGAAATCCTGCCGTCGTAACCGTCCCCTTGCACAGTGAAGACGTTGCTTTCCGACGCGTCCCAATCCATGCGAAACCCGCCCTGGCCCATATGCCAGTCGTCGCTCGCATCTCGGCCGTCGGGCAGCACGCTGCTGTCGCGATCAAAATACTTGCCGTAGACGCGGTACCGAAGATTGGGGGTCAGGGCGCCGCCATAGCGCATGCCGCCGAAACCGCGCAACTCCGTGCCGCCGCCGCCTGCCAGCAGCGCCCCTTGAGTGTCCTTCGCGTCCCTCGTGATGATGTTGATCACGCCGTTGACCGCGTTGGCGCCCCACAACGTGGCGCCTGACCCGCTGATGACCTCAATCCGATCGATGTCCTCCAGGAGCGTATCCTGGACCTCCCAACGCACCCCGGCGAACAGCGGCGTATAGACCGTACGCCCATCTATCAGCACCAGCAGCTTGTTGGAGAACGGGCTGTTGAATCCCCGCGCACTGATGGCCCACCGGCTTGAGTCGACCTGCGCCACTCCCAGATTCGAGGCCAGACGCAACGCCTCGGGCAGGCGCGTCGCGCCGGAGCGACGAATATCCTCTTGCGTGATGACCTGGATGGCCGATGGCGTCTCCGACAGTCTCTCCGGACGCTTGGAAACCGAAGTCACCTCGATGTCCATGAGCTCTTCCAAGCTCAACTTTTTCAGTTGGGCCACGCCGCTCTCCGCCGGCGCCGGCGCCGTTTCACCCGCGCGGCAGTTCACCGCTGCCAGCGCCAACAATGACGCACAGAGTCCGCCAGCCCAGGTCCCGGCACGATGGATCCGGCGTCCTCGTTTGTTTGCACCGAGCGGGTAGCTCTCGACGAGGCCGCGGTCCTGGCACGAGGAGGTGAGCATCACGATGGGGATGGGCTTCGAGGCCGGGTCGGCCTTGACGGTGCGCGGCACCGCGAGTGCGTCCACCTTGGGCATCTTGAGGTCGAGGAGCACCACCGCCGAGGCGCGGGCTCGCGCCCCGCGAACCGGCCGCGCCAATAGGGGTAGTCGAGGGTCGCCTCGCCGTCGTTGACCACCACGATTGTCATTCGCGAGGCGATAGTCGGCAAGCGCCTCGAGCGTCGGCTCCACGTCGTTCGGGTGGTCCTCGACGAGGAGTATGGTCTTGAGATCCTGCACGGTGTCCCCCGCGAGCGGCCCGCTCGCCCGCGTGTCCCCAGTGGTGCAAGTGCGACAAAGTGTAGCAGACGAGCCCGATCGAATCAATGCAGCGTCTCTCCCGGATGAGCGTCCACTGGGTTCTGTCCGGCCACGGGCGCCGCCACCCCTGCAGCGCCGAAGAGATGCGCAGAGAGGTGCAGCGCTGCGCTGCATGGAACGGATGCGCGCTTCGCGATGACGGTGTCTCTTGTAGCGGTCCTGCACTCGGGGTTGACAGATCGTTCGTTTGAGGTCAAAGTCGCACCCGAAGAGGATCGTCAGATGCTATTCCGTCGCCCAAATCTTCTCCCGACCACGGTCGCGGCGGCTGGCGCCCTAGGAGCCTGTCGGACTTAGCCAAAGTCGATCGCGAAATGGCACCACTTTCGGCGCGACAGCGTTCGCTATGGGCGATTAAACGTGACGTGGCGGTCTGTGCGAACTGACAACTGTGCGCGAATTCATCATTCGTTTCGCCTATGGAATTGTACGAAGATTTTTTGTTAAGTCCGACAGATCATTCGCCGTCATAGCCCATCCGTCCCGCGTTGACGCGCAAGACCCTCATGCAACACCTTCCGGCCATGGGCTGTCCTCTGCAGTTTCATTTCTGTACTCGACTCAAACCCACGTCGCCTATCAAGGCCTTCCGTCGCTCGAGTACGGCAGCTGGCCCCAGTGCATCTCCTTCGCACCTCGCGGACCATTCGTCGGGGACCTAAACCCTTTTGTCGTCTCCTTTATCTACCATGCTCTCGCCGTCTCTGCGAATTGCCACCTCCGGGCAGACGATCTCTCGGAGGAGAGCCACGCTCTCATTCGTCAAATGCGGGACGACGCCATTTGCTTTATGCGGCAGTTTCGCTCTACGTGCCAAGGCTGTTCAACGGCCTACACCTATGGCTTTTGGCCATATGTGCCGCCAAAGCGCAGTGTGTTCCTGGAGATCCCGTCTAAACTGCTGCAATTGCAAGCAGGTTCACTACGCCTCGGTGGCTCTCGCGGCCCGGTCAACATTGAATTCTACCCCCGCGCATGGCAGCTCCCTGCCGATGCCGACGACACGGCCTGCGTTTGGGCCGCTCTCATGGAACACACCTCCACGGAAAGCAACACGCATAGTGCACCTCACCTTTGTGAAGTTTTTGCCGATTGGAGGGACATCGGTACGGACAAGCTTCGAAATCGGCGGGAGTGGCTTCCTGTCGGTAGCGGCGCCTATCTCACCTGGATGCCTTGCGCGTGCCAGGTTGGCGAGCACCGGGCTTGTCCCGATGGTTGGTGCCCAAGTGGGCCCAAGCTCAACGACGTCGATATCGTAGTCAATGCCAATGTGCTTTACGCGCTTGGCACGTTTGGACACCGTGGATGCACGGGCTTCGAAGACGCTGTACGCGCGGTAAACGATGCCCTAGACTATACGATGCAAGCCTTTGGGAGAATGGAGACATCCATCCTGAGCTCCTATTATCCGAATAACAACGTCCTTCATTACTGTGTAGCACGTGCATACCGTTGCGGCGATGTCCTGGATTTGAGCCCCTCTGTCAAGGCGATTGCCACTGATCTCACCAATACCGCACATTGGGCCAAAGGCGGCACATGCCGTTGGGGGGATGGCGATGGCTTTCTCGATACGGCCTTCGCGTGCTCAACTCTATTGATGCTCGGGTACCAGGGTCCCGAAATCGATGCCGGAATGACCTACTTGCTGTCCGGCCAGGATCCGGTCACAGGTGCTTGGCCGGCCGAAGTGTTCAGCGTTGCTAACTTCCCAACTGGTGACAGATTCACCTGGCAATCAAGCGCGCTCACTACAGCGATGGCCGTAGAGGCCATTTGTCGGTGGAAGGACCGAGGGCTACACAATGCGGACTAACTTTCATGATTCGATTGACGCAGCGCCCCTGATTATGAAATAATTCAAAAATCGTGGCTTTGGCTGCGAGGTTTTTTGTCGTCTCGGATCTGTATTATTTCACGCTAATAAATTGTCTGATTACGAGACTTGAACGGACGGGTCGCCGTGATCACCGAGGCAGGTGGACGGTCGAGGAGCTGGGAGAAGGAGGCGCCGCGTCTGGCCGACGTTGTCTTCGATCTGGGCAACCCGTACGGGGACTGACTGACATGCGACACCCCGATCGAGCTCTCTGACCATCACCTCGGTGGGCCAGCGCTTCGCTGAGCCACCCTGCCTCCCGGAGGAACTGCTCATGGCTGCACCGCCCATGGATCACCTGGAGCTGACGGATCTCTCGGATCCGATCATGTTCACGAACCCGTTCCCGCGCTACGCAGAGCTGCGCCGCAACGCCCCCGTGTCGCGCGTCAGGTCAAAACAGCTCGTGCGGCAGGGCGGCTACCTCCTCACTCGCTACGACGACGTGATGATGCTCCACACCGACAAGCGGTTCTCGAACGACTTCATGATCAACGGCCGTCCCGGTTTGATGAAGCTCATGCCCCGGATGTTCCGCCTGCTGGCCGACAGCATGGTCTTCAAGGACGACCCGGACCACAAGCGGCTGCGTGGTCTCGTCAACAAGGCGTTCACCCCGAAGATGGTCCAACGCATGGCGGACGACATCGAGCGGACCGTCGCCGTGCTCCTCGATGATCTGGATGGCCGTGACGTCGTCGACCTGGTGGAGCAGTACGCCGTACCCCTTCCCCTGTCGGTGATCGCCGAGATGCTCGGTGTCAGTGACGCCGACCGCGACCAGTTCCACACATGGATGAAGCGGTTCTCCGCGGGTGCCGTCGGGGGCCCGATCCAGCTCATCCGCAGGCTTCCGGACGGGCAGCGGTTGATGCGGCTGTTCGAGCGACTCGCCGAGCAGCGTCGGGCCGAGCCCGATGATCGGCTCATCTCAGCCCTGGTGCGGGCCAACGAGGAAGGCGACCACCTCAACGATCAGGAGGTCCTCGCGATGATCTACCTGCTGTTGCTCGCCGGTCACGAGAGCACCGCGAACCTCATCGGCAGCGCCACGCTCGCGCTCCTCGACAACCCGGAGCAGCTGATGCGTCTGCGAGAGAACCCGGAGCTGATCGACACCGCCGTCGAGGAGCTCCTCCGCTACACCACTCCGGTGCCGTGCGGCGCGGCCCGGATCGCGTTGGAGGATGTCGAGGTCGCAGGCGTGACCATCCCGAAGGGGAGTAACGTGCTCGGGATGATCATCTCCGCCAATCGCGACGAAGGCGTGTTCGACCACCCGGACGTGCTCGACCTCGGTCGCGACCCGAACCGCCACATCACGTTCGCGTTAGGGTCGCACTTCTGCCTCGGCAGCCAGCTGGCCCGCCTCGAAGGCAGGACGGCGCTCGCCGCGTTGGTGCAGCGGTTCAAGCACATCGAGCTGGCCGTCGCCCGCTCGGAGCTGCGGTACAAGCCGACGCAGCCGCTGCGCGGGTTGCGCAGCCTGCCGCTCAGGTTGCGGTGATCGCGGTGCAGGAGCGAGGCGTAGCGCTTTCAATGCGGCAGCCCCGGCGGCAGGCGCCCGCCCATGGCGCGCATGAGCTTCTGGAGACCGCCTTTCTTCGAGGCGCGTTTCATGGTCTTCTGGATCTGGGTGAATTGCTTGAGCAGGCGGTTGACGTCCTGGACCTCGGTGCCGGAGCCCGCGGAGATGCGGCGCTTGCGCGAGGCCTTGATGAGGTCGGGGAAACGGCGCTCGCCGTGCGTCATGGAATTGATGATAGCTTCGAGCTTGACCAACTCCTTGTCGTCCATCTGATCCTGCATGGCCTTCGGTAGATCCGAGACGCCGGGCAATTTGCTCATCAGCCCGCCGATCCCGCCCATGCCGCGCATCTGTTGGAGCTGGGTGCGGAAGTCCTCCAGATCGAAGCCCTGGCCTTTTTTCAGGCGCTCCGCCAGCTTCTCGGCCTCCTTTCGATCGACGCGGCGCTCCACCTCCTCGATGAGCCCCAGGACATCGCCCATGCCGAGGATCCGGGTCGCGATGCGATCGGGATAGAAGGGCTCGAGCGCATGGGTCTTTTCGCCCATGCCCACGAACTTGATAGGCTGGCCGGTAATGAAACGCACCGAGAGCGCCGCGCCCCCGCGCGCATCGCCGTCGGCCTTGGTCAGGATCACGCCGGTCAGGGGCAGGGCCTCGTGGAAGGCACGGGCGGTGTTGGCGGCGTCCTGGCCGGTCATGCTGTCCACCACGAACAGGGTCTCGATCGGATTCAGTACCGCATGGAGGCGCTTGACCTCGTCCATCATCTCGCTGTCGATGTGCAGGCGCCCGGCGGTGTCCACGATAAAAACATCGTAGAATCCCTTGCGCGCCTGCCCGAGCGCCGCCTCCGCGATCGCCACCGCGCCGTCTTTCGGATCGGCCGGGAAGCAGTCCACCCCGATCTCGCGCGCCAAGACGGCGAGCTGCTCGATGGCTGCCGGGCGGTGGACATCGCAGGAGGCCAGGAGCACGGATTTCTTGTCCTCTGCTTTGAGGCGGCGCGCGAGCTTGGCGACGGTCGTGGTCTTGCCCGAGCCCTGTAGCCCGGCCACCATCACCACATTGGGCGGCGCCTGGCGCAAGCTCAATTCCTCGCGGCGCTCGCCCATGAGCGTGGTCAGCTCGTCGCGCACGATGCGGATGAGGGCCTGGCCGGGGGTCAGGCTCTGCAATACCTCCTGCCCGACCGCCCGCGCGCGGATGTGCTCGATGAAACCGCGCACCACCGGCAGGGCCACATCGGCCTCCAGGAATGCCAGGCGCAGCTCGCGCAGTGTCCCCTGGATGTTTTCTTCGCTCAGGCGCCCCTGGCCACGCAGATCGCGGACGATGCGTGCGAGGCGTCCCGTGAGATTATCGAACATGGGCCATGATTACCGTGTGGGGATTACCGTGTGGGGATTACCCTGGCGGGATCGCTCCGGCGAATGGACTTGCGAGCCCCGCTCGTCTTCTCCGGGCGCGGACTCTAATATCTTTTCTTTTATCAACGTTAGATTTGTGTCATCATGCCGGCCCATCCACTCGAGCGTTCATGAACACCCTGGCGATCGGCCTGACCGCGATCATACTCTATGTCGCGGCGGCGGCGCGGCTCTGCTTGGAGATCCTGCGTCGTACCCGCGGGGGGCGGCCCGGCAACCCCGCGGAACGCCTGCTCGGGTTCCTCGCCCTCCCCTTTCACGGCTTCCTCCTCTATCAGGGCATCGTCACGACCGGCGGCCTCAACCTCGGCGTCTTCAATGCGGCCTCGCTGGTGGCCTTCGTCATGGCCGCGATCATCCTCATCGCCACCTGGCGGCGGCCGCTCGAGAACCTCGCCGTGGTGCTCTTGCCGCTCGCGGCGCTGTGCATCGGCATGGAGCTCGTTTTTCCTACCCGGCATGTGCTCGTGGCATCGGCGCCCGCCGGATTGCAGGGCCATATCCTGCTCTCCATCCTCGCCTACAGCCTGTTGATGGTGGCGGCGCTGGAGGCCGGGGTGCTGGCCGTCGAGGACCACCTGCTGCGCGCCCGCCGCCCGCTGCGCGCCGTGCAGGTGTTGCCCCCGCTCCAGACGCTCGAGGGCCTCATGTTCCAGCTCATCGGGGCCGGGTTCTTCCTCTTGAGCCTGGGCCTCATGAGCGGGATGATGTTCCTGAACGATATCTTCGCCCAGCACCTGGTACACAAGACGGTGCTGTCGCTCGTCGCCTGGCTGGTGTTCGCCGTGTTGCTGTTCGGCCGCTGGCGCTACGGCTGGCGCGGGCGCACCGCCATCCGCTGCACGCTCGGCGGGTTCGCCTCCCTCATGCTGGCTTACTTCGGCAGCAAAGTAGTCCTGGAGCTGATCCTCCACCGCGTGTAAGGACGCGCCACACGCGCAGGCTAGAAAGAGCGTAGCGGATCCCAGCACGCCCCGCGTCCGTCGCCGGGCATCGTTGCACAACGCACGTACCCCGCCGATCGCCCGCCGCGGGCGAGGGTTTGCAGCCGTTCTAGATTCCAGTACCATGCGCCGGATCCTAAAGGGGCACAACGCCCCTTTTTCATAACTCTTTCAAACGCCAATAGGGGACATCCATGTCGTTCGCTCTGACCGTTCGCGACATCGCCACCGATGTGCAGACAGAGGCGCTGGGCCACCTGAACCGAGAGGCCCTGATCTTCGTGGGCGGCGGCCTCGCCGCCGTGGTGATCCTGGGGCTCATCATCGGATCCATGGCGCTCGCCTTCGCGCTCGTGTGCGGGGTCCTGGCCGTGGCGTACGGCGCGCTATCGGTGCGCTGGGTGCTCGACCATCCCGAGGGCAACGAGCGCATGCGCGAGATCGCCGCCGCGATCCAGGAGGGCGCCTCCGCCTATCTGAATCGCCAGTACACGACCATCGCCAAGGTCGGTGGGGCCTTGTTCCTGCTCATCTGGATGGCGCTGGGCTGGAAGACCGCCTTCGGGTTCCTGGTGGGTGCCGCCCTCTCCGGCGCGACCGGCTACATCGGCATGAACATCTCGGTGCGCGCCAACGTGCGCACCGCCGAGGCCGCCAGGCACGGGCTCAACGCGGCGTTGACCTTGGCCTTCCGCGGCGGGGCGATCACGGGCCTCTTGGTGGTGGGTTTGGGGCTCCTGGGCGTCGCCGGCTACTACGGGATCCTGTCGGCGCTGACCCCGGACGGGGCCACGGTCGAGCTGGCGCCGCTCGTGGGCCTGGGCTTCGGGGGCTCGCTCATCTCGATCTTCGCGCGTCTGGGCGGAGGGATCTTCACCAAGGGCGCGGATGTCGGCGCGGACCTCGTCGGCAAGGTCGAGGCCGGGATCCCGGAGGACGACCCGCGCAACCCGGCGGTCATCGCCGATAACGTCGGCGACAATGTCGGCGACTGCGCCGGCATGGCCGCGGACCTCTTCGAGACCTATGCGGTCACGGTGATCGCGACCATGCTGCTCGGCGGGCTCCTGGTCAAGAGCGCGGTCACGAGCGCCGTGCTCTACCCGCTGGTGCTGGGCGGGGTGTCGATCATCGCCTCGGTGATCGGCACCTTCTTCGTCAAGCTCACCGGCGAGGGCAAGATCATGGACGCCCTGTATCGCGGCCTCATCGTCGCGGGCGGGCTCGCGGCCGTCGCCTATCTACCGGTCACGGTGTTCATGATGTGGGGGGTCGAGGAGTACGGCGTGGTGCAGGTGTACCTCTCGGCGCTCGTGGGTCTGGCGCTCACGGCGGGTCTGGTCTACGTCACGGAGTACTACACCGGCACCCAATATCCGCCGGTGCGCCACATCGCCGAGGCCTCGACCACGGGCCATGCCACCAACATCATCGCCGGCCTCGGGGTCTCTATGAAGGCCACGGCGTATCCGGTCCTCCTGGTCTCTGCCAGCATCTTTCTGGCGTATGAGCTCAGCGGGCTCTACGGGATCGCCATCGCCGCGACCAGCATGCTGTCCATGACCGGGATCATCGTGGCCCTCGATGCCTACGGCCCCATCACCGACAACGCCGGGGGCATCGCCGAGATGGCCAAGCTCCCCCCTGAGGTGCGCGGCATCACCGATCCCCTGGATGCGGTCGGCAACACCACCAAGGCCGTGACCAAGGGCTATGCCATCGGCTCCGCCGGGCTCGCCGCGCTCGTGCTGTTCGCCGACTACACGCACAGCCTGGAGCATGCAGGCAGGAGCATTAGCTTCGATCTTTCCGATCCGGCCGTCATCATCGGGCTCTTCATCGGTGGGCTAGTCCCCTACCTCTTCGCCGCCATGGCCATGGAGGCGGTCGGCCGGGCCGCCGGCTCGGTGGTCCTGGAGGTGCGGCGCCAGTTCCGCGAGATCCCCGGGATCATGGAGGGGACCGCCAAACCCGATTATTCTCGTGCCGTGGACATGCTGACCCGCTCGGCGATCAAGGAGATGGTCGTGCCCTCGCTGTTACCGGTCCTCGTGCCCATCGTGGTGGCTTTCGGAATGGGGCTCTTGATGGGCGGGGACGCCGGTCCCAAGGCGCTCGGCGGGCTCCTGGTCGGGACCATCGTCACCGGGATCTTCGTCGCCATCTCGATGACCGCGGGCGGCGGGGCCTGGGACAACGCCAAGAAGTACATCGAGGACGGCCACCACGGCGGCAAGGGCTCGGATGCCCACAAGGCCGCGGTCACCGGCGATACCGTGGGCGATCCCTACAAGGATACCGCCGGCCCGGCGATCAACCCGCTCATCAAGATCATCAACATCGTGGCCCTGATGATCGTGCCGTTGCTGTAAGCCCCCTCCCCTGCCCTCCCCCGCCCGCAAGCCTGCAGAGCGGACCCCCACCCTACCCTCCCCCGTTCGTAAACAGCACGAACAGGGAAGGGAGTTTCCGGTTTCCCTCCCCTGCGAAGCGGGGGAGGGTTGGGGTGGGGGTAAAGGCGCCGCGGCAAGGAACAAAGCTTGGTCAGCAACCGCAGCGCGGACCCCCACCCTACCCTCCCCCGTCCGCAGAAAAACGCGGACAGGGGAGGGAGAGACCCCCGTTTATTTCGAACGCGACAACGCCTCGATATCGATGCCGGGCGTCTCGACCCGCATCCCGCCGTCCTTCCAGATGACCCTGCCTATGTCCTGCCAGGGTTGGTTGATGTTCTTGTGGCGGAGGTCCCTCTCCCAGTCCATCGGCACGCGTATCCTCTTCAGCTTGATGGTGAACTCCGCGTTGGCCACATCGAGCCCGACCTCATTGCCCCAGAAGAGGGTCACTTTTTGAATCAGTCGGTACAGGCGTTCTCGTTTGATCCTGGCGGTGACGGCCACGTTCGCCCACATCGACTGAACCCTCCCCCAGTTCGGCGCGACCAGCCTGCCTTCTTCGTTGACGAACGGCAGCCAACGCTCCCGGCCGGCCTGGTCCCGGTAGGTCAGCGCCAGCAAATGCTCATAGCCCTCGAAGTGATCGTGCACGTAAAGCGCATGGGGCGTGATGCCCAGAAAGGTATGGGAAAGACACAAGACCGCGTTACTCATGACGGCCGGTAACCCGGCAATCTCCGGCGTATCGAGATTGCTGTTCAGGCGATAGACGATTCCATAGTGAATCGTGCTGTTCAATTGAAGCGCGATGATCAAGACCAGAAACTTGCTGACGCGCACCGGAAGCTGGCGGGGCGTGCCGATGTAGCGCTCGTACAGCAGCCCGAATGGTTCGTCTCCCGGCCCAGGTCTCTTCGGCGAAACAGCACAGCCTTCATCGCATACGAGCCGGGTGCGGCCGTCGGCGATACGGCGGTAGAGCCGTTGGCCCGGATGATAGATCCCCGGCATCCTCATCAGCCAGCCCAGCGGCGCGAGGTATCTCATGCCGATGAAGATCCGCACGTAGGTGTCGAGCCCGAGGTAGAGCCTGCCTTTCCGGTCCAGGCCATAGATATCCTTCAATAGCTCATCGTCGGATATCCGATCGAGCTCCCGATACTGCCGGGCATGGGTTTGCAAGCCTCTGAATCCGATCGCTTTGCAGACATCGAAGTGCAGCACCGTGATTACGGTCCGATTGCACAAGGGACATTGTTCGTCGTAAAACACTGTCAGCGTCGGTTCCCGGACCCGTAGCGCCCTCCCGAGACATCTCCACCAAGCGAACGGAACCAACAGTGCGTAATGCACCAGCATGCCGAAGCCGAAGGGATAGATGTTCAACGACAGAATGATGCCGATATGAAACGCAGTCCCGATCAGGAGGAGAGGGACGCGAAAAGGGCGGAAACAGCAGAGGAAAACAAAAACGAACTGAAAGATGAGCAGCGTGTACCCGATGATCGCCTGTAGGGGCTTGTTGTTCAAGACCCAGGTGAAATCGATGCCAGAAATATAATAGGGCATGGTGGCAGGCAGCCATGCCCCCATGCCGTTACGCCAGAACTCGGCCGACAGCTTGTGAACGGCCGAATCGAAGTAGAGGAGCCCCAGGGAGAACAGCACCGGGATGTAATAGCAAAGCACCGACACGTCGGCCGGCGGGACGTAACGATGGGTGATGCTCGAATACTTGAGCGTCTTACGGAGCTTGTCGAGGGACAACGCCCTCTCCGCAGGCAGGAACATCAAGACGAAGCTCGATCCGATCATGAGCTGGTCGAACCCCCCGTCGAAGTCCTGCCACATCGGTGTAAACACCACGAACATGGTCCAGAGAAGATAATTGACGACGGCCGCGAAGCGGGTGTGGTAACCCATCACCAGGAACACGGCGGCCATGGCCCACCCCAGCAGCAGGAAGTGGATGATAGGTGAGGCCATTTCGACATAGGGGACGGGGTCGAAGATCAGGTGCCGGAACCAGTAAAGGAACACGACCTCCTGGAAGACCACCAGGCCGAAGCCTATCCGAAAAACACCGAGGCCGGTGGCGGGCGCGCGTTTAGCGACTCCCTGATTGACTCGTTTCAGGATCTGCCGGTACATGTCTCGTGAGTCACCCGCCTCGCGCTGCCCGACGGCGAGACTTTGCAGTGATCCTCCGGAACGTCGCCTCATCGTCTTCCGCGATCCCGGCGATGACGCGCGCCGCGACCTCGACGAGCCTTCCGGTCGCGAAGTAGTCGAAGAAGAAGAGGGGCTCGGCGCCCCACGTCGTTGACGCACATGGCCACGAGGTCGATGCCGATGGTGTCGTGGCGATCGAGCGCGACGGCGAGCTTCTGCTTGGTGCCCACGCCGTCGGTCGAGGACACCAGAACGGGGTCTCGATAGCCGAGCCCTGCCAGGCTGAATAGGGCCCCGAAGCCGCCCACACCGCCCATGACCCCGGCGCGCGCGGTACCCTGGGCCAGGGGCCTGATGCGTTCGACCAGGGCGTTGCCGCGCTCGATGTCCACACCAGCATCCTGATAGCTGTGTGGCGACTTACCATGCCATCATCGTAACGATGCCCGGGAACCCCGGCAAACCTTGACGCCTACACGGGTCTTCGCATAGCGTGCCGGTCATGCGCCGGACCTTGGTGGCCTTTCTGATTTGCCTGGTGTTCGTTCCCGCTATCCCCGCATTCGGCGCGCGCCTCAAGGACCTCTATGAGGCCGAGGTCCCGGTCACGGGTCGCGACCCGGCGACTCAGACGCAGGGCATGCAGACGGCCTTGCGCCTGGTGCTCGTCAAGCTCACCGGCGACCGCAACGCGGCCGGCCGCCCGAACGTCGATCGTCTCATCAAGAATCCGGAGGCGTTCGTGCAGCAGTACGGCTACCGGCAGTCCGAAGGCCGGACCGACGGCTCCGGGACCCCGGTGCTGTGGGTGAAGTTCGACCCCGAGGCGCTGGAGCGCGGGCTGGAGCAGGCGGGGGCGCCGGTGTGGGGCCGCGAGCGTCCCGCGCTGCTCCTGTGGCTCGAGGTCGATGAAGGAAGCGACCGGCGTGTGTTGAGCCGCGATGACCCCTCGGCGTATCGCGAGACCTTGCACGCGCGTGCGCGCTGGCGCGGCGTGCCTCTGGTGCTGCCGGTCCTCGATACCACCGATGAGGCGTGGTCCGAGGCCATCGCCGTGTCCCTGCCCATGAGCGAGCAGATCGCCGCGGCCGCGCGACGCTACGGCGCCGATGCGGTCCTCGCCGGGCAGTTGACCGGGATCTCGCCGGCCTTGTGGCAGGCCGAGTGGACCTTGTTCGCCGAGGGCCGGAACGAGTCCTGGTCGTCACAGGGCGATCTGCCCGAGGTGGCGCTGGACGAGGGGATAGACCTGGCG
>JBOIDT010000088.1:0-12589 GCA_050740755.1 Gammaproteobacteria bacterium
GCATCCCGCGATCCAGTATCCCAGATACAGCCACGCGAGCCCGTGGGCCCTGGCCTCTTCGATCTCGTGCAGGATGGCATAGCGACCGAGGCTCCGTGCCCGATACGCCGGGTCATAGAAGGTGTAGACGGCCGATAAGGCGTGCTCCAGGCGATCCACTACGGCGATCGCCAGGAGCAGATCCCCGAGCCGGAACTCGTAGAACAGCGTCTCTGCCCAGGGTGCGGTGAGAAAATCCATGAAACCCTCGGGGCTCGGGTCGTCCATCCCGCCATTGGGATGGCGCGCCCGCAGGTAGCGCCGGTACAGATCGAAGTATTCGACGCGAAATCCGGCCCGGCCCGGAACGACGTGCAGATCACGATTGCCGTCCCAGGTGCGGCGCTGGTTGCGGCGGGGACGGAACTCTTGGACCGGGATGCGGACAGGGATGCAGGCCTGACAGCCCGGACAGCTCGGCCGGTAGAGATGTGCGCCACTGCGCCGGAACCCCTGCTCCGACAAGAGAGAGTACAGCCCGCGATCCTTGGGCAGCGCCGGATCGGCGAACAGCGTGGCGGCCTTACGCGGCGGCAGGTAACTGCAAACGTGTGGTGGGGTCGTATAGAAGGCCGCGAGCGAGACGGCGAACGCTTCGGTCACGGCGTGTCTTTCCAGGCGCTCGCGCTGACGTCCGATGCGCACAAGCGTTCGATCCGGGCCAGGAACTCCGGGCGTGGGACGAGGGTGGCTCCAAGCCGCGCCAGGTGGTCGCTACGCACCTGGCAGTCGGTGAGCCGGTAGCCCCAGGCCGTCAGGTACCGCATGAGGTGGACGAGGCACACCTTGGAGGCATCGGTGATGCGGCTGAACATGGACTCGCCGAAGAACACCTGGCCGATGGCGACGCCATAGAGTCCCCCGACCAGCCGTTGTTCCTGCCAGGCCTCGACCGAGTGTGCATGCCCTTGGTGGTGCAACGCGACATAGGCCTCGATCATCGCCTCGTTGATCCACGTGCCCCCCCCATGTGGACACAGGGGGCCACGCGGCTCCGAGCAGGCCCGCATGACACCCGCGAAATCGCGGTCCAGGGTGATCTCGAAGGCACCGTGCCGGAGCGAGCGCTTGAGACTCCGCGAGGCGGCGAAACGCTCGGGCTTGAACACGCAGCGCGGATCGGGAGACCACCACAGGATCGGTTGGCCTTCCTCGTACCACGGGAAGATCCCGAGGCGGTAAGCAGAGAGCAGGCGCTCGGTGCTCAGATCGCCCCCGAGCGCCAGGAGCCCCTCGGGCTGTTCCAAGGCCAGCGCCGGGTCCGGAAACCCCGGGGTAAACCGCCTGGACGAGAGGCACAAGAGCGGGCTAGTCATCCGCGGCGCTCTCTATACCGACGGGGGCCGAGCCCGGACCGAGCATGGTATCGCATACTTGAATTATAGCGAGCGGCCGGTGCAGGCAGGCCCCGCCCGGTCGCCCCCGCGCGGATTGACGGGCGGCCGCCTGGGCGTTTAAGGTGAGCGATGGCCGGCGCCGTGCCTATCCCCTTCATCGACCTCGCCGCGCAACAGCGCCGCATCCGGGACCGCCTTGAGCAGGCCATCGCCCGGGTGCTGGCGCACGGCCAGTACATCCACGGTCCCGAGGTCGCGGAGCTCGAAGGACGACTGGCCGGGTTTTGCGGTGCGCGGCATGCCGTGGCTTGCGCGAGCGGGACCGACGCCCTGGTGCTCCCGCTCATGGCCCTCGGGATCGGACCCGGCCAAGCGGTCTTCGTGCCCTCGTTCACCTTTGTCGCGACCGCGGAGGCGGTGGCCCTGCTCGGGGCCACGCCCTTCTTCGTGGACGTGGGCGACGACGATTTCCTGCTCGACCCCGAGGGGCTCGGCCCGGCCATCGACGAAGCGCGCCGCCTGCGCCTGGAACCGAGGGCGGTGATCCCGGTGGACCTCTTCGGCCACCCGGCGGATTACGGTGCTATCGAGGCCATTGCCGCGTCCCAGGGCCTTTGCGTCATCGCCGATGCGGCGCAGGGCTTCGGCGGGGCCCGCGACGGCCGGAGGGTCGGGACGCTCGCCAGGTTCACCGCGACGAGCTTTTTCCCGGCCAAGCCGCTCGGTTGTTACGGGGATGGCGGCGCCATCTTCACCGATGACCGCGAGATGGTCGCGGTGCTCACGTCGCTCCGTGTCCATGGCCAAGGCACGGATCGATACGACAACGTGCGCGTGGGCACCAACGGGCGGCTCGACACCTTGCAGGCGGCCATCCTGATCGAAAAGCTCGCGATATTCGAGGACGAGATCGCGGCGCGCAACCGCGTCGCTGTGCGTTACTCCGAGGGCTTGCGCGATGTGGCAGACACGCCGCGCGTGGTCCCCGGTGCGGTGAGTGCGTGGGCCCAATACACCATCAGGCTCGAACACCGGGACGCCGTCGCCGCGGCCCTCCAGACGCGCCAGGTGCCGACGGCCATCCACTATCCCAGGCCCTTGCATCTACAAGGCGCGTATCTCGGGTTTCCGCGCCCCTCGCGAGGCCTGCCGGTAGCGGAACGCCTGGCCCGTGAGGTGTTGAGCCTGCCGATGCACCCCTACCTGGAACCATTGGTCCAAGACCGGATCATCTCCGCGGTCCGGGAGGCGATCCGGGAACAGGGCGCCTAGCCGAAGCCGCCCCGGGACCGGCCTCGACAACCGGTGATTGCTGTGCCCCGAGAGGTGCCCGGGTGGGTGGGCTCGACGCTCGCATCACCTTGATCTTTGCGCTTTGGGGCGTGATCATCCGTCAAGACCGCGCCGCCATGACCTGCAAGACGCCACTCTACGCCCTCCATCTCGAGCTCGGCGGCCGGATGGTGGAGTTTGCCGGTTGGTCCCTGCCGGTGCATTACGGCTCGCAGGTCGAGGAGCACCTGGCGGTGCGCCGGGCCGCCGGGATGTTCGATGTCTCGCATATGATGATCACGGAGGTGGAGGGACCCGACGCCGCGGCCTTGCTGGGATGGATTCTGGCCAACGAGACCGGGCGGCTGCGAACCCCGGGGCAGGGACTCTATTCCTGTCTCCTCAACGAGCGCGGCGGGGTCGTGGATGATACCGTCGTCTACGCCCGGGATGCGCAACGGTTCCGCATGGTGAGTAACGCCTCGACCCGTGACAGGGTCCTATCCTGGTTGGAGGGGCATGCCGCGGGGCGCGCGGTGCGGGTCGCGGAGCGGCGCGACCTCGCGATGATCGCCGTACAGGGCCCAGCGGCGCGCGAGCGCTGCTACCCCTTGCTACCGGCCGCGCTGGCGGAAGCGGCGCGGGATCTGAAACCCTATACGGCATGCTTCACGGCGGATCGGTGCGTCGCCCGCACCGGCTATACGGGTGAGGATGGCTTCGAGCTCATGGTCCCGGCCGGTGAGGCGACGGGCTTATGGGCGGGGCTCTACGAAAGCGGAGTGTCCGCTGTGGGGCTCGGCGCACGAGACAGCCTGCGTCTGGAGGCGGGCATGAACCTCTACGGCGCCGATATGGATGAGGACATCTCGCCGCTGGAGTGCGGGCTCGCCGCCACCGTGGCCATGGGGCCCGATGGGCGCGGGTTCGTGGGTCGGGCGGCGCTGCAGGAACGGATCCGGGCCGGTGTGCGCGTCGCGCGCATCGGCCTGGTGCTGGCAGAGGGAGGCGTTCTCCGGGCGCATCAGCGTGTCGAGTTCGATGGCGCTGCGACCGGTCGGGTCACGAGCGGGGGTTATTCGCCGGTCTTGGGGAAATCCATCGGCCTCGCCCGAGTACCGGTCGGGGCGTCGCGAACGCTGCGGGTGGAGGTCAGGGGCAAGTGGCTCCCGGCCCAGGCGGTAAGACCCCCGTTCGTGCGTCATGGCCAACCTTGCTATGCCGTACTCGGGTAAACGGGTCTACGATGAGCGGGGCCGAACCTAGGGGGGATTGACGCATGAGTCAGATACCGGAGGACCTGAAGTACACCACGAGCCACGAATGGGTGCGGGTCTTGAGCGACGGCACGGTGCGGGTCGGGATCTCCGACTATGCCCAGGACGCGCTGGGGGACATGGTGTTCGTCGAGGCGCCCGAGGCGGGCGGGGCCTACCCGGCGCGGGCCGAGTGCGCCGTGGTGGAGTCCGTCAAGTCGGCGTCGGATCTCTATTGCCCGTTATCGGGGGAGGTGGTCGAGGTCAACCCTGCGCTGGAACGCGAACCCGAGATCATCAACCGTGATCCCTATGGCGAGGGCTGGATCTTTCGTCTGAGACCGGACAACCCCGCCGATCTCGAACGCCTCCTCGACGCGGACGAGTACGCGGCGATCCTGGCGGAAGAAAAATAGCCGACCGCGACCCCGATACCAATAACGGATCCCAACAACGGAGAAAATCCATGGCCACCATCACCTTGAAAGGCAACCCCATCCACACCAGCGGCAGCCTGCCGCCGATCGGTAGTCAGGCACCCGACTTCATTCTGGTGGATGCCGCGCTCAACGACGTCACGCTCGCGACCTACGCCGGCAAGAAGAAGCTCCTCAACATCGTGCCGAGCCTCGACACCCCGGTGTGCGCGATGTCCACGCGGCGATTCAGCGCGGCGGTGAAGGACCATCCCCAGGCGGTCTTCCTCATGGTGTCCGCCGATCTGCCCTTCGCCATGAGCCGGTTCTGCAAGGCGGAGGGGACGGAAAACGTCATTTCGCTGTCGCTCATGCGCAGTCGGGATTTCGCCCGTGATTACGGGGTGCTGATCGAGAACGGGCCGCTCGCCGGTATCACTGCTCGGGCCGTCATCGTCCTGGACGCCGCGGACAAGGTCATCTATACGCAGCTCGTGCCCGAGATAGGCCACGAACCGGACTACGACCTGGCCCTGGCCGCGCTGCGCGGATGAAGCTCAATCGGGGCGCTCGATTTCAGCCGCTCCGGCACCCGACTCGGGTTGTGAAAAAATACCGTCGCAACACCTCCGGGTGGTACGCGGCCGCGGCACTGAAACCGGAGTGCATTGAAATACATGAGGATTCTATGCGCGGCCCATGTGTGCGACGGCGAGCGTCGCAGGCTTTTCCAAAAGACCCCCGGTGGCTCGGCGCACCCCGAGGGCATCGCTGGCACTTGGTATGCACGTCTACTCCCCAGAATGTTTTGGAGGTGTACGATGGATATCCTGACGGCCACACCGATATCGAACGCGACCCTGGCGGCCGGGCGGCCCGCGCGTCTCTTGAGTCTCGCGCGCCTGCAGAGACAAAACCGGCGCTATCGCGGGAGCGGCGGGGTGAGCGCGGAAAATCGCGGCGCTGGGTTCCGTCCCGCGTTTCTGGACAGCCGAAGCGGCCTCGTCTATCTCTCCCAGTTCCCTGACGGCAGTCCCGCGCCGGTCCACCTCCTGGACGGTCTGCCACCCGAGTTGGTGGTGCAGCGCACCGCCGCCGGGCGCGTGACCGCCGTCCGCGACTCCGTGGTGGCGGGGTTCGTCAGGGACGGTCGTTTTCTGACGCGCGACGAGGCCATCGGCGAGCTTGCGGAACGCGGGCGGGAGGTGCTATATGCCTAGGCACATCGTCGCTATCGTGGCCGGCACATGTCTCCCCGCCGTTTTGCTTTTCCTCGTGTGCGCCGTCAAGGGCATGCGCCGTTTTGGGGCCTTGGGGCTGTGGCTTTGCGGATGGGGCCTGGTTTTCGAGCAGATGAAGCAGGTGTTCGTGATGCTGCATCCCCCGGCCGCGGAAGCGCTGCGGGTTGAGGCGGCGGCGCGTGGAAAACACCCCGCGCGTGGGAAAGACCCCCTCGGCGTCGACCCTGACACAGCTGATCCGTTCACGCCGTACCGTCTACGCGTTTAGGCCCGAGCCAGCGCCGCGTGACGCGCTCGATCGGGCGCTGGACCTAGCGCGCTGGGCCCCCAATCATCGTCTCACCGAGCCGTGGCGCTTTTACGTGCTCGGTCCCGAGACCGCCGAGGCGATCTGTGCGCTGAACGCCCAACGGGTGGAGCGCAAGAAAGGTCCAGAGGCCGCGGCGGACAAGCTCGCCCGCTGGCGCACGATGCCGGGCTGGGCCGTGGTAACCTGCCAGAACTCTCCCGATCCGATCCAGGCGCGCGAGGATTACGGCGCCTGCTGTTGCGCCGTCCAGAATCTGATGCTGTGCCTGTGGGCCGAGGGTATCGGGTCCAAGTGGAATACCGGAGGCGTCATCCGCGATCCCGGATTCTACGATCTGATATGGGCCGATCCCGCGGTGGAGACGGTGGTCGCGCTTCTCTGGTACGGTTATCCGGCCGAGGTGCCGACCACCCAGCGCAAAGCGATCGCCGAGGTGTGTGTCGATCTGCCCTGATCCGCGGCGTCACGCTCCTGAGCAGACAAGCCGGCCAGATGGGGAGGAGCCCCCAGATACACCACGGCGCCGCAGCCACGCCGGGTCAGGATGTGATCGAGATCGATCGATAGAGAACACCGCTCCCAGTGCCGCTGCCATGGCGGGGCCGGCATCTGTCTTCGCGGGGGCTCTAGGGCGCTCTTCGCAAGTCCGCCGGAGCAGGGTGTAGAATCGCAGTGCACAAACGCATGCTGTTGGTGTCCTACCTGAGCGCAAGAATCGACCCCTGTGAACTTAGACCGGGTTACGCCGGGAGCTATGGCGCGGCCCCTGGGGCGAAAATGGTGGCTCCTGGTGCTGGCCATCGCGGCGGCCGACTTCGTTACCGGCCGGCTTGGGCTCCTGCTCGCCCTGCCGCCGGGCTACGCCACTGCCGTGTTTCCGCCCCCCGGCATTGCTCTGGCTTGCCTGCTCGTGTATGGGGATCGCGTCTGGGCGGGGATCTGGCTCGGGTCATTCTGCGTATACCTGTCCCTTCTATTTGACCTCGGGGTCGATCTCGGGGCGTCGGGACCGCTCAAGCTCACGGCGATCGCCGCCGCGATCGCGACCGGCTCTTCCGTCCAGGCCGTGTCGGGCGCGTGGCTCGTGCGGCGCTTCGTGGGCTTTCCGCATCCACTCGACACGGAACGCGCGGTGGCCACGTTTCTCGGCTTGGGTGGACCCCTCTGTTGCGGCATCGCCGCTACGGTCGGGACGAGCACCTTATGGCTGGCCGGGCTCGTCCCTGGCCGGAGCTTCATTGAGAGTTGGTGCACCGTTTGGGTGGGCGACACCCTCGGGGTGCTCATCTTCGCCCCCCTCGTGCTCATCGCGATCGCGGTGCCGCGCGAGATCTGGAGACCCCGCGGCTTGTCGGTCGCGGTGCCGGTCGCCGTCCTGTGCATCGCCGTGGTGTTGTTGTTCCTGCGGGCGAACGCTTGGGAACAGGCGCGCCTCAAGCTCGCGTTTGCCCAGCAAGCCCAGCACCTGGCGAACGCCTTGGTGCGGAGCATCGATGATCAGATCGACGTGCTCCGCGCCATCGAGGGATTATTCGCCGCTTCCGAGCGCGTCGAGCGGCAGGAGTTCGGCACCTTCGCCGAGGCCGTCATGGCCCCCCATCCGGGTTTCACGGCGACCGCGTGGGCGCCCAAGGTGCCGGGGGTACACCGCGCGGCCTATGAGGCGGCGGCGCGGCAGGAAGGGCATGCGCGGTTCGAGATCACCGAGCAGGATGATCGGGGGCGGCGGCGGCGCGCGGCGCCACGCGACGAGTATTTCCCGGTCCATTACGTGGAGCCCCACCGCGGGAACGAAGCCGCGCTCGGCTTCGACCTCTCCTCCGAGCCCATCCGCCGCGAAGCCTTGGAGCGCTCGCGCGATACCGCGGCGTCGGTGGTCTCGGGGCTGGTGACGCTGATCCGCGCGGATCGGGACCCGGCCGGGCTCCTGTTCTTCCATCCCCTCTATCGAAAAGGATCACCCGATGGGTCGGCGGCGGAGCGCCGGAGCCACCTCGAGGGCTTCGCCGTGGGTGTGTTTCGCATCGGCGATCTGGTGCAGGTGGCGTTGAAAGGGATGGACAGAAGCGGGATGAGGGTCCGGATCGAGGACAACTCCGCCAGAGCGCCGCAACGCTTGCTCTATGCCGAGGGGGACGACGCCGAGGCCAGCGCGACGGATGGGCAACCGGCGGAAAACCCAGGCGGCCTGGAGCATCGGGTCCGCTACGATGCGCACGGGCGCCATTGGACCCTCAGCTTCTCGCCCACCCCAAGATATCTCGCGGCAGAGCGCTCCTGGCAGGCCTGGGCGGTGCTGGCCGCGGGGTCCCTGTTCGTGGGCCTCTTGGAGACTTTTCTCTTGGTCATCTCGGGGCGCGGAGCGAAGGTCGAGGTGCTGGTCGCGGAGCGCACCGCCGAGCTGAACCGGGTCAACGCCGTCATGAAAGAGGAGATCGCGGTGCGCGAGACGGCCGAGGCGGCGCTGCGCGAGAGCGAGCAACGGCTGCTTGCCACGCGGGAGCGCCTGCTCCAGCAGCAGGCGGCACTCGTCGATCTGACCCGCCTCGAGGTCTTTCACGGAGAGGATCTGGGGAAAACGTTGCGACTCGTTACCGAGACGGATTCCCGGATCATGGGGGTCGAGCGCGTGAGCCTCTGGCGATTCAACGAGGTTCGAACGGCCATCCACTGCGTCGATCTCTACGAGCGCACGATTCACCGTCACAGCGCCGGCGTCACGCTGCACGCGGAGCATTATCCCGGATATTTTCAAGCGCTGGCGACCAGCGAGGCCATCGTCGCGGACGACGCGTACGCCGATCCCCGTACGTGCGAGTTCGCGAGCGGCTATCTGACCTCCTTCGAGATCACGGCCATGCTGGATATCCCCATCCACGTGTCCGGCCGATTGGACGGCGTGCTCTGCCACGAACAAGTTGGACCAGCGGTGCCTTGGGCACCGGAAGATCGGATGTTCGCCAGCGCGATTGCGAACGTGATCGCCCTCACGATCGAGCGATACGAGCGCAAGCGGGCCGAAGAGGCGCTGCGCGAGAGCGAGCAGCGGCTCGCGACCTTGGTGGCCTTTGCTCCCGATGCCATCACCCTGCTCGACGTCGAGTCTCTCCGCTTCATCGAGGCGAATGAACAGGCGGCGCGCCTCTACGGGCTCGAACGCAACGCCCTGTTCGAGCTCGGCCCGGTCGAGCTCAGTCCCGAGCGCCAGCCCGATGGCCGACTCTCCGATGAGGCGGCGCGCGAGAAGCTCCAGGAGGCCCTGGATGGCGGCGCCCCGGTGTTCGAGTGGCTGCACGTGAAGGCGAGCGGCGAGCCCTGTTTCTGCGAAGTGCGTCTGGTGCGCCTCCCCCACGCCACCCGCCGGCTCATACGCGGGAGCATCATCGATATCACCGAGCGCAAGAGGCTCCAGGAGAAGCTCGTCGAAGAACGCGCCCTGCTGCGGGCCTTGATCGACTCGATCCCCGACTACATCTTCGTTAAGAACACCGAGAGCGTCTATCTCCTTTGCAACAAGGCAACCGAAGAATATGCCAATGCCGATGAGTCCGAGATCGTCGGCCGCACCGATTTTGACTTCGTCGACCCCAAGACCGCCGAATCCTTCCGCGCCGGCGATCGCGCGGTGCTGGAGGCCGGCCGCGCGCTCTGCAACGAGGAGTGGCTTTACTACGCGGACGGCCGCCAAGTGCTGGTGGAGACGCTGAAAACCCCGTTCTACGGTCCTGAGGGGCGGCTCCTCGGTCTGATCGGCGTCGCCCGAGACATCACCGAGCGCAAGCGCGCCCAAGAAGAGCTGCGGGCCGCCAAGGAGGCGGCGGAGGCCGCCAACCGCGCGAAGTCTGAATTTCTGGCGAATATGAGCCATGAGCTCAGGACCCCGCTCAACAGCGTCTTGGGGTACACGCAGCTCTTGCGTAGCCAGGGCGGGCTGTCGGAGGAGCAGCGCAAGGCGCTGCGCGTCATCCACGGCGCGGGCGAACACCTCTTGGGGCTTATTGAAGACGTTCTCGACATGGCCAAGATCGAGGCGGACACCCTCGAGCTGCAGCTCGGCGAGCTCGGCCTCCAAGAATTGTTGGGCGACGTAACCGAGGCCATGCGTACCCGGGCCGAAGCGAAGGGCTTGACGTTTACCCGCGTCGATCTCTCGGAACTCTCCAAAGCGGTGCGGGCGGATGGACGGCGCCTTCGGCAGGTGCTCGTGAATCTGGCCGATAACGCCATCAAATACACGCAGAGCGGGGGGGTCGCGCTCAAGGTCGGCCTGCACGAGGGCCGAATGCGATTCCTGGTCGAGGACACGGGGATCGGGATCCGCCCCGAGCACCTCGGCGAGATCTTCGATGTCTTTCACCGGGTGCACGACCCGCGCTATGCCTCGCAAGGCACGGGGCTCGGTCTCGCGATCGCGAAACGGCTGGTGCGGCTCATGGGAGGAGATCTCCGAGTCGAGAGCGAACCGGATCAAGGCAGCCGCTTCTGGTTTGATCTGGACCTCCCGGAGATCGCCGCCGCGCCTCGCTTGGCGGGGGAGCCGAAGGTCGTGGCGGTGCGGGGAAACCGGCGGCGAGTGCTCGTGGTAGAGGACGATCCGCAAAGCCGCGGCCTGTTCCGCGACTTGCTGTTACCGCTCGGCTTCGAGCTCTATGAAGCGGCCGACGGCGAGGAGGGATTGCGCCAGGCGCAGGCGCACCGGCCCGATGCGATCCTCATGGACATGCGGTTGCCGGGTCTCGACGGCCTGGAAGCCACGCGCAGGATGCGCGCCCTGCCGGAGTTCGAGCACACCCTGATCATCGCCATCTCCGCGAGCGCCTTCGAGCACAACCGCGCGCGCTGCCTCGAAGCCGGCGCCGATGACTTCCTGCCGAAGCCCTTTCGCCACGAGCGCCTGCTGGAGCTCTTGAGCACCGGGCTCGGGCTCACCCTGGTCTATGTCGATGCGAGGGCAGAAGCGCGGGATGTGCCGCAAGCGCGAACGGCGCCCCCCCGGCCGAGTGTCTGCAAACGATGCTGGAAGCGGCCCGACGCGGGGACCGCGAGCGCCTCATCGAGCAGGCGCGCGACGCAGAGGAGCTCGGCTACGCGCGGTTCGCGGCGGACGTACGCGCTCTCGTCGAGGGTTTCAAGATGAGAAAGCTCCGTCACTGGCTCGAAAGCTTGAGGGATGCCTCATGAACCCCGATAGGAAAGCGCTGATCATGATGGTGGACGACACGCCGGCTAATCTCTCCGTGCTGTCCGACCTCCTGAGCGCCCGCGGTTTCAAGATCTCGGTCGCCGAGGATGGGGAGAGCGCCCTGGAGCAGCTCCAGTATGTCCAGCCCGATCTGATCCTCCTCGACGTGCTCATGCCCCGCCTCGACGGGTTCACCACCTGCCGGCGGCTCAAGGAGCGTCCGGAGACTCGGGAGATCCCGGTCATCTTCATGACCGCGCTGACCGACACCGTCGAGAAGGTGAAGGGGTTCGAGCTCGGCGCGGTCGACTACATCACCAAGCCGTTCCAGCAGGAAGAGGTGCTCGCCCGCGTGAGTGCCCACCTCGCCCTTCAGCAGCTCAAGGCGAGACTCCAGGAGAGCGAGGCGCGGCTCGAGCGCATCATCGACAGCGCAATGGATGCGATCGTCGCGGTCGACGACACAGGCCGCATCCTCGTCTTCAACCACGCCGCCGAGCGGGTGTTCCGCTGCCGGGCAGAGGAGGCGATCGGCGGGCCTTGCCAGCGATTCCTGTCCCAAGCCCTAGGCCGGGTGCTGAGGGAGTACATGAGCGAGGCCGGTCCAAAGACCCCGATCTGGGTGCCCAAGGGCTACGCCGCACGCCGCGCCGACGGCGAGACCTTTCCCGTGGAGGCTACGTTTTCCTATGCCGAGACGAACGGCCGGGCGCTCTACACCGTGTTCCTGCGCGACGTCGAGGAGCGCCAGCGGCTGCGGGGCTTGAACCTCTACCTTCAGGATGAATTGCGGGGATCCCAGCCCGAGGGGGATCTCGTGGGGGCTTCGGAGGGCCTGCGGGCGGTGATGGAAAACGTGCGCCAGGTCGCCGCGACCGATGCCAGCGTGCTCCTCCTGGGCGAGACCGGCACCGGCAAGGAGGTGATCGCGCGGGCGATCCACGCCTCGAGCACCCGTAAGGACCAGGCTCTCATCACGCTCAATTGTGCCGCCATCCCCAGGGATCTCGTCGAGAGCGAGCTGTTCGGCCACGAGAAGGGGGCCTTCACCGGGGCGCTCGCCCGTAAGCTCGGGCGCTTCGAGCTCGCCGATAAGGGTACGCTGTTCCTCGACGAGCTCGGCGAGTTGCCCCTGGATCTCCAAGCCAAGCTCCTGCGCGTGCTCCAGGAAGGGGAATTCGAGCGCGTCGGCGGCACCGAGACCCGCAAGGTCGATGTTCGGATCCTGGCCGCCACCAACCGCGATCTCGCGAGCCGTGCCCGCGACGGCAGTTTCCGCACCGATCTCTACTACCGGCTCAGTGTCTTCCCCATCACCCTGCCGCCCTTGCGCAGCCGAAAGGAGGACCTGTCGCTCCTCGTCCAGCATTTCGTGCGCCGTTACGCCGAGAAATACGGCAAGCACATCGCGGCGATCCCGGCGCACGCCATGGACACCCTGGAGGCCCACGACTGGCCGGGGAACGTGCGCGAGCTGCAGCACGTGATCGAGCGGGCGGTGATCCTGACGCGCGGGGCGGAGCTCGCCTTCGATGC
>JBOIDT010000089.1:0-12497 GCA_050740755.1 Gammaproteobacteria bacterium
AAGCTGGTGACGCGCTTGGTCGTATGATCAAACGAAAGGCGCTGCAACGCGGTTCTACCACAGGTGCGGCGAAAGGGTCGGCTCGGGTGTGGGTGGTCCATGCGGGATGGAAAGGGTGTTTAGTTAGGTCGGCCCGAAATCTCGAGCGCGGCCCATTTTTTTCGCGATCTCACTTCTCGGCGACGATATAGGCGATCCAGCCGGCGTCCGGCTCGCCCTTCTCCACCGGCAGGAACACGCCGTCACCCGCGCCGGTATGCTCGTCGCTGCCCTGCCAATACACCGTGGAGCGCCGGAACCCGGCCTCGGCCAGGACCTCGCGGAGCTCGGGCAGGGTCCACAGGCGCCAGTCGTAGCTGAAGGCCCGTGGAAGCCGGGAGCCGTCCGCGAACTTGAAATCGATGTGACAGAGCGTGTCCCCGGAGATCGGGTCATAGGCCGCCTGGTGCCAGACATAGGTGTAACCGCGGTAGGGAGTGCGCTCCTTGAGGACCTTGAAGGCCTCGTAGCCGCCGTAGGCGTCGAGGCACAGGATACCGTCGGGCGCGAGTGCCCCGTGGGCGCGGCGGAAATACCGGCGCAGGCGCCCGCGCTCCTTGAAGACCCAGTAACTGAAGTTCATGGCGAGCACGAGGTCCACGGGGGGAAGGCGCACCGTCAGGACATCGCCTTCGACCAATGCGACCCGGCGCGCGGCGGCGCGCGGCAGGGCGGCGAGGTTATGCCGCCGTCCCCAGGCCAGGACCGCGGGGTCCCGGTCCACGCCGACGGCGGTGCGGCCCCGGCCCCGGCGCACCCATTCGCAGGCCACCTTCGCCGTGCCGCAGAAGTCCTCGCGCAGGCTCCGCGCCCCCCGCCCGCGGAGCCTGCGGAAGGTCTCCTCCACGAAATCGATCTCGGTCTCGGCGCACTGCACCGAGGCCTCGTACAAGGCATGGCGGTCCGCTGATTCCGCCAGGGTGGGCCGCTTGCGCACCGCCATGCGGCGTGCCGTTTAGACCCCGCGGGGGGTTCACGAATCCTCGAAATAGCTCTTCAGATCCTCTTTCAGGGCCTTTCTCGAGGGGAGGGTGGGATCGTCCAGGTCTTTCAGCCCATGGGGGCGGCTCGCGGTCGTGGATAGGCCCTTGCGCAGCGGGGCGGGTGCCTCCGGACCCGTCACGTCCCCCTCCCGAGCCGCGACCGCGGGCTGGCGATCCTCGCCGACGGGGCCGATCTCCACGGCCACGAAGGGCGCCACCGGCTCGAACGAGCTCGGGTCGGCGGCCGTGTCCGTGTCGGGCCGTCCGACGATCGCGCTCCGCACATAGCCGGGCACCACGGCGGTCTCTTCCACGAGCGCCATGGCCGGCATCTCGAACTTGAACTCACAATCGCCCAATCGGATGTGGTCCTTGTGCTTGAGACGTGCCTTCGCATGGATCCGCCGTCCATTGACGAACGTACCGTTGATGCTGTCGTGATCGGTGATCCAGAAATCGTGTTGTGTATACTCGATGAACGCGTGACGGCGGCCGACCGTGCCCTTCTCGACCACCAGGTGATCGGCGTCCTCGGCCTTGGGCTCCATGACGATGCGCCCCAACCACGTCAAGGATTTATCAAAACGGTGCTGCTTCCAGCTCGTGGTGCCGGAGAGGTCGTGCAGAAACGCCTTGGGTAATGTTTCGTGCGTCGCCGGGGCGAGCGCCGGGCCCTTCGGGGCCTTTGCGGTCTTCTTGACCCAGGTGAGGATGCGGGTCGCGACGAAGGCGAGAAACAACGCCAGCACCACGCCGAAGCCGATGAGCCACGGGGCGAGCCTTTCGGGCAGGCCGTCCGGCAGAGGCTCTGTGCCGGGGCCGAGCGGGATCGAGGGCGGGAAGGAAGGCACGGGTGCCGCGAATGGGACGGCCTCCGGCACGACCGGCGCCGCTATCTCGGGTGCCGTCGGGGGCTCGGCGGGCCCGGGTTCGGCCCCGGCGACAGGCTCCGGGGTACTGGGCCCCGTTGCCGGTACCTCCGCGACCTCCGGCACGATGGATGGCGGTGTCGCCCGCGACAGGAGCGCGCTCTCTATCTCGTCCAGCACCGCCGCGAGGTCTTCCGCCCGTTCCGCCCGGAAGTAATCCCCCTCGGTCTTCTGCGCCAGGGCGTGCAGGAGCAGCACATCCGCCTGATTCCCGAGGGCGATGCTGAAGATGGCGATCCCCTGTTCCGCTGCATCGGCGGCAAGCTCGTCCCTCAACCAGCGCGCGCTATCGCGGTCCTTGGCCCGATCCCCCATATCGATGACCCCGTCGGTCAGGAACACCACGGACCGTGACACCTCCGCGCGGCCCTGCTGTTTCAGGCTATAGATGGCCCGTTCCAGGGCCGCGGCTAGGTTCGTGCGCTGCCCGCGATAATCGAGCAGCTCGAGTTTCTGGTTCAGCGCCTCGCCCGTCGTGTCCCCGAGGCGGGTCAAGGGCAGCACTTCGCGGGCATCGCTGTCGAAGAACACCATCCCGAGGTGGGTATCGGGATCCATCTGCCCGACGAATGTCGCGACCGCCTGCCGGGTCAAGGCCGCGGGATCGTTCTGGCGCATGCTCCCGGAGTTGTCGAGCACCAGGACGATGTCCTTGGCGAGCGCTGCCGGCGCCGCCGTCGGTTGTGGCTGTGCGAGCACGCCATCGCAGGCCAGGAGACCCGCGATGAGGAGGGCTTGAAGACGGTTCATTGTTGTCATCGGATGGGACCTGGAACGAGAACCTGGGATCGGAAAGGGCGGGCGAGGCGCTACAGAGAAAGGGTGTCCGCCACGACCGCCTGACCGGGATCCGCGGCCTTCTCCATAGTGCCCCGCTGTAACGCCAGCCGTTCGGTGGCGGCCTCGAGCACCATGCCGAGGAGCTTGGAATAGGGGATCCCGGCGAATCCCGCCATGAGGTTGAGCTTGCCGTCCCAGCACCAGCCGGGGTTGGGGTTGGCCTCCAGGAGCTTCACGACACCAGCGATATCGGTGCGAAAATCGAAACGCGCGTAATCGCGGCAGCGCAGCCGTTCGAACAGACGGGTCGAGAACTCCACCAGCGCGCGCTGCCCGGCCTCGGACAGGCTGGCCTCCTGGTAGCGGATCTGGGTCCAATAGGGGGAGTCGGGGAGCCATTTCGACTCGTACCCGAGGATACGGGGCAAAGAAGCTTCGAGGCCGCCGTAATCGACCTCCAGGATCGGCAGGGCGCGCAGGCCCGTGCTCGGGTTTCCGATCAGACCGACGCTGTACTCGGCCCCCGGCAGGAACTCCTGCACCAGCACCGGCCGGCCCGGATAACTTTCGAGCAGCCTCGAGAGATAGGCCACCAACTCGCCCGGCGTCGAGACCACCGCATCCTTGGTGATGCCGATGCTGCTGTCGCCGAAGTTGGGCTTGAGCAGCGCCGGGAAGATAGAGGGCAGGGTGGCGGACTGGTCGCCCGGCTCCACATAGGTCTCCAAAGGCACCGGGATGTCCAGCTCCGCGGCCAGCGCGCGCACCAGCGCCTTGTCGTAGCAGAGCGCCAGACAGGCCGGACCGGCCCCCGTGTAGGAGATGCCCGCGAGCTCCAAGAGGGCCGGGACGTGCAGCTCCATGAAGGCGTCGTTGTGATAGCCCTCGTCACACAGGTTGAAGACCAGCTCCGGCGGCTTGGCCTTGAGATCGGTTCCGAAGCTCGCGTGGTTGTCGAGGTAGCTGAAGCGGTATCCCGGCAGCTCGCGGAGGGCGTCCTTGAGGCGCGCGAGGGTCACATGGTCCTCGGGGTTGAACACGCCGTCCTTCTTGACCGTATCGGGAAGCCTGGGGTCGCCCAAGAGCACGGTCACCGGCAGGACGCCGCGCCCCCGCACCGGTTGCGGCGCGGCCTTGTGCGGCCCCTCCGCGGTGATGAAGAGGCGCGTGCCCATCATGCCGAGGTCCTGCCCGCGCGTCGATGCCGCCCGCAGGTTGTCGTGCGTCCTCGGGTTCCGGAAGCCGAGGCGTTCGAGCAGCGCGAGGATGCGCTCGCGAGAATACAGGCGCTCGGCATAGAACTGGTCGGCGACGACGCCGCGCTCGGCGTGTACCACGACCTCGCGCGAGACCAGACGGGTGCCGTCTGCGGTCAGCGAGCGCTCGCGGCACACGAAGAAATTCTGATCGATCCACTCCCAGGAACGCGGCTCGAAGTGGCGCTGCATCCATTCGCCATCGGTGACATCGAGTGCCAAGGTCGCGCCCGAGCGCAACGCCCCTTTGATCGAGGCGAGCACCTTGACATCGCCGTCTTCCACATCGAAGTAGCCGAAGGAATTGCCCATCACGAACACGCAGTCGAGGCTGCTGTCGGGGACCCGCAGCTTGCGGGCATCGCCCTCGCGGAACGCGATCTCCAGGCCGAGCTTCTTGGCCCGGCGGCGGGCGAGCCGCACGAGGTAGCGCGAGCGATCCATGCCCGTGATGTGCTTGAAACCGCGACGCGCCAGCTCGATGGCATGCCGCCCCTGCCCGCAGCACAGGTCGAGCAGCCGATCGCCCGGCCCGATGTCGGTCGACTGGACCAGGAGATCGACCTCCGCGATGGTGTTGACGTCGTTCTCGACGACATCACCGTCGGTGCGCAGATACAGGGAGTCGAACAGCTCCCGCCACCATTCCCCGGGGAGGTGGTGTTCGAGATCGGCGACCGGTCCGAGCGTCCGCGGCCGGCGCGCCGCGGGCCGCGCCGGGCGCGGTGGTATGCGTTTGTCCATCGGGATCGGGACTCCGGTGCGATGCGGTTCTCCGCCAACGCGAATTTAACGACTAACGGGGCCGCGCGCAACGGCGAGGGCGAGGGGTGCGAGGGTGCATCTGGTGCTCACGATGACTCCGAACCCGCCAGGATCTTCTCGAGTGTGTCGACGAGCGGCGGCAGATCCTGCTCGAGCGTGTCCCAGACCCGGTCTGGATCGATGTCGAAGTAGGCATGCACCAGGCGGTTACGCATGCCGACGATGTCCGCCCAAGGGATCTCGGGGTAGCAACTCTTTGTGTCGGGGCCAATGTGCGCCGCCGCCTCGCCGACGATCTCGATGCACTTGAGCAGTCCCAAAACGAGTAGCCGGTCGTCATCGAGGTCGGTGCGAACCTTGCCCCGGCCGAAGTCTGCGATGCATCCAGGCGATGGCCTCGCGCGCGGCGTCGAACCTGTGCCGCAGGCGCACGCGGTCATCCTTCGGCATACTGGGTCTCGGCCTGATGGATGACCTGGTCTCGGAAGTAACGGCTGATCTCGCGCGGTGTCCGCAGATCCACTCGGCGCCCGATGAGTTGTGAAAGCTCCCGTTCGAGCGCCGCCATGCGAAAGAACCCGACCCGCTGTTCGGGCGAGAACTCGACGAGCACGTCCACATCGCTCTCTGGCCGGAAGTCTTCCCGCAACACGCTGCCGTAGAGCGCCAGGTGGCGAATATGATTCTGGCGGCAGAAAGCGGCGATTCGGTCTCTTTCGATGCCAATACGTGAGCGCATGGTCAGGTCTTCTCCACACACCACCGCGACTGCCGCAACGGGTCGGCCGCGACGGCCTCGGTGTCCGTCGAGATCACCGGATATGGTAATCGATCCGGGCTCAGCGCCTCCCGGCGCCACAGCATGCCGAGGGCCGGATCGAGGGACGAAACCGAGTATTAAATTCAGTTGGTTTGCTCATACCGCCGCCAGGCGAAATAGACCGGCACGCCGAGCGCCACGATCATGAGCCCGGGCCAGGTGTACTGGGGCTTCTGGACGAGGAGATTCGCGACCACGAGGGCCGTGAGCGCGAGGTAGGCGGCCGGGAGCCAGGGGTAGGCGGGGGCGAGGTTGGGGCGTTCGGCCCCGGGGCGGCGGTGGCGCAGGAGGAAAAGCCCGATGCCCGTCAGGAGATAGAACAGCAAGGCCGCGATGATCACATAGTCGAGGAGCTGGCTGTAGGTCCCCGAGAGGCATAACACCGAGGCCCACAGCGCCTGGAACCAAAGCGCGCGTGCGGGCGTCCTGAAATGCGGGTGTAGCTTCGCGGCGCCTCGGAAAAACAGGCGGTCCTCTGCCATGGTGTAATAGACCCGGGCGCCCGCGAGGATCATCCCGTTGTTGCAGCCGAAGGTCGAGATCATGATGGCGAGCGCCATGAGGTAGAGGCCGGGCTCGCCGAACATCGCCTGCAGCGCCGCGGTGCCGACCCGATCCTGTGGGGCCAGGGCGATGGACTCGGCGGGGAGGACGAGGAGATAGGCCACGTTGGCGAGCAGGTAGAGGAAGACGACGCAGACGACCCCGCTCTGCATGGAGAACCCCAGATCGCGCGTCGGGTTCTGCATCTCGCCGGCGGCGAAGCCGACGTTGTTCCAGGCATCCATCGCGAACAAGGACCCCACCATGGCGGCCCCGATCGCGGGCCAGAAATGAGCGGGGATCCCGCCCGCGGGCCAGAACCCGGCCCCGAAGTTGGCGGCCAGGGCGTCGGGATTCTGTCCGATCGTCACCCCCAGCACGATCAACGCGGCGAGCGAGGCGGTCTTGATGGCCGTCAGCGACGTCTGGATGAGCGCCGCGGTCTTGACACCGCGCACGTTGATCCAGGTCAGGACCAGGATCGATGCGAGGGCGAAGAGGCGTTGCCACGACAGGCCCACCTCGATGGGCCCGCTCGGCAATTCGACCCGGACCCCGACCAACACATCCGGGGACAGCGCGGGCCACCAGACCGCCGTGAAGCGGGCGAAGGCGACCGCGACCGCGGCGATGGTGCCGGTCTGGATCACCAGGAAGAAGGTCCAGCCGTAAAGATAGCCGACGAGCGGCGAGACCCCCTCGCGCAGATACACATACTGCCCGCCGGCGCGCGGGAACATCCCCGCGAGCTCGGTGTAGGTCAGCGCGCCGAGCACGGTGATGATCCCGGAGAGCCCCCAGACGAGCAGGAGCAAAGCGGGACTCTGGACCTGCCTCGCGATGTCGGCCGAGACGATGAAGATCCCCGAGCCGATCATGGAGCCGACCACCAGCGCGGTGGCGTCCAAGCGGGACAGCGCCCGGACGAAGCCGGTGCGCTCGGTTGGGGTGATGGCCATGGCCTAGTAGTCAGTCATGTTAAATCGAAGTGATTCGTCGACGAATCCTCAAATCACCTGAAGCCCGACATCGAACGTCGCTGCATAGCCTTGACCGTGCTCCACTGGCGAGAGCATCAATTGGCTTCCACCGTCCGGGAAGATACCGTCTCCGTTATTCTTCACGGTCCGTTGTCCCTTGCTGGCATATGGTTTGTGCGCATGCACTCGATCGGTGATCGCGTCATCGAAGTAAAGCTGAGACGTAAACTCATACGTCAGTCCGGAGTCGGCCTTGACGCGCACCTTAAAGTGGATGTGGACCGTTCTGCCGCGATACCACCCCGGATAGATGGTTGTGAACCGCGCACCGCCATTCACATCCGTGGCTTGGTAACCGCGCAGGAACATCTTCCCTACCGTATTGAAACTCGGGTCGGTAACGTCCGAATAAACTCCCGCCGCGTCACAGTGCCAAACATCCACGATAGCCCCCACGAGAGGACGGCAACCAGCATGGTTGATTGAAGAAACGCGAAGCCGAAGTATTAACGGCATACCGGCTTTCACCGCTCCGTCCGCGGGGTCGATCCGGATGTCGGAGCGGTTGAGGCGCCCGTCGACAAAATACGGCCCTTCTGTCTGCTTCGGGGTCACGATACAGGGTGGCAATGCGGCGTCCGTTGTGCTAGCGGACCCAGCCTGCGCACTTGAGCGTCCGGCAAACATGACGCCTCCGACTGCCGCGAGTAGGGCCAATACCCCGCGGCGACTCATGCCCAAAGCGGTTTCTCGATCATCGTGCATAGCGTTCTCCTCGAATCACTTATAGGTCGCGGACTCCATCCCAGCCACGGTGGCGGCTTATGATGATGATATTCCGATGGACGAGCCCTGTCCGCTCGGCGGCGCGCTGCCTGCCGCTAGGTCCGGGCCACCTTCCCCGACGAATGCCCCAGGATCCCCTTGTCGAGGAGGAGATGCAGGGCCAAACGGACGCCGAAGCCGGTGATGTCGCTCGGGATGTGCGCGAGCCCGCCTTTGTGCGTGCCGCTCGAGAGATCGATATGGATCCAGGGCACGCCGTCCTTGACGAAGCGCTGGAGGAATCGTGCCGCCAGGATGTGATCGGCGGGAGCGTCCTCGGCGCACTGCTTGATGTCGGCGACCGTGCTTTCCAGCGCCTCGTCGTAGTCGGGATCGAGCGGGAAGGGCCAGACCCGTTCGCCGCTCTCGCGGCCGGCCTCGATGAGCATCGCGTAATACTCGGGGCGATTGGTGAAGACCCCGCTGTAGCTCGGGCCGAGCGCGCGCTTGCAGGCCCCGGTCAAGGTCGCGAAGTCGATGATGAGCGCGGGTTTCGCGCGCGATGCCAGGGTCAGCGTATCGCACAGGACCATGCGGCCCTCGGCGTCGGTATTCACGATCTCGATGGTGGTGCCGTCCAGGGCCGTGACGACGTCGTTGGGTTTGTAGGCGCTCGGGCCTATATGATTGGTCGCGAGCGCCAGCCAGCATTCGATCGGGAACGGCACCTTGAGGCGTGTCAGCGCCAAGAGCGTGCCGAGCGCCACGGCGCTGCCCTGCATGTCCTTGTGCATGCCCAGCATAAAGTTCGCCGGCTTCAGGTTCACCCCGCCGGTATCGAAACAGATCCCCTTGCCGCACAGCGCGAGCCCGCCGCTCCGCGCCGCGCGCGGCGGGCCGTACTTGAGGTGGACGATCCCGGCATCGGGTTCCGGGCTGCCCTGGGCCACCGCCAGGAAGGCGCCGGCCTTGCGGCGCGCGAGGGCCTTCAGGTCCAGAAACTCCAGGTGCCAGCCCTCGCCCTTGGCGAGCGCCGTCACCCAGCGGCGGTAGTGCCCTGGTGTCAGCTCATTGGAGGGCAGGCCGGTGAGCTGGCGGGCCAGGCCGTTGCCCTCGGCCTCGGCATAGCTGCGCTCGAAGCCGTGGGTGGCCTCGCAGCCGTAGACCTCCATGCGCTCGAGCCGCGCCGGCATGGTCTTCTTGGCCGTGAAGCGCGGCATCTCCGTGCTCGCGGCCAGCGCGGCGGTAAGGAGCGTTTCCGTCATGCGCTCGGCGGCCGCCCCCTCGAAACCGCACACACAGACGCCGAGCGCCGGCGCTTCGAGGGCGACGTGCGGCGCCACGAGCTGGCGCGCCAGGGTCAAGAGCTCAAAGGCCCCTACCTCGGCTGTGACGCAGGCGAAAGCGACGTGGCTCGCGCGAGGGTTCGGCAGATCGACGGCGAGGCAGCGCTGCTTGCGCCGCTCCGCCGGCTGGCGCTCGTAGCGCCGTTTCAGCGCCTCTCCGTAGGGGAGCGCGTCGTGGAGTCTCTCCCAGCCCTCGACCGGCAGGAGCATCACCCAATGCGCGAGCGCATCCACCTCGCGTTTCGAGGGCAGCGCGCGGGATTGCGTCAACTTGATATCCGGTGTGTTCATAGATGCCGTTATTCAGAAGGCGACCGCCGCCGTGCCGTGGCCGCCCACGCCGTTCAGTCCAGGGTGCGTCGATAACGCTGGCGTCCGGCGACGAGCGCCACCAGCAGGAACGCCAACATGGGCCACAGATGAGGCAGCACTTCTGATGCATCATACCCCTTGAGCAGGATCCCGCGTACCAGACGCAGGAAGTGAGTCAAAGGCAAGAGCTCCCCCAGGGTCTGGGCCCATTCGGGCATGCCCCGGAACGGAAACATGAAGCCCGAGAGCAATATAGAAGGCAGAAAGAAAAAGAATCCCATCTGCATGGCCTGCAGCTGATTCCTGGCGATGGTCGAAAAGGTCAACCCCAGGGTCAGATTGGCCGCGATAAAGACGAGCACGCTGAGTGCCAGGAACGTCAGGTCGCCCAGCATCGGCACATCGAAGACCAGGCGTGCCGCGACCAGGATGAGTCCTGCCTGGAGGTAGCCCACGAAGACATAGGGCACGATCTTCCCGAGCATCACTTCCAGAGGACGCACCGGCATGGCCAGGAGGTTTTCCATGGTACCGCGCTCCCGCTCGCGGGTCATGGCGAGGCCCGTCATCAACACCATGGTCATGGTGAGGACGACGCCCATGAGCCCTGGAACGATGTTGTAACGGGTCAGACCTTCTGGATTGAAGTGGCGGTGGATGCGCAACTCGAACGGGGGCCGCCGCCCCTGCAAGTGTTGTAGAGTGCCCTGCAGGTCGCGATTCAGTACGTCCAGGATCAAGGTGTTGACGGCTGCCACGGCGTTGCTCGCCGCGGCCGGATCCGTGGCATCGATCTCCAGAAGGACGGCCGGGAAATCGCCCCGAACGAGCTGGCGCGAAAAACCCGCCGGGATCGCCAGGACGAACTGGACATCGCCACGGCGCAACAACGCCCTGGCCTCGTCTTCCCTCTTCGGATGATACAGCACATGAAAATAGGCGGTCTGTTGCATCCCGGCGATGAGACTGCGGGCGAAGGCGCTGTGATCGGCCAGGAGCACGGCGGTCGGCAAACGCCTGGGATCGTTATTGATGGCGAATCCGAACAGCGTGAGCTGGATGAGGGGCATCCCGATCATCATCGCAAAGGTCAGACGATCCCGTCGCATCTGCACCAGTTCCTTGATGACGATGCCCCAGAAACGCCTCAGCGATCCGACTAGGCCACCCATGGCGGCGCCACTCTCGGGAAAAGACCTCGCCGTCGTTTCATCAGGTGTAGACTGGCCACGGTCATCAATCACCTCCTTAAGGCCCCTACTACGG
The DNA here is from genome assembly GCA_050740755.1 of Gammaproteobacteria bacterium. Classification (GTDB taxonomy): domain Bacteria; phylum Pseudomonadota; class Gammaproteobacteria; order JACCXJ01; family JACCXJ01; genus JACCXJ01. Next base: position 10,785 of record JBOIDT010000089.1, read on the forward strand.
CCCCCCAAAGCCCCAACCGGCGCATCAGCCGCTGCACCCGCTTGCGGTTCACCCCATCCCCCTGCTCGTACCGGGAACCGTCATACGCCGCGAGCCGTAGAAGGGCGTGCGCGTGAACCGCGCGTCGATAAAGAGAGGCTCGATAGCGGTCGAAGCGCACCACTGAAGATCATAGCCCCTGCCCCCGAATCTCTCCGAATCGTGGTGGACAAACGACGTCGGATGTCCTATGGTTGCACCGGTTGGTGGTTCCGTCGTCTGCGCGGAGCGCAAAGCGGATCCGCAGTGCCGCCCTGGCGAGCATCGAGGCACATTCGACGAAACAGCAATGGCACGAGCCAAACGGTTCCGCGAGGCCCTGGGCAGGGCGATCTTCACGCCCAAGATCAGCGAGAGAACACTGGCGGAAAAACTCGACGCGGTCAAGCAGACGCTGCCGATCCCGGTGATCTGGGTGCTCGGCAAGGCCCAGTCGGGCAAGACCGCCCTGGTCCGGGCGCTCACGGGCCGTGACGATGCCGCCGTCGGTAACGGCTTCCAACCCTGCACGCGTACCGCGCGCCTGTACGACTTCCCCGACACAACGCACTGTTTCGTCCGCTTCCTGGACACCCGGGGTCTGGGCGAGGTCGATTACGACCCGGCCGAGGACATGCGTTTATTCGGGCAGCAGGCGCATCTCTTGATGGTCGTGATGAGATCGATGGATCATGCGCAACAGGAGGTGTTACAGGCTTTGCGGGCGATCCTGAAGGAACACCCGGGGTGGCCGGTGATCGTGACTCAGACCACTCTGCATGAAGGCTATCCCAACCGGGCTACGCCGCACCTCGATCCCTACCCCTATGCCCGCACTCCCTGGCCGCCGACCGTGCCCGTGGATCTTGCACGCTCGCTGCGTAGGCAGCGGGAGTGGTTTGCCCATATCGAGGCGGCTTTTGTGACGCTGGATTTCACCTTGCCCGAAGACGGCTACGCGCCGGTCCATTATGGTCTCGATGCGCTGTGGGTGGCGATCGAGGCCGCCCTGCCTTTGGGGTTACGGGCGCTGTTCCAGAGCACTGAACACGTGGAACAGCTCCGCGACATCTATGCCCGGGCCGCCCACCCCCACATCCTGACCTACGCCTTCCTCGCCGGAGGTCTGGAGGCGATTCCAATCCCCATGGTCAGCGTCCCGTTTGTATTGTCGCTGCAGGCGAAGATGCTGCAGGCCATTGCTTCTATCTACAACCAGGAGCTCACGCACCAACGCTACGCAGAGATCGCGAGCGCCCTGGGCCTGGGCTATCTCTTGCGCTGGGGCGGCAGGGAGCTGATCAAGTTCATCCCGGCGTTCGGGACCGCGGTCGCCTCGGTCTACACCGCCGGCGTGACCTATGCCCTGGGCAAAACCCTGTGTTGGTATTTCAGCTCGATAAAGAAGGGACACGTGCCTGACAGGGCGGTGGTCGAGCGCGTCTACGCGCAGGAATTGCGGGCGGGGCGGGAATTGTTAGCGCGCTACGTGCAGGCGCTACGGTCTTGAATCTGCTTATTTTTCTTCAGGGCCTTGCATCGTCATGACCACCCGGCCCTCATTGACGAAGTTCTCGCTCCGGTGGCTCGTGGCGATTGCGGGGACCGTGCTGCCCGCCATCACCCTGCTGCCGCTGGGACTCTTGTGGCTATGGCAACAGGGGCGGATCCTGGAGTGGCTGCTGGTACTGGCGT
>JBOIDT010000090.1:0-12423 GCA_050740755.1 Gammaproteobacteria bacterium
TCCATACTTGCCCATTCGCTTGGGCAGAACTTCCATGAGCCGGCGGGCATCCTCTTCCAGCTCACAACCAATGATGAAATCGTCGGCATAGCGGATCAGCAGGGCACGCCCTTTCAGGCGCGGCCGCGCGTCCCGCTCGAACCATTCGTCCAGCACGTAGTGCAGATAGACGTTGGCCAAAAGCGGTGACGTACATGCCCTGCTCTCAGACCCCGGCGGGTTCCCCCGAAGCACCGTCGCTCGCTTCTTCGGGATGCGGCCAAAGCGAGGCTGGATCCGTCCCCTTGCAGTTGTTTCAGGCGGGTAGCGGGTGACTGCCTTCCTCCCAAACCTGATACCGGCTTTCGGTCTTGTGCGAGCGCTTGAAGAAGGCCAATAACTCCAGAAGCCTGTTCGAACCTCCGCGCAACTCATCGGATCCGAGATGATGATGCGTCAGAAACTGGATTATATCCACCAGAACCCGGTCAAACGCGGCTATGTCGACCAGCCGGAGCATTGGCGGTATTCCAGTGCCCGAAACTATGCCGGGCAGGAGGGCTTGATCGAGGTGGAGCGGGCGTGGTGATGGAGGCGTGAAGCGGGAGCTTCACGGACCGGGTTCCCAAGCCGGAGCTTGGGAACCAGCAGAATTCGCGGGCGCCGCTTCGCGGCGCTCAGCGGTCAGAGCCGCAGCGGTCCAGCGACGGCAGGGCAGCGTACCGCTATTCGATGGGGGCCGCACAACGGAATCCGATGAAGCCGTAACGGGCGCCCGGAGGACCGCGGCGCGGGGCGGCGGCGCGGCAGAACCTCGGAAAATCGCGCCAGGATCCGCCGCGCACCACGCGGGACTCTTTTTCGCCGCGTCCCCAGGCCGAACCGTCGCTCGGGGCGCCTTTGTAGCTGTCGTGCCACGTGTCCTGACACCATTCCCAGACGTTGCCGTGCATGTCGTACAGTCCGAAGGCATTGGGCGGGAAAGAGCCCACCGGCACGGTTTGCCCTCGGAATTCGCCCTTGGCGGAGCCGTGGTAGGTGAAATTACCATCGAAGTTGGCCTGGTCCGTGGTGATACGTGGGCCGAAATGGAACGGCGTATCCGTGCCGGCGCGGCAGGCGTACTCCCACTCCGCCTCGCTGGGCAGCCGGTAGGCGCGCCCGGTCTGTTCGCCAAGCCAGACACAATAGTCCCGCGCGGCCTCCCAGGAGACGTTGATGACCGGCCGGCTGCCCCGGCCCCACCCTTGGTCCTCGGGTTTCCCGATCTTCGTATCGTCGCAGAAGCGCTCGTAGTCCTCGAAGGTCACCGCGTACACGCCCATCGCGAAGGGCGCGGCGATACGCACTTCGTGCTGCGGGCCTTCGTAGTCGGTTCGTTCCGCTTCGTTCGCAGGCGAGCCCATCCGAAACCGACCGGCGGGGATGACGACCATCAACGGGCCGTCTGCGCCGCTCTTCAGCCGATCGCGGAAGGTTTGTTCACGGGCGGGAACGTGCGCCGCGGCGGGTTGCCTCGGCTTGGAGGTGACGACGGCGTCGGCATGAAGGACGTCGCCGGATCTCGACGCGGCTTCGCGGCTATTGAGGTGCGCCTTCAACGACTCCATCAGCTCCGCCAGGCCGGGATGCCCCTCATCGCCCGCCCATCCGATCAGATCCGCCGTCTGGATCCGGCCAAATCCATAGGGAAACTCCACGCGCTCGATGAACGCAGGGAAAAGGATCTCCTTGCGTTTGCTGTACTGGGCTTCTTCCAGCACGAAATCACTGTCGCGTGACCGGGCCGACCAGAGTACCACCACGGCCTTCGCCTCGTGCAGCTCCTTCTCGATCTCCTTGTGCCAGCGCTTTCCGACATGAGTCTGCACGTCCATGAAGACCGACCATCCCTCGACCCGCAGCCGTTCCGCGAGCTGGCTGGCAACGGTGCTGTCGGTTCTCGAATAGCAGATGAAGATGTCGCTCATGCCAGACGGTTCCTCACGGCCATTGTGCTTGCGTTACCGCCGCTTCAGTCACGGCCATGCCCTTGGACGTCGGCGATCGGTCCACCCGGACTATGGTATTATCAGCGACGTGCGATCTGCCCACAAGTGCCGGCGCCTACATGGCGATACGCTACCGACGTTTCACCTCATCAATTGTGGAGAAGCGATGTTTAAATTCTTATGCGAATTGTTGAACAACACGATTACATCAGATCCTGCTTGTACCGGTCGATCAATCGGTTGTAGGCAGTTCGAATTTCAAGTACCTTTGGCTAGTTTTCGCTAAGGGTGTAGGGATCCCCGTCGGCGAGCTGCCCCCTGTCGGCCTGGTAGGCCCCGCGAATGCCGGTAACTCTACCTTGGGTAGGGTGGCACCGTCGTGGTCTCGTCTGAGTTGCTGGGCGGCCCACTAGGCGATGGGGTGACGAGCTTACATGAAAGCTATAGTCAGTTCTGTGAACTATTCACACTTTGCGAGCATCTACCCGAAGTGGCGGAGCGGGCGGCGGTATTGAAGAATCAGACGCTCGACGAAGGCAAGAGGGCGGTTCAGGGCTTGGCGCTGTTCCACCGGGCCAACGGTTGCGGCCCACGCCAACCCGAAGACGCCATCGCTATCAAGGGGCGTTGGCGCCACATGCGCCCCCGCGTGCGTGGCGAGGCGGTAAAAAAGGAAAATCTCGAACCCGTGAAGGGGCGGTTTGTGAACGGTACACCGGCTCCGCCCTTCACGCCCGGCATTCAGCATCTGCGTGACTGCAGAAGTTAATGCCATGACTACCCGCCCTCCGCTGCATTTGCACCTGCTGGCCCACCCGAAATCCGAGGCGGCCAACGAACTGGCATCTGCCTTGATGCGGCGCTTCGTCGAGCCGCCCGCCAGCGGTGGCTTGCGCGTCCCGGTCTTCTTCACGCCGGATGGCGGCGACGACCGTCCGCCGGAGCTCGACCCGGAAGGGGGACTGAGCCTCGATGCGGCCCAGCACACGATCGTCGTGGTGCTGGCCGACGAGCGCATGCTGCGCACGGTGCCCAGCGGGACGGGCGACGCCTGGGTTGCCTTCGTACGGCGTGCGATCGAGCTGTCCCCGCTCGATGCGAGCCCGCACCACGTCTTGCCGGTTGCCCTGGAGCCGGAGGGGTTCCGGTTGAGCGACGCGCTCCACGTCCTGCCGGCCATCCTGGCGGACGGTAGCAAACCGCAGGCGGCGGAACGGCGCCTGGCCGAGGTTTCCTTCCACGTGGCCGCGCGGGCGATTCAACTGCTGGCACATGGCAAGGTTCCGGCGCTCGCACCGGACCGCATGAAGGCGCCGGTGACGATCTTTCTCAGCCACGCCAAGGCCGATCTCGACCCGCGGCACCACGACGACCCCGTGCGCCAGACCCGCGCGGTGCTGAATGAGCTTCCCGTCGAGCAGTGGTACGACGCGCAGCAGATCGCCACGAGTCAAGACTTCGCCGACGCGATCTCGGCGGGGATCCGCGACTGCTCCGTCATGCTGGCGTTCCAGACCGACCACTACAGCTCGCGTCCCTGGTGCCGGCGCGAGGTGCTGGAGGCCAAACGGCTCGGGGCGCACGTGCTGATCGTGGATGCCCTGCAATCGGGCGAGGCACGCAGTTTTCCCTACGGCGGCAACGTTCCGACCATCCGCTGGCCGTTCAGAGAGGACCCGCGGGTGGATGCCCACCGGGTGATCGACCGGGCGGTGCTGGAAGCGCTGCGCTTCAAGCACAATCGCGCCGTGCTGAACACGGCGGCCGAGCCGGGCGAGATCGTGCTGCCCGTCGCGCCCGAGGCCGTGACGCTGGCCAACGAGCACGGCGAGGGCGAGACGGAGAAGACCTTCCTGTACCCCGATCCGCCCCTGGGCCGCGAGGAGCTGCAGGTGTTGCAGCAGTTGCGCCCCAAGGCCCGCTTCCTGACCCCCTTGACCAAGGTGGCCGGCTGGGCGCGGCCGAGGCGTATCGAGACCGTCACCGTTTCGATCTCCGAAAGCGATGACGTGCGAAGGTACGGACTTTCGAGAGAACACTTCGACACGCTGACCGACGAAATCCATCTGTACCTGCTGCTCTCGGGGCTCAGGATCGCCTACGGCGGCGCCTTGAAGGGGGGCTTCTCCGGGACCTCCAACTTCACGCTGCGGCTGTTCGAATTGGTGCGGGCCTATTCCAAGCTGGCGGAAGGGGTGAACGCGCGGCCGCTCCAGGGCGCCATCCTCAACCTCGCGCCGTGGCCGCTCTGGCTGGACGATGGCGAGAGCGAATGGAAGCTGTTTTCCGGAGACATTGCACGCTACGAGCAAGCGCCGCGCCCGGAGTTGCCCTGGAGCGATGATGAGGTGTTTCCACCCGCAACGGGCAGCCGGGTGTTCGGGATCGCGGACACCCCGCGGCGCCGTTACGCCTGGGCCCGCGGCCTGACCGCGATGCGCGAGCGCATCACCGAGTTGTCCCAAGCACGATTGGTGATCGGCGGCGCACTGAAGGTGAAGTCTGGGCTCGTGCCCGGCGTGGTGGAGGAAATCTGGCTATCGCTCAAGCGTAGGCACCCGCTGTACCTGACGGGCGGATTCGGGGGCGCGGCGCGCGCCGTGAGCGACCGGCTGCGGGGCATGGCGCGGGTCGAGTTTTCCGAGGACTGGGCTCGGCAGCAGATCCCCGATCACGAGGCAGCGCAGGCCCTGTATGCGCAGCATGGCGGCGATCTTATTTCGATGGCGCAGATGGGCGCGGACATCACGGCCTACGGCTCCGTGGGGCTGGCAACGGGGCTCAACAACGGCCTCGACGAGGCGGAAAACCGGGAGTTGATACACTGCACGGATCCGCAACGCATCGCCGGGCTGGTGCTCACCGGGCTGGGGCGACTCTGACCAGGATCCCATAGTCCGAGCCAAAGGCTTGTGCTGACTTCGGATCGGGATCGCTACCGTCCCGCCTATCACCCACCGACACTCGTCACGCTCGCGTGGCGAAGGGGGCAGCCTCACGATGGGTCGTTTGCTCAACGAATCACTTACCAGGAGGAGGCAGTACACATGGCAAAGAAGGCGCTCTGTATCGGCATCAACGACTACCCCGGCACTGACAGCGATCTTTCCGGCTGCGTCAACGATGCCAACGACTGGGCCAATGTACTGAAAACGAACGGTTTTGCGGTGAGCATGCTGCTCGACGCCCAAGCCACCAGGGCCGCCATGACCCAGGCCATCGGCGACCTGATCGGCGGGGCTCAAAAGGGCGATGCCCTCATCGTCACTTATTCCGGCCACGGCACCTGGGTCCCGGATGCCTCCGGCGACGAACCCGACAGCCGCGACGAGGCACTCTGCCCCCACGACCTCGCCCAGAACGGCCCGCTGCTCGACGATGACCTCCATGCGCTCTTCGCAAATCGCGCACAAGGCGTGCGCATCCTGCTGATCTCGGACAGTTGCCACTCCGGCTCGGTGACCCGCGGCGATGAGAGCGACATCGATCCCGGCATGCCGCGCGCGCGCTTTCTCCCGCCGGCCGTCTGGATGCCCGCGAGCCGGCTGCCACGTAATGCCACTCGGCCCCCTGTCCTCTCCGGCGGGTTGGCGCGTACGGGCGGCGATCTACTCCTCGCCGGGTGCAAAGATCTCGAGTACAGTTGGGATACCCGTTTCCATAAGCGGCCCAACGGCGCTTTCACCTACTACGCGCTGAAGACACTCAAGGACTTGCCCGCCGGGGCCAGCTACGAAAAGTGGTTCGCCGCTATTCGCGATTACCTGCCCTCGACGCGCCTGCCCCAGGCGCCGCAGATCCTGGGGTCACGGGGCGCGCGGCGGTTCAAGGTATTCGAGTAGGGCGGGCGTTACGATCAACCCGGAGCCCCTATGCCCGACCCCAAAAAACTCGTCCTGCTGATCCCGGTCCGTGCCGATGCCGGGGATCCGGCCGCTGCCGAAAAACCGCTGCCGGCGGTGCTGCAGGCCGCCAGCCGCGGCGCCGGTGGCGGGCCGGACCCCTTCCTCGCCAACGTCGTGGTCGAGGAGAGCTACCCGCTCGCGGCGGTCGGTCGCGGCGAGGCGCCCGACACGCGCAGGATCGAGGACGGCCGCAAGCTACTGGCGCTGGAGGCCGCGGACGGCACCACCATCTTCCTGCGCAGCGACCGCCTGCAGGAGGAGCTGGCGCGGCTTTATCCGGAAGCGGTGCAGGACGGGCAGATCGATTTTTCGCAGTTTCGAGACCGCGAGGCCGCCTCGCGCGGGTCGGGGGACTGGATCTGGCAGAAGGTCTCGCTACTTCGTCTCGACCGGGACGCCATCATCGACGCGGCGCTGGCAAAGGCAAAGCAACGCGCGATCGAATGGTTGGGGGAGAAGGTGGCCGAGCCGCTCGAGGAGGTCGAGCTGTTCGCCTCGTCGCTCGGCGCCAGGGCGCTCATGTGGGCCATCGAATCGCGACTCGCCGGTCAGCCGGGGCTCTACCTCTGGCACGGCGGTGAGCTGGCGGGCTCGGATCGCTGCCCGGAGGACGATCCGCGCCTCACCGAGGCGGTGCAGGCCGGGCCGCTGCTCATCTTCATCCACGGCACCGCCTCCCACACCCTCGGCGCCTTCCGGGACCTGCGCGCGCCGGGGGCCTCCACGGACTGGGAGCCGCTCGCCCGGCGGTTCGGCGAGCGCGTATTCGGCTTCGAGCACCGCACCTTTTCCGAGAGCCCGATCGACAACGCCCTGTTCCTTGCCCACGCCCTGCCGGCCGGGGCGCGACTGTCGCTCGTCACCCATTCCCGCGGCGGGCTGGTGGGCGATCTCTTGTGCCTGGGCGCGCTGGACGATGCGCCGATCGATGCCTACCGGCGCGAAGCGCCGGTAGGCAAGGACGAGTCGGAGTGGCAGAGGCACGTGCGAGAGAAGGTCGCGGCCGAAGAGCAACGAAAGCTCCGTGAGCTACGCGGGTTGCTCAACGACAAGCGATTCCGGATCGAACGCTACTTGCGCGTGGCGTGCCCCGCGCGCGGCACCACCCTGCTCTCGGACAATCTCGAGGTGTTTCTGTCCGGCTTGCTGTCGCTTACGGCCAAGCTGGCGGGCGCGCTGGCCGGTCCAGGGGGAAGCGCCGTTTCGTCCGCGTTCAAACGCATCGTCCTCGAGATCGCCGACAAGCGAGTCGAACCCCAGCTCGTGCCCGGCATCGAGGCCATGCTCACCGATGCGCCGATGGGAATGCTGCTGGCGCGCGCGCCCCGCCAGCAGGGCATCGAAATGGCGGTGATCGCGGGCGACATCGAGGGCGGCGGCTTGCTCAAGCGCATCGCCGTCATGTTTACCGACTGGATGCTGTTCGATAAGGCGGACAACGATCTGGTGGTGGACACCGCCTCCATGTACGGCGGGCTCGCGCGTCCCGGGGACACCCGCTACCGGTATGACCGCGGCGAGTCGGTCCATCACCTGAGCTATTTCGATAACCGCACCACGCGCGGTGCGCTGCGCGACTGGCTCACGGTGGATGTGCCCCGGGATCTGGCTGCCTTCAGCCTGCTGGAGGAAGGACGCGAGCCTCAGCCGATCGATGCACGCGCGCGTGCCGCCACACGAGGCGAAGTGACACAAGACAGCCGGCCGGTGGTGATACTGCTGCCCGGCATCATGGGCTCTCATCTGGAAGTGCGCGGCGACGCACAGCAACCCGGTGACGGCGAAAGGGTGTGGTTCGACCCTCGCAACCTTGCGTGGGGCGGGCTGGAGCCGATCCGCCTCGACGCCCCGAAGGTGCGCGAGGAAGCGCTGTTCGAGACGTTCTATGGCGACCTCGGCGAACACCTCGAAGCGACCCACACGGTGATCCGTTTCCCCTATGACTGGCGCCGACCGATCCAGGACACCGCGGGCAGACTGGCAGAGGTGGTGCGCGACGCGCTCGACCGTAACCCCAGCCATCCGGTGCGCCTGCTGGCGCACGGCACCGGCGGGCTGGTGGTGCGCGCCATGATCGCCGGGCATTCTTGGATCTGGAAGCACGTCGTCGCCCGATCCGGGGGACGCTTCGTGATGCTCGGCACGCCCAACAACGGCTCGCACGGGATGGTCGAGACGCTGCTCGGCAAGTCCGACAGCGTGCGCAACCTGGCACGGCTCGGCATGCGCCACAAGATGCAGGGGGTGCTCGACATCATCGCCGGCTTTCCCGGCGCGCTGCAATCACTGCCGCGGCCGGGATTCCACGACAGTGGCGGCCCCCAGGAGCAAGACTATTTCGTTGCGGCGCTCTGGGAAGGATATCGCGCGAACAACCAGGACCGCTGGTTCGGCGACGGCGTCGTCGGCGTGCCGCCCGAGGCCATCCTGCAGGCCGCCAAGGCGTTGTGGAGCGACGAGGCACTCGGGACGTTGAACACCATCCCCGACCCGGAACGGGTGGCCCACGTCTTCGGACAGGCCGAGAACACCCCTTGCGGCGTGAAGATCGAGGGCGGCCGACTGAGGATGGTCGGGACCGGCGAAGGCGATGGCTCGGTGAGCTGGGCCTCCGGCCGGCTGGACAATCTCCCGGCCGAGCGCTGCTGGCATATGCCGGTGGCCCACGGGAACCTCGCCGGCAGCGAGGAGTATTTCCCCGCCATCCTCGAGCTGCTAGAGACCGGCGAAACCGCCCGACTCGGGCGGCTCCCCGTCTCGCGCGGTGTCGCCGCCACCCGCAGCTACGGTGCCGGTCCGGTGCCTTACCCCACGGAGGAAGCGATCGCCCGAAGCCTGCTCGGCGCCAGGCCGAAGCGGCGCAAGACGCGATTCATTCGCGGGCGCCTCGCCGTCCGGGTGCTGGCGATGGACCTGCGCCTCGCCCGGTTGCCCATCCTGTGCGGCCACTATATCGGTGACCCGATCGCCGGCGCCGAGGCGCAGATAGACAGGTATGTAGTGGACGGCGCGCTCACCCAGCGGGAACGGCTCGGCGTCTATGCGGGCGAGATCGGTACCTCGGCGGTGGTGCTGAGTGCCTACCGGGAAGAGGACGTCCGCGGTGGCGGCGGCAGGGGGGCGGTGATCGTCGGCCTGGGCACGTTCGGTGAGCTTTCGGTGAGCGGTGTCGCCGAAACCGTGCGCGCCGGGGTGCTGCGTTACCTGCTGCACTCGCTGGACCGGGGCGCGGGCGAGGCGCCACCCCGGCCCGGAGCGCCGCCCCGGGAGATCGGCCTCGCCAGCCTCCTGATCGGCTACAACTCCACCGCGAACATCGGGGTGGAGGACTCGGTGGCCGCCGTGGTACGCGGCGTTTGTGAGGCCAATCGCCAGTTCGAGGACGCCATGGGACCGCGTCTCTGTGTCGGTCGCCTGGAATTCATCGAGCTGTTCCTCGATAACGCGATCACGGCGGCCCATGCCGCGCGCCAGCTGCCGGAACGGATGGACAGGGACCTGCGCCGCCTGGGGGCAACCCTCGAGGCGGCGGAGCGGCTCACCGAGGGCGATGGGGTGCGCCATCGCCTGACCGTCGGCAGCCCCTTCGGCTACTGGCCGCGGCTGATGGTGACCGACGCCGACCGCCCGGACGAGGTCTGTCCGCCGGAGTGCTACCGCATACGGCGCGTCTCGCCCATTCCCGAGGAGGTACGGCGCGAGCTCTGGGAGGAGCAACACCGGCGCGCCGGGCAGCAGCCCGGACACGGCGAGGCCGTCGGGCCGCCGCCCGACGGCAACCCCTCCGCGGCCGCCGGACAGCACCCGTCGCCGCCGGTATCGAGGATCACGCTGGCCGAGCGCCTGAAGTATGTCTTTCTGTCCGAGCGGGCGCGGGCGGAGGCGGTGGTGCATCAGCGCCAGCCGGGGCTCATCGAGGCACTGGTGAAGAACGCAATCCATAGGGAGCAGTTCAATCCCGATCTCGCCCAAACCCTGTTCCAGCTCATGGTCCCGGTGGGCTTCAAGGCGGCGGCGCGGGACACCGAGCGCCTGGTGCTCTTGGTGGACGGCTACACCGCCAACCTGCCGTGGGAGATGCTGCAGGCGGATGACGAGCCGATGGTGCTCAAGACCGCGGTGGTGCGGCAACTGGTGTCCACCCGCTTCCGCAGCTCGGTCCGCAGCACCACCAACAAGACCGCCTGCATCATCGTCGATCCCTCGACGGAGGGGTTTCGCGAGCACTTCGGCAAGCCGGGCAACGCGCCGCTGCCCCGGCTTCCCGGTGCCGTGCAGGAAGGCACCGCGGTGCGCGAGATCCTCACCAGCGCGAAATATGAGGTGGAGCTCGCGCCATCCGAGTCCGCCGCCCTGGATGTGATCGCCAAGCTCTTCAAGCATCCCTATCGCATCCTGATGATCGCCGCCCATGGCGAGCTCGAGCTCTGCACCCGCGACGGCAGCCCACGCAGCGGCGTCGTCCTCTCCGATGGCGTTTCGCTCACCGCCGCTGAGGTGGGGCAGATGGAGGTGGTCCCCGATCTGGTGTTCCTCAACTGCTGCCACCTCGGCCGGGTGGATGCGGTCCCCGCCTACAACCGGCTCGCCTACAGCCTCGCCCGGGAGTTGATCGAGATCGGAGTGCGCTGCGTGGTGGCGGCGGGCTGGAAGGTGAACGATCAGGCGGCGCGCACCTTCGCGGAGTCGTTCTTCAACGCCTTCGTCGGCGAGGGCAGGCCTTTCGGCCTCGCCGTGCACTCGGCGCGCAGGGCGGCCTACGACGGCCACGCCGGGTGCAATACCTGGGGCGCCTACCAGGCCTATGGTGACCCGAGCTTCAGACTGGAACCCGGCCGGGACGGGACCGAGCCCGTGGCAACGACGCCGGTATCGCCACGGGAGCTACTGGAAAGCCTAGGGAGGCTACGGGCCGATGCACAGCACGACAAGAAACGCGATCTCAAGTGGGCCACGCGGGAGGTGAACGAACGCCTGCGGTTGGCACCGCCGGAATGGGCGGACCTGCCCGAGGTGCAATACGCCCTCGGCGCGCTCTACGCCGATTATGGTCAGGCCGGTTTCGAGCCGGCGCGGACCGCCTATTTGCGGGCGGCCGCCCAGGAAGACAAGTCGGGCCGGGTGTCGCTCAAGGCCATCGAGCAGCTCGCCAACCTCGAGGCGCGTGCCGGCGAAAAGCAAGGCGGCGCGGAGGGGCTCTGGCTCATCGAGCGAGCCATCGACAGGCTCGAGGGCCTGCTCTCCTGCACCCGGGAATCGACGTCACCAACGGAGGCTGCGGCCGCAGAGACGCCTGGCGGCGCCAAGGGTCGGACCAACGCCGAGCGCTGGTCCTTGTTGGGTAGCGCGTGGAAAAGAAAAGCGGCCGTGCTGGCCGGGACGTCTTCCCCCTGGCGGGTCGTCAAGGAGGCCCTCGAAGAGAGCCGCAACGCGTACCAGGGGGGATTCGGCTCTGCGAGCGGCGCAGATCTTGAGCCGTATCCGGTGCTGAACCGGCTTCAACTGGATGGCCTCTTGGGCGACTTCGATCCCGATACGAAGAATCAACTCATCCCGTTGGCCGAATATGCCGCGAAGCGCGCCCGGCAGCGTTTCGCCGGATCCTACGACTTCTTCGACGCCGTCATGCCGGCGCATGCAGAGCTGGCGATCCGGATGATTGAGCGCACGCTCGTCACTTCCGCAGACACACTCACGAAGGCGTACCACGACGCGGTAGCAGAGGTGCCCGGCAACGCGCGGCAATTCGATTCGGTGGTCCAGGAACTTCGATTGCTGGCACGTTTCTACACACTGCGAGGTTCGCGGGATGATTTGCAGTCCGCCGCCGCCCTTCTGGAAGTGGCGGACAAGGTCGACCCGCAGAGCGCCGCCGGCGCCGGGTGGGCGCACCCCGGGGTCGACGGCGTCGACGGCGAACGTCGGAGTGCCGAGTCGGCGCCCGCCAAAGGAACTCGGGTTAGTAAGGACGCGAGACCGGTGGGCGACCCGAAGCCCCCGGCTAGCCGGTCGACCGCACCGAGAAAATCGCGGCGCAAGCCGAGCTGAACCGTGAAATGCCTTGCCCGCTAGCAAGGAGTCCTCCGAGGGAACAGAACTTGCCTACTTTCGCCGCTACCGTCACCGCATGCGCTATGCAACCGCGCAAGCGCGGAACCTCCCCATCGGTTCAGGGGTCGTGGAAGCCGCGTGCAAGACGCTCGCGACCCAACGGATGAAACGCTCGGGGATGCGCTGGCGCCACGCCGGGGGGCAGGCCATCTTGACGCTGCGTGCACTCCACCAAAGCGCGCGCTTCGAGCGTGCCTGGAAGTTGCTGTCCAGCACCTACAAGCGGGCCGTCGAGATCCCCGAAAACGTCGTACTGTTCCCCAAACGAACGGTGCATTGAGGTCTCAGTATTAGAGCTACGCCCATCAAGAATCAAGAACGGGAGATCACCATGCCATGAGTGAGCGCGTTATGTTGCCATCGCCCAGGGACCAGTAACAAAAAAAGCCGAGATCACGGGGGTCCGCCACATAACGGTGGCGGGCACATAACTATGA
>JBOIDT010000091.1:0-12388 GCA_050740755.1 Gammaproteobacteria bacterium
CGCTCAGGAGCGAGGCCCCGCCATATTCGCCCCACCGCCATGCCCCGCATCGCGGCGATACGATCGGGGTTCGGGTCGAAGACATCGATACGCGGAAGAACCTCTTCTACGCGCCGGGTCTCGGGCACATCGAGCCGCACCTCCGGCGCTACCTGGAGGAAGCGGACCTACTGCTCGTGGACGGCACGGTCTGGACCGACGACGAGCTGGCCCGGCAGGGGATCTCGGAGCGGCGTGCCCGCGAGATGGGCCACCTGCCGCTCTCGGGAGAGGGCGGTATGCTGTCCGTGCTCGAGGGCCTGACGCGGCCGCGCAAGGTCCTCATCCACCTCAACAACACCAACCCCATCCTGGACGAAGATTCGCCCGAGCGCCGGCTATTGAACCAAGAAGGGATCGAGGTGGCCTATGACGGCATGGAGATCCGACTGTGAGCGAGATGGCCTGGACGAGGGCGGAGTTCGAGGACCGGCTGCGCGCCAAGGAGCGCTTCTATCACATCCACCACCCCTTCCACGTCCTGATGAACGCCGGCAAGCTCGAGCGCGAGGCGATCCAGGGCTGGGTCGCCAACCGGTTTTACTATCAGATCAGCATCCCCATCAAGGACGCCGCGGTGCTCGCCAACTGCCCGGACCGTGCGGTGCGCCGGGAGTGGATCAAACGCATCCTCGACCATGACGGCACGGGCGGCGACGAGGGCGGGATCGAGGCCTGGTCGAAGCTCGGCCTGGCCGTAGGCCTCGCGCGCCCCGATCTCTGGTCGCTCTCACGCGTCTTGCCGGGGGTGCGCTTCGCCGTGGACGCCTACGTCAACTTCGCGCGCCGCGCGAGCTGGCAGGAGGCCGCCTGTTCGTCGCTGACCGAGCTCTTCGCACCCACCCTCCACCAGCAGCGCCTGGACGGGTGGCCCAGGCACTACCCCTGGATCGAACCGGAAGGCTATGCCTATTTCCGCAAGCGCCTGTCCGAGGCTAGGCGCGATGTCGAGCATGGGCTCGCGATCACGCTCGATCATTTCCGTACCCGCGAGGAGCAGGAGCGGGCGCTCGGGATCCTGCAGTTCAAGCTGGACGTCCTCTGGACCCTGCTCGACTGCACGTGGATCGCCTACGTCGACCACCGGCCGCCCTATTACAATGTCGAGCGTTGAACGATGACCGCCCCCCTCGACCGTGAAGACACACCCAGCATCGCGCCCGGCTTCCGCTTGCAGTGGGAAGCCGCGCAGGGGATCTACGTGATCCTCTACCCCGAGGGCATGGTGAAGCTCAATAGTAGCGCCGCGGAGACCTTGAAACGCTGCGACGGCAAGCGCCGATTAGGCGAGATCATCGCCGATCTGGAGCGGCAGTTCCCGGGCGTCGCGCTCGCGACCGATGTCGAACGGTTCCTGGAGACGGCCCATGGCAACGGCTGGGTACGCTGGTAAGGACGGCCCGAAGCCGCTCTGGCTGCTCGCCGAGCTGACCTACGCCTGCCCGCTGCAATGCCCCTATTGCTCCAACCCCCTGGACTTCGCGAGGGTCAAGGCGGAGCTGACGACCGACGAGTGGCGGCGGGTGCTGACGGAGGCCCGGGCGATGGGGGCCACCCAGCTCGGCTTCTCCGGCGGCGAGCCGCTCGTCCGCCGCGACCTCGAGACCTTGATCGCCCATGCCCGGGCGCTCGGCTACTACACCAACCTCATCACCTCGGGACTCGGCATGGACGAGGCGCGCGTTCAGGCATTTCGGGAGGCCGGGCTCGACCATATCCAGTTGAGCTTCCAGTCGAGCGAAAAGGCGCAGAACGACTTCATCGCCGGCTGCGATGCCTTCGAGCACAAGCTCGCCATGGCCCGGGCGGTCAAGCAGTCGGGCTATCCGATGGTCCTGTGCTTCGTGATCCATCGCGACAACATCGATCGCATCGAGGACATGCTGCGGCTCGCGGTCGATTTACAGGCCGACTATGTGGAGCTCGCGACCACCCAGTACTACGGTTGGGCGCTCCACAACCGCGACCGCCTCCTGCCGACCCGCGCCCAGCTCGAAGGGGCCGAGGCGATCGCCCACGACTACCAGGCCCGGTACCGGGGCCGGATGAAGATCTACTACGTCGTCCCCGACTACTACGAGACCCGCCCCAAGGCCTGCATGAACGGTTGGGGGGCGGTGTTCCTCACCATCGCCCCGGACGGCACCGCGCTGCCCTGCCACGCGGCCCGCGAGCTGCCGGGGATCGCGTTCCCGAGCGTGCGCGAGCACGACATCGCCTGGATCTGGAACGAATCGCCGGCCTTCAACCGGTTTCGCGGGTTCGGTTGGATGAAGGAGCCGTGCCGGACCTGCCCCGAGCGTTTCAAGGATTTCGGAGGCTGCCGTTGCCAGGCCTATCTCTTGACCGGGGATGCGGAGAACGCCGATCCGGTCTGCGATCTGTCTCCCCACCACGACCACGTGCTCGCCGCCATCGAGCGCGCCGCCAAATCCCTGCCGGCCGGATCGGAAGCGCCGCTGGTGTTTCGCAATACCCGAAGCTCGCGGGCGCTGCGGCCGGCGCGGCCCGGGTGATGCGCGGTATCGAGCGCGCGTCGCAGGAATTCCAAGGCCGGGACCGAATGCCGCCTTTCAACCTAGACCCGAAGTTCTCGCGCGCACCGCATCGCACGCCCGGTCGGCCCGCCAGCGGACGCCGCTAAACGAGAGGGCTCCTTACCCATGCACCCGCACACCGCCAAACAGGACGCCCTGGCCGCTATACAGCGCCTGCCGGAAAACGTGGAGATGGAGGACATCATGTACCGGCTCTACGTGCTGGAAAACATCCGCCGCGGTCAGGAAGACGCCGCACGAGGCGAGACCACGCCCGCCGACCAGTTGTTGCGCGATATCGAGTCATGGTGAAGTGGACGCCGCACGCTCGGAGACAGTTACGCCATATCCACGATTACATCGCCCAAGACTCGCAGCATTACGCTAAGCAGGTCACGCAAGAGCTGGTGCAAAAGAGTATGACGCTCGATGCGCTGCCGCGCATCGGCCGCGTAGTACCGGAGCTGAACGATAAGACCGTGCGCGAGGTGTCGCTCTATTCCTACCGGATCATCTACCAGATCCAGCCCACCCATATCGACATCCTCGCCATCATCCACAAACGACGCAACCTCAAACCGGGCGACATTGCCAAAGAAGCCCCTTGAGGTATCAATCGTGCGTCTCGCCTCTAACAGCGGTCGCAAAGAGCACCGTGACGGGTTCGATGTGCGCGTATGCCATCCCGTCGGTAGACCGAAGCATGGTGCCCAAGCCGTAGGTGGCAACCGGTCCGTTCGATATTCTCCAACGGCACGATACGGTAAGCCTTGGCACTGTATGGCCATTAACCGCTCAACATTGGACACCACCCTGACTACAGTCGAACGTGTAAATATCTCGATCGTCCTTCAGATCAAGGACGTTTGTTAGGAACTCGGTTTGAGCATCCGCCGTGATGTCGTCAAAGATGGCTGGCCATATTTCTGCCACACGCATATTCTCCAGCTCTAGGTCGGAAGCATCCCCGTTGCACAGCGTTCCATACGTTCCCGCCGGTACAAAGATAACCGGCTTCCGCTTGCAGTGGGAAGCCGCGCAGGGGATCTACGTGATCCTCTACCCCGAGGGCATGGTGAAGCTCAATAGTAGCGCCGCGGAGACCCTGAAACGCTGCGACGGCAAGCGCCGATTAGGCGAGATCATCGCCGATCTGGAGCGGCAGTTCCCGGGCGTCGCGCTCGCGACCGATGTCGAACGGTTCCTGGAGACGGCCCATGGCAACGGCTGGGTACGCTGGTAAGGACGGCCCGAAGCCGCTCTGGCTGCTCGCCGAGCTGACCTACGCCTGCCCGCTGCAATGCCCCTATTGCTCCAACCCCCTGGACTTCGCGAGGGTCAAGGCGGAGCTGACGACCGACGAGTGGCGGCGGGTGCTGACGGAGGCCCGGGCGATGGGGGCCACCCAGCTCGGCTTCTCCGGCGGCGAGCCGCTCGTCCGCCGCGACCTCGAGACCTTGATCGCCCATGCCCGGGCGCTCGGCTACTACACCAACCTCATCACCTCGGGACTCGGCATGGACGAGGCGCGCGTTCAGGCATTTCGGGAGGCCGGGCTCGACCATATCCAGTTGAGCTTCCAGTCGAGCGAAAAGGCGCAGAACGACTTCATCGCCGGCTGCGATGCCTTCGAGCACAAGCTCGCCATGGCCCGGGCGGTCAAGCAGTCGGGCTATCCGATGGTCCTGTGCTTCGTGATCCATCGCGACAACATCGATCGCATCGAGGACATGCTGCGGCTCGCGGTCGATTTACAGGCCGACTATGTGGAGCTCGCGACCACCCAGTACTACGGTTGGGCGCTCCACAACCGCGACCGCCTCCTGCCGACCCGCGCCCAGCTCGAAGGGGCCGAGGCGATCGCCCACGACTACCAGGCCCGGTACCGGGGCCGGATGAAGATCTACTACGTCGTCCCCGACTACTACGAGACCCGCCCCAAGGCCTGCATGAACGGTTGGGGGGCGGTGTTCCTCACCATCGCCCCGGACGGCACCGCGCTGCCCTGCCACGCGGCCCGCGAGCTGCCGGGGATCGCGTTCCCGAGCGTGCGCGAGCACGACATCGCCTGGATCTGGAACGAATCGCCGGCCTTCAACCGGTTTCGCGGGTTCGGTTGGATGAAGGAGCCGTGCCGGACCTGCCCCGAGCGTTTCAAGGATTTCGGAGGCTGCCGTTGCCAGGCCTATCTCTTGACCGGGGATGCGGAGAACGCCGATCCGGTCTGCGATCTGTCTCCCCACCACGACCACGTGCTCGCCGCCATCGAGCGCGCCGCCAAATCCCTGCCGGCCGGATCGGAAGCGCCGCTGGTGTTTCGCAATACCCGAAGCTCGCGGGCGGTTAGGGCAGCGCGGCCCGACTAGCGGGCTGTAGAGCGTGTCGCATAATGTCCGAGCCCGGGACTCCGAAGCTGGCTGCTCATGGTTGTGCTCGTAGGGTGATGGGATTAAAGCTCGTTCGATCGCACCTGGGGACTCGGCGACTCCTCCGGCCGTTCGTCGGGGCTGGGTGGTGCGACCGGAGCGGGGGGTGCCCAGGTGTCTTCCGGCGCTCGCCCGGCCAACTCACCGGGCTCGCCGCGGCCGCCGGACTCCGCGACCTCTGCTGGATAAGACCCACCGGGATCGCCTTCCGATCCGGTCTCGGCGGTCCGCGGCGGCTGGTTGGGATCACGGGTCTCGGCATGCGCCCTGGCCCCTCCACGACGACCGCGCCGGCGACCGCCCCGTCCACCGCGGCGCGAGGGCCGCGAGCGGTCTCGCTCCGGGATCGCCGGGGCCTGTCCCGGTTCTTCCGGAGAAGGTGCAGCGGTCGGTATTTCGGTGGCTGTTTCTTCGTCACGAGCGGATGGCGGCGGCGCGCTGGCATCGCCTTCCATGACCTCGGACGCCCGCTGGGACGGGCGTGGACGCCCGCGGCGCGGGCCGCCGTCCGGCGCGGGACGGCCACGCCGGTGACGCGGATCTTGCTCGCCGCGCTCGCGTAGGGAGGGCGGCCCGGGCTCGATCGGGTCCACGGGCGCCGACTCGGCGGCCTGAGCGTCGGGGTCCACGCCCGGCTCCGACCGACCCTCTCCGAACAAGCTGGAAAAGAGGCGGCGAATGAAGTTGCCGTGACCGACGGGCCTGGATTCGAAGGACAGCGGCAGCGGTGGGGGCGGCGGCTGGGGCGCGGGGATATCGCGCAAGATGTCCTTCACCGCCGGCCCCTCGGTGGGACGTTTGTCGCGGGTCCCGACCTCGATCTCGGCGGCCTGGGTCCGGCTGATGAGTTGGTAACTGGCCTCGCGGGGACCCGCCAAGGCGAGGTCCTGCTGGCGGATCCGCTTGAGATCGTATTGCGGGGTTTCGAGGCTGGGATTGGGTAGCACCAGGACCCGGACATCATGGCGGGACTCGATGCCGCCGACCTCCTGGCGTTTCTCGTTGAGCAGGAAGGCGGCCGCCTCGACCGGCAACTGCACGACCACCTGGGCGGTGGAGTCCTTCATGGCTTGTTCTTCGATGATCCGCAACACCGACAACGCCAGGGACTCGACCCCGCGGATGGTGCCCTGTCCATCGCAGCGCGGGCACACGATGTGGCTGTACTCGGTCAGCGACGGGCGCAGGCGTTGGCGCGACATCTCCAAGAGCCCGAAGCGCGAGATGCGGCCGATCTGGACCCGCGCGCGGTCCATCTTGAGGGCCTCCCGGAGCCGGTTCTCGACCTCCCGCTGGTTCTTCTGGCTGGACATATCGATGAAGTCGATGACGATGAGACCCCCGAGATCCCGCAGCCGCAACTGCCTCGCGGCCTCGTCGGCGGCCTCCAGGTTGGTGTTGAATGCGGTCTCTTCGATGTCCGCACCGCGCGTGGCGCGTGCCGAGTTGATGTCGATGGTGATGAGTGCCTCGGTGGGCTCGATCACGAGCCCACCTCCGGAGGGCAGCGCGACCTCGCGGCCGAAGGCGGTCTCTATCTGGCTCTCGATCTGGTAACGGCTGAAGAGCGGGACGCTATCCTCGTAGAGCTTGAGCTTGCGGAGGTTTTGGGGGGTGACCTGCTGCATGAACTCGCGCGCCTTCTCATGGAGGGCCGGGTCGTCGATCAGGATCTCCCCGATGTCGTTGCGCAGGTAGTCTCGGATGGCCCGGATGATGACGTCCTGGTCTTTGTAGATGAGGAAAGGCGCCGTCCGCGATTGGGCCGCCACGTCGATGGCGCGCCACAGGCGCAGCAGGTATTCGAGGTCCCACTTGAGTTCCTCGGGGCCCTTACCGGTGCCCGCGGTGCGCAAGATGAGGCCCATGCCCTCGGGGATGTCGAGGCTGCTCAGCGCCTCACGGGCCTCTGTGCGCTCGTCCCCCTCGATCTGGCGGGACACGCCCCCGGCGCGCGGGTTGTTGGGCATGAGCACGAGATAACGGCCGGGCAGGCTCACGAAGGTCGTGAGCATGGCGCCCTTGGTGCCGCGCTCGTCCTTCTCGACCTGCACGACCAGATCCTGGCCTTCCCGCAACACCTCCTGGATGTTGAGCCGCGAGCCCGAGCGCGGCGGCTCCAAGAACAGTCCGCGCGCGACCTCCTTGAGTGGCAGGAAGCCGTGCCGGTCGCTACCGTAGTTGACGAACGCGGCCTCCAGACTCGGTTCGATCCGGACCACGCGGGCCTTGTAGATATTGGATCGGCGCTGTTCTCGTCCTACCGCCTCGATGTCGAGGTCATACAGGCGTTGTCCCTCCACGAGGGCTACCCGCAGCTCCTCGGGGTGAGTTGCGTTGATCAACATTCTTTTCATGTTGTTGGTATCCTAATAGGCGCAGGTCGTGGCGATGGACGGCGCCCGGGCGGCGTTCGATACCGCCGTCGATCCCGGCCCCGAGGCTCCCAGGCCGGTGTATTACGGCGGTGGCCCGAAGTCGGGTCGGTCGGGCACGCCCGCAGACGCTCGCGGCGCGGACAGCGCCCGCACAGGTTTTTCGACTGGTCATAAAAGGGATCGGTTCGGCTCTAAAGAGGACCACCCCTCGCTCAAGGTTTTGAACGGACCCGGCCGCCGGGCCGGATCCCCTGGGTCACGCCGCCGCACCGGCAGGTGACCCAGGCGTATGCAAGGCGAAACAAGCGCTCTCTGCGGTCCTCTCGGGACGCGGGCTAGCGACTGCTTCGGTACGCCGAAGCCGGGCTGCGCGCTCAGGTTCGATGGATAGCTCGGGCCCTGGCTTCCGGGACCGCCTAGCGAATTTGATACCTGGGAGCATCGACGGTCGCACGACCACGATCCCGCCGCGGGCGTGCTTCGGCCGGCAGGGCCCCGGCCGCTTGCGGCGCGCCCCGCACGCCCCCGCGGGGCAGACCGGACTATGCCGGCTTACGGCACTATAGCAACGATATTGGCATGCAGCAATCGACAGCGACGGTGATCCCGCCGGAAGCGACGGTGCCGGCAACCCGGCAGGCACGCCAGATGGAGGTCACGCCCGAGCACGCCGGACGGCGCATCGACAATTTTCTGGCGTGGGTCCTCAAGGGGGTCCCGAAGAGCCGCATCTACCGCATGTTGCGCAGCGGTGAGGCGCGCGTCAATGGCGGTCGGGTCAGGCCCGCCTATCGAATACGTCCCGGTGACCGGCTGCGCATCCCCCCGGTCCATACGGAGGCTCCTCCGAACCAAGAACGTGACATCCCCGAGTGGCTGAAGACCGCGCTGCGAGACGCCGTGGTCTACGAAGACCCTGATCTCCTCGCGCTGGCCAAACCCGCGGGCGTGGCCGTTCATTCCGGTACCGGGGTGAGCTTGGGGCTCATCGAGGCGCTCCGGGCGATGCGCCGGGAGGAGTCCTATCTGGAGCTGGTGCATCGGCTCGACCGAGGCGCCTCCGGCTGCCTCTTGGTGGCGCGGCACCCGCAGGCGCTGCGCGCGCTCCACGGCATGATGCGCGCGGGCCGAATCGAAAAGACCTATCTCACCCTCCTCAGGGGCCGCTGGCGGGGCGGGGAGGAGGTCGTGGACCTCGGCCTGCGTCGGGACATGCTGAGGTCCGGCGAGCGCATGGTCGGTGTCGCAACGGACGGAAAGCCCGCGCGTACCGTGTTCGCCCCGCGCGAGCTGTTCCGGAGCGCCAGTCTTATGGAGGCGCGTTTGATCACCGGCCGCACCCATCAGATCCGGGTGCACGCCATGGAGATCGATCACCCGGTAGCGGGCGATGCCAAGTATGGAGACAAGGGATTCAACCGGGTGATGCGTGACCTGGGGCTGCGGGATCTGTTCTTGCACTCGCACCGCATCTCACTGGTTTCACCCCTATCGGGGGCGCGCATCGCGATCGTGACGGAACTGCCCGCGGCACTCCGCGGGGTCCTCCAGGCGTTACGTGCGGCCGACCGCCATTGCAGACAATTAGAGAGGAGTAACCCAGATGGATGACCCATCCGCTTCGAGACCGGAACCGATCCCCGAGCAGGGCTTCGAGCGCAAGCTCGTCACCGATCTGCTTTCCGCCGCGGTGACGGAGCAGCGCCGGGCGCGTCGCTGGGGGATCTTCTTCAAGTCGCTGCTCGCCGTTTACCTCGCGATCTTGCTGGTCCTCTCTCTCTCCAACGGTCTATTGCCCACCTCGGTGTCGGGAGCGGGACATACGGCCCTGATCGACATCGAAGGGGTCGTCGGATCGGATCCAAAGGCGAGCGCGGACAATGTGGTCACGGGCCTGCGCGAGGCCTTCGAGGACGCCACGACCAAGGGCGTCATCCTGCGTATCAATAGCCCCGGAGGTAGCGCCGTCCATTCCGGCTACATCAATAACGAGGTCTATCGCCTGCGTGCAAAGTACCCGGACACCCCTGTCTACGCCGTGATCACGGACGTGTGCACCTCGGGCGGTTACTACATCGCCGTCGCGGCCAACCGGATCTTCGCCGACAAGGCCAGCCTGGTCGGGTCCATCGGCGTGGCCATGCGCGGCTTCGGCTTCGTCGGGACGCTCGATCGGCTCGGCATCGAGCGGCGGCTGTGGACGGCCGGTGAGCACAAGTCCTTCCTGGACCCGTTCTCGCCCGCCAAGCCCGAGGACGTGGACCACCTCAAGGGGGTATTGAGCCAGGTGCACCGTCAGTTCGTCGAGGTCGTCAAGAAGGGCAGGGGTGAGCGCCTGAAGGACGACCCGAGCCTCTACAGCGGGCTTGTCTGGACCGGCGAGGAGGGGGTAGCGCTCGGGCTCGTGGATGCCCTTGGCAGCAGCAGTTATGTGGCCCGCGAGGTGATCGGGGCCGAGGATATCGTCGATTTCACCCATCAGGAGCCCCTGCTCGAACGCCTGTCCGATGGCCTCGGGGGGGCGGTGGCCAGGGTACTGGCCAGGAGCGTGCCGGTCATAGAGTGATCCCGCTCGAGGCCGAGGGTGCCCGGGCAGAACCTGCTCACAGACCGAAGCGCGCCTCCATTCCCAAGACGCGAGAGGCCTTGTTGAGGCGCGCATCGAAGCAGCCGAAAACGAGTGGTTCTTGAGCCACTGCCATCGCGTGGTGAGCGGCGGCGAGCTGCACGGCGTCGTAAGCACGCAGGGCGAAGGTGTCCGCGAGCTCGCCGGCCTTTTGGACCACGGGCTGGGTGACCTCCAGGACCAGCAGCCGGGGCCAGTCTCTCGCGAGGGCGCGCTTCGCATCCTCGATAGCGGCCGCATCCGCAGGCGCTGCCCGCGCGCGGCGTGAGAACGCGGCATACGCTCGGCCCAGGCGATCCGGCAAACCACTACCACCTCCGACGCCGCCACCAGCCCCTTGAGCGCCGCGCTCTCCGCCTCGACTACGTACAGCTTTACCAGGGCGGAGGTATCGCAGAATAGGATCACCCTCGATCCTCCAGCACCAGCGCGCTGACCGGTCGACCGGCATCGGAGAGCTGCACCTCGGCCCCGGCCGGCTTGCCGCCACTCCATTGCCCGGCCCCGGTCGCCAAGAGGCCCGCCAGCCCGCCACTCGCTGGCGCCGGCACGCCGATCACCCGGGCCACGACCTTGCGGTGCCAGGTGATCTCGATAGCTTGGCCGGCGCGGACTTGCGTCAAATATCGAGACAGGTGCGTCTTGAACTCACGAACCGAGACTTGCATAGGTGACCACTTTCAATGAATAGTGGCGCATATCGTGGTCACTATTTCCCACGCCGTCAAGCAATCGCGGAACAGCTTGTCGGTCGTGCCTTTCCTTCGATCTTTGTTCTCGCTGCTCTTGCCATGAGTCTATAAACCACTAGATGTCAAAGTAGGCGAAATAGCGCCTGCATACGGTCAGCCGGGTCTCCGTACGCAGTTTGTTACCGGGAAGTCCGTGTGCGAACTAATAAGAGACGGTTCCTTAGAACCATCGAACCGATGAACGTACACCAACTCGAACAAATCCTGCAATCGCGAAACATACATCCGGCGGCCGTATGCATAAACTCCGGGCTACCGTACGCAGACGAACAGTACTGCATTGTGCAAGAAGACGGTAGATGGGAGGTTTATTATGCTGAACGAGGACAAAAAGGTACTCTAAAGCGCTTTTATCATGAGCATGATGCGTGTGAGTACCTGTTGTCGATCCTAAAGCAAGACAAATCAGTTTGGCTAAAGTAGCCCTAGCGGGCACGCCACTCGCACGACCAACATCCGAATTTGGACACACATGGCGAATATTATTCGCCCTGGATTCCGGTTTCGCTTCACTGGGGCCATACTTGCTCTCACCATAGAACCACTGTTGCGGCCGCAGGTATCAATCAACAAACTCGTCATTCCGGCGAAAGCGCGGTAGGCTAGGATGAACGGAGTGAATCCGAGCATCTCCACGTCAAATACGGGTTTCCTTTCTCAAAACCCAACCTACGGCGCGACATCAATGTAGAGTGCGTTAGCACGTTGGATGCGGTGACCGAAGGGAACCGCATCGCTTGCGTTACTCCCCTGCCGCAAGATTGGGACATTCTCGCCACCCCAATCCTCTGGATAGACTCCTTGCCACCTGAACGCGTGGAAACTGGAATGAGGCCAATCGGCCACGCGTCTCACCCATCCGTGTTTGACGGGGTTCCAATGGACATAATCGACGTGACGGTTGAAGTCGGCTTGATCACGGATGAGATGTTCCCAAAAACGGCGCTGCCAAGTTCACCCCACTTGGCCCGGCTTCGCGAAAGGCGCTCACCTTTTTCGATGGCACGGGAGAAGTGTCCCTTGATCAGACTGCAGCGGGTAGAAAAATCCGAATCACCGGACGCCAGCGTCCAAACGCAATGTAAATGATCCGGCAGGATTACAACCGCTTCCAGCTGGAAGGGATGTCGCGCCCGAACGCTACGAAACGCAGTTCGCAACACATCAATTCGCTCGACCAATAGGCGATTCCCGCGTCGCTCGGCCAGATTCACCGTGAAAAACCACGTGGCTCCCGGAAGCCAGGCACGACGGCATTCGGTCATGGATCACCTTGTCTCGCCCAGCTCTTTTTGCGACCGATGCGGTTCCCTTCGTTCACCGCATCCTGTCATGTCATAGCTTTGTCAAGCCCCCTTTTTTATCTCAGTTACCTGGCTTTTCCCCACACCTGATCTTTCACACTTGATTTTATCAAAATGCAAGCATGCTCGACGGTATGGACACGGTGTATCGATTCGTGTGTTCCGGTGTTCCGGGATCAGCCGCCTATGGGGTAAGCCTGACCTGTCATGGGATGTCCGTTACACGGCATCGGCTCAGCTTCATCGGGCATTCGGTCCACGGGTAGATCCGGGAGTGCCTCGGGACTACGCGAGGGTATTCCGAGGTGGATACCACGGGTTGGGTT
>JBOIDT010000092.1:0-12359 GCA_050740755.1 Gammaproteobacteria bacterium
CGTCCTCGCAGGAGCGCAGGGCCTGCCGCCGGACAGCGTGGGCCTGGTGCGGGCCAACCCGACCTTCATGCTTGCGTACATGATCGGCCTGAACCACGAAATGGGCAGCGAACTTCTGTGGCGCGGTTTCCCGACCGATCAGCGCGGCACCTATTTCCGCTGCTTCTGGGACCGATCGGGTCACGATGCAGCAGTTGCGCCGGGTCAGCCGATGGATGAGGGCCAGCCGGTCGACATCGACGCACTACACAGCTTGTCTGCGGACCGGGCCCTGCTCGGCGACGCACAGGGTACGGCTGGCAATCAACTGACGCTCGTCATTCGCGGCGAGCTGCTGCGACGCTTTCCCAACACCTGGATCACCGCGGAACCCGCGATTTTCCAGAACGGACAGCGAAAGCCGGTGGCCAAGCGGGTCAAGGCACCCCTGTTCGCCGGTTCGCTGGGAGGCGACACGCGCTTCATGGCCTTTGACCTGACGCTGGCCGAGGCACGCGGCAGCGAAACCGACCCGGGCTGGTTCATCGTCTTTCGCGAACCACCGACGGAGCTCCGCTTCGGCCTGGACGAGCCGCCCGCTGCGGGGGAAGGCACGGTGCCGGGCAGCGTGGACGACCTGCACTGGGGGCATGTACTGGATCCGGGCGGTCGGCTTCAGTACGCCAGCCCGACGCGCGCTCCCCTGCCCGACCACAGCCCGTTCCGGGAGTCTGTGCGCCTCGACGGCCGGGACGCTTTCCCGGTGACCTGGGCGACGAACGGCGCCCACGTCGCACGCTGCTTCATGCAGTGGCCGGTTAAGGTTGCGCTGCATGCGAGTGCGCTGCTTCCCCCCGACTCCACTGCGGTTTAATCCGCGGTCGAGCCCGCCCCGACGATGAACACCCTCACCCCGCAGGCACAGGCGCTGCGCCAGGCACGCCTGGCTCTGGATGCCCAAGCAGTACAAACGCGCGCAGCCGAGCACCGGCATCAGGCCGCCGCGAAAAACGTGTCGCTGGCGCAGCAGTCGAGCGACGGCGCAGCAGTCGAGCGACGGCGCAGCGGTCGCGCAGGCGCAAGCCGCCCTGGACGCCGCATCGCTGGACCAGCAGCAGGCTCGGGCTATGTTGCTGCAGGCCGAGGATGCACTCGAGCAGGCCCATGCGGCCGCGTTTTCTGCTCTGCCGTCCAACGACCCATTGAGCGGGCTGCCCGGCAATCTGCCGTTGATGCTGTTGCCGGTGCGCATGGAGGTCCGGTTCGTGGCCAGCGCCGGACGCCGGGAACTTCTCGTACGCGTGTTTCCCGAGGAATTGCACATCGACTCGCACGAAATGGAGCTGACCGACGACGAACTCGACTGGGGAACGGCCTATCTACAACGCACTGCCGATGCGCCCGACGAAACCGGCAAGCTCTCTGCCTGGACCGAACTCGCCGATCGCTTCGGCGCGCTCAGAGCGGGCTGGATCCTGCGGGCCCTGGAAACGGGCGAAGCACCTGCGCTGCGCGCCCAGACCTGGAGCCGCCCATCGCACAGCGACCTGTTGCCGGACCGCTGGCTGTTGCTCGGCTGCAGGCTCACCAACGGCGTCTCCAGCGAACAATTCCGCGTAGCCGGCCGGCGTATCCCCTATCGGTTGAAGACCGGTTGGGATCCGCAGGCGCAGGGCGCACAGTGGTCACCGGGCGCTGTTCCCGCCGACGATGGAATGCGCTGGCTGGTGGATTTTGCCGAAGCCGAGCGCGTCGGCATGGCCCTGCGCGCCGACCTTTCGAGCTACCCCAAGAGTTCGATCGACTTCCTGTTCGTCGTCGGCGTCAAGGCCACGGCTGGCGATGCCACTGACTTGATCGAGCGCCAGCTGGATGCGCTGCGTCATACCAGCACGCTGGGCTTCCTTGCCCAGGGCACGCTCACCAACAATACCGACGTCGCAGGGTCCGGGTTCAGTTCGCAGGACACGCAGCATCGCGCGGTCTTCACCGACGAACGCCTGCATGGCGCTGCGCCCGCGCAAAGCAACGCCGCGCGCATGGCAAGCGCACTCGGAGCAGGGCGAACGGCGTTCGATCATGCCCGTGGAGGGCACGACGACGACCAGCGGGGTGTCGGCGCGATGAATCGGCTGTTGTGGCCGGCGACCTGGGGCTACTTCCTGGACCGGATGATCTACTCGCCGCTGCTGCGCCCCGGCAACCTGGATGCGGCCGGCTTCGAACGCCAGTGGGCCCAGGATCGTGAAGCCGCCTACCAGCTATTCAGTCACTTCGTGCGCGCCCGCGGCCCCCTGCCCACTCTGCGCATCGGTAATCAGCCCTACGGCATATTGCCGGTGTCGACCATGGTGCGCTGGTCGCCCCAGGACGAGAGGGACGCGGCGGATGGCCGAGTCCAGCGCCTGGTCCGGCGCCTGGGCGACCACCAGTTCTTCAGGAGCTTGATCTTGAATGTCCGGCGTGTTGGCACCGGCAAGTCGGCCGAGGACAGCCTGATCGACGTGCTGTCATTGAACGCCGTTCCAACCACTTTCGGAACCACGGGCGCCATCAGCGACCAGGTTCTCGCCGTCTTCGCGGAGCTTTACCAGAACTGGCTGCCTGCCAATGCGGTGCCGTGGGAGGGCAAGCGCCAAGCCATCATCGACGAAGCCTGGGGCCGCGTGAAACAGCGCTTCATCGACCTGGGCGCGGCGGCGGACCGCATCGATGCCAGCACCACGGTCATCGACCGGCCGCTGCTGGGGCGATCGGTCTACATCGACAGCAGTCAACTCAAGGCGCCGCTGGTCCAGGCCGGAGGCTTGTCGGAGAGCGACCCCCTGGTCGTCAACTACCTGCGCGATCTGCGCGCCTTGACGCTGGAGGCGCTGCACCGGCTCCCCGAAAGCCTCGACAGCCCGATGCCCCTGCTCGCCCATCTGACACGTCACGCCCGGCTGTCGGCCTATTTCAGGGCCATGCAGCGGCGGCAGGCGCCGGATCGGCCGAACGGCACCTATCCGGAGGTTGAAGTCTATGGCCTGGGCGGCAGCGACCTGGATTGCCGGCAGCTGGCCACGAAGCCGTTCGACGCGTCTCGCAACTACTACGCGGCGTATACCGAGATGTCGAGCAGCGGCACCCACATCGACCCGGAACTGGCCGACTTCGACGCCGCGCTGGATGCGCTCATCGAGCTACCCAGCGCACGCCTCGATCTGCTGGCGCGCGAGACGCTGTCGCTGACCGACAACCGGCTGGACGCCTGGATCACCAGCTTCGCCACCAAGCGGCTTCACCGCCTGCGCGAAGCCGGGCACGGGGGCACGGCGATTGGCGGTATCGGCTGGCTCTATAACCTGCGCATTCCGGCGTTGGAGTCCTTGCCGCAGGATGGCGCCGGGTTCGACCCCACGCCCGACACCGTCGGCTATATCCACGCGCCGTCGATCGACCAGGCGAAGACGGCTGCACTGCTGCGCAGCGGCCAGCAGGCACGGGCCGATGAAGGCGCGCAAAGCCCGTTGGACATCGATCTGTCCTCGGAGCGGGTGCGCCTGGCGCGCCACCTCCTGGATGGCATCCGCCAGGGACAGTCGCTCGGCGCCTTGTTGGGCTACCGCTTCGAGCGTGGCCTCCAGGACGGCGGGCTCTCCCGATATCTGCCCGCCTTCCGCGACATGTACCCGCTGGCGGCAGGCAGCCTCGAGACGCAGCCCGCCTCCTCGATTGCCGCTGCGACCGTCGTCGACGGGAAACGACTGGTGCAAGCGCTGCGCAGCTTTCTCGACGCCGGCTTCCCGCACTGGCTTCCTGCTGAAGTGCGCGCGTCCGGAAACACCGCGCATCAGGCTTCGCTGCAGTTGATCGCCGAGAGCGTGGAGGCAGGGCTCGACGCGGTCGGGGATGCCACCCTGGCGGAGAGCGTTTACCAGGCGTTACGCGGCAATTTCGATCGCGCCGGCGCGACGCTGGATGCGGTCGCGAAGGGTGTGGTCCCGCCGCCGGAACTCGAATCGCAACGCACGCCCCGTCAGGGCAAGACCTTCGGGGTACGCGTTTTTTTGCCGATGCCAGACGCCACGGTCGCGCCCGGCGCTGCGCGTGGGCAGGCTGAGCCGCGCCTCAGTTCCTGGTGTGCCGCGCGGCTGGGCGAGCTCGAGCGCTGCGTCATCGAAGGGCGCTACCACGACGCGCAGGGGCGTGAGCTCGCCACGCGGCGTATCGGTCTGAATGCGCTGGGACTGGATCCGCTGGACTTCGTCTATCTGGCCGCCGGTGGCTGCGACGACGGTTCGGATCTGGTTGAACTATTACGCGATCACCTGCTCGCGAACCCTACGGAAAACGTCGGCGCCGGTGCGAGCGTGTCGGTGCACATGCGTCTGGCCGGCCTGGCGCACAACCAGGTCGACGGCGCCACGTTCGTGGAGCTAGGCCGGGCGCTGCACGCGCTGATCGCGGGATGCCGGGCCCTCGAGGATGCCGATCTGCAGCAATCTGGCGTGTCGTCGACTGCCGATATCGAAGAGTTGCGCACCCGCGCCGACCACGCCGTCGCAGGCTTCGAACACGCCGCACACACGCTTGAAGCGGCCCTGCACGCCTCGGCCCCCGATGCAGCGACGCTCAGGGCCGCACTCCTGGCCCTCACCGCCTACGGCGTAACGGGAAGCGTGCCGGCACGGTCGGCCGATGCGCCGGAGGCAATCACTCGGCTGCAGGCGCAGGGCGCAGCGGTGCTCGAACAGGTCAAGGCGCAGTTGCACGCACTTCAGGCACTTGCGGCGAACGCTCCGGAAGGCAGGGCACCGTCTCCAGCGGTTCTTCTCGACGTGCAGATGCAGCGCCTGAAGCAGGTGTTCGGCGCAAGTTTCAAAGCCCTCCCGCGATTTATTGCGGCGCGAGGCGCGGAAATCGCGGCCGGCCTGTCAGCGAACGCGGCGCTGCTGGCGGGTGACCTGGACGCGCCGGAGCAGTTCCTCGCGCGAATGGCGTCGGTGCGCCCGGCCATGACCCGCCTGCAGACCGTGCGCAACTGCCTCGAAGCGCTGGACCCCGAGCGGGCACTGCCGGCCGCTGTGTCGCAGCTCCCATTGCACGGCGAGAGCGTGCAGTGGGCCGCACTGCCCGGCGCCGAGGTGACCCACGGCACGCTGGCCTTGTTGGCGCTGGGCAGCACGGCGCTGGACAGCGCCCAGCCGCTGGCGGGTCTTCTGGTGGATGGCTGGGAAGAAGTGATTCCGGCCGGCACGCAGACGACCGGTCTGGCCTTCAACTTCAACGCACCCAATACCGAGCCGCCCAACGCCATCCTGCTGGCCGTGGCGCCGAACGCCGGGCAGCCGTGGAGCACCGAGGCGCTGGTCGACACCGTTCGTGAATTGCTGCAGTTCATGCCGCGCCGTGCTTCCGACCAGACGTTTGTGGATCTGGGCCACTTCCTGCCGGCCGCCTTCTTCGCGGGGCATGCAGGCAACGCCGGTCTGTCGACCGACTTTTCACAATCCCATCCGCAGTGACCGATTCATCGCCCGCCCAAAAGCCCCCGCCACCCCACACGATCCGGAGCACACCGTCATGATCTCGATGACCATCAGGAATCGCCTGATTCAGGGCCGTCGCCTACCCAGTATCCAGCCCGGACTCGAGGCGCGCATCCACGACCCGATGTGGATGCTGGCGCGCCAGTTCCAGATGGGCGAATTCACCGGCGCAGACGCCGGCTCGCCGATCGCCGTGCGCATGGCCTTCAAGGTGGCGCCGATCTCGCGCTACCGAGCCGAGGGTTCGGCAGCCGAGCCGGGGGCCGCCGGCAGCCGGCTGTTCGACGCAGCCCGGCAGCTACTTGAACCCTTGGTCGAGGGAGAAGCCGTCCTGCGCCGGGCCAGCCCGACACCCAGAACCGGGGCCGACACCGGGCTGCGCCTGCTGCGCATGCTCAGGCGCGCCGGATTGGAGCGCACCGTCCAGGCGTGGATTTCCGCCTTTCCCTTCGCTCCTTTGGCTCCGCCGGCGAACCAGGAACTGGACCCCGCGTCGCAACGCTATCTCGAGATGATGCACAACCGCGTACCGGACGGGCGCGCGGTTTACGCCCACTTCTCGCCCCTGCGCCGGCAGCCCCTGGGCACCTGGACCTGGCGCGGCACTCTGTCCGAAGCAACCGGGGATAGGAACGCACTGCAGGCCGTGGTGCTGGCGTGGCTGCCGGCCTGCGAGCAGCACTACGACGAACCGGCCGGGGATCAGGGCAGCGCCTGGGATCCGCAGCGCCAGGAGTACCGCTTCGCCATCGCGGCCCACGACGGGGAGCAAGAGACGGTTCTCGCCGCCAGCGAGTATCACCAAGGGCATCTGGACTGGGACGCCTTTCGAGCCGGCTCGGCTGGGGATTCTCTGGGCGCAGCGCCGGACGACCCCGGACCGCTCTCCAGCGAGCAGGTCCACAGCGCCATTCCGGCGCGACTCGCGTACGCCGGCATGCCCGCCTCCCGCTGGTGGGAAATGGAGGATGCAAACGTCGATTTCGGCGCAATGCCGGCCGATTCCACCGACCTCGTGCGCATGCTGTTCATCGACTACGCATTGAGCTTTGGCAACGACTGGTTTCTGGCGCCGCTGGAGTTGCCGTACGGCAGCTTTTCCCGAGTGCGTTCGCTCGTGGTGACCGATGTGTTCGGCATCCGCACGGAGATCCCGCCCGTCAGCGAGGCGGCCGACGCCCAGGGCTGGCGCATGTACACCGCAACCGGACGCGACGACGGCCTCCTGCTGGCGCCGGTGGTCGCACAGACCATGGAAGGCCCGCCGCTGGAAGACGTGCGCTTCCTGCGCGACGAGACGGCCAACCAGGCCTGGGCGATCGAACTGCTGGCCGAAAGCCCGGCGGGCCTGCCCTGCAACCGGCACGAAGCGAGCCGTGCGGCGCGCACGGCGGCGGTGCCTGCGTCCGGGGCCGACGGCACCCTGCACTACCGCCTGGCGACCACCGTTGCGGACCACTGGGTGCCCTTCCTGCCGATCAGGGCAGCGCAGGGCCTGATGCTGGAGCGCGGCGAGATGCTGCCCGACCCCGATCCGGGCGGGCAAGCGCCGACGCGCATCCTGGGCCGCATCCTGGAGCCCGAACGTGGCGAGTTCCGGATCTTCGAAGAGGAGGTCCCGCGCGGCGGCGCGCGCGTCACCCGCAGCTGTCAATACGCGCGTGGCGCCGACAACCGGCCACACCTGTGGGTCGGGCGGCGCAAGACGCTCGCCCAGCATGGCGAGGCGCGCAGCGGGCTGCGCTTCGACGTCATCGATGCGCCACGGTAGGCGGCAGTCGGGAGGCAGTTGATGTCCTGGAAATCTGAATTCGGCCTGGCCCAGCGGCTCCACGCGACGTCCGTGCCGCTGGTCATCTGCGGCCCGCTGTTGCGGCATGTCACGCCCAAACGGGTGTGTGTGTTCGTGGCCCTGAAGTATCCGCGTGAGGTCACCCTGAACGTGTTCCAGGGCACGGATCGCCCACGCGCATTGATCTTGGAGGGCAGCATGCACACGGTGCCGCTGGGCAACTACCTGCACGTCGCGGTCGTCCAGGCGTCGGCCAGGGCCGGACGACCCGATGCAACTGGCCAGCGGGCGGATCTACACCTATGACCTGCGTTTCGTGCGGACCGGTAGCGCCATCCCCGGTGACACGGGCGCCTCGACCACGGACCTCGACGGCAGCGGCCTGCTGTCCGGGCCTCAGGCGCTGGGTTATGCGCCTGGCAAACCTGCCGAGCTTCGCGCTTGCGCCGGCCGGCCTGGACAAGCTGCGCCTCATTCATGGCTCGTGCCGCAAGCCGCATGGCGAAAGCCTGGACGCGCTGCAGGCCCTGGACACGATGATCAGCTCCACGGTTGCCGATCCCGACGGCCGGCCGCATCAACTGTTCCTCACCGGCGATCAGATCTACGCCGACGACGTGGCGGCCAGTCTGCTGACGATGCTGATCGATGCGGGCGAGACCTTGCTTCAATCCAGGGAGCTCACCTTTCTGTACGACGCCGGCGACCGCTTCAAGCGCGGCTACGGCTTTGTTCCGAAAGGAATCGCCGATGTCCCACTGTTCGTTAAACACGTCCTTCCCGGACACCGTTCCAAGACCATACGCGAAGCCTGCGGGTTTACCGTGTCACCGCCGGGCGCCGACGAAAGAGTCGATCGCAACCAGTTGTTGAGCTTCAAGGAATACGCGGCGATGTATCTGTTCGCCTGGTCGCCGGTGCTGTGGCCCGCGGGGTTTCCCGAATTCGAGGAAGTATTTCCAGGCGTGCCCAGGTACGTCGTGCTCGAGGAAAGGCTGTTCGGGCAGGGAATCGAATCGACGAAGCCCACTGTGCCCTACGGGCAGTTCGAGACCGATAACGGTCGGCTGCAGACCTATCGCAGTACGCTCGGCCAGGTCAGGCGCGCGCTGGCCAACATCCCCTGCTACATGATGTTCGACGACCACGAAATCACCGACGACTGGAACATCAACCGCCACTGGTGCGACCGGGTCCTTGCCAAGCCGCTGGGGCGGCGCGCGGTACAGAACGGGCTGGCCGCGTTCGCCGTTTTCCAGGCCTGGGGAAACGATCCTGCCCAGTTCGATTCAGGCCGGCCGGGCGCCGGGTTGTTGCGGGCGCTGGGCGAATGGATTGCGGAACCCGACACCCAGGACTCGACGGCACGGCGTCGCATCAATGAACTGGTCAACGTGCCCGATGATGCCTTGGGCAGGCTGCGCAGCCACAGCCCCAACGAATGGACGCATGCCAGCGGCACGCTGAATTGGCATTTCCGCGTCACCGGGCCCAAGCACCAGGTTCTGGTTCTGGATACCCGCACCTGGCGCTGCTATCCCGGCGCGGCGGAGAATTTCCCGGTCCTGATGAGTGACACCGCTCTGGCCCGGCAGATCAGCGACATGGCCAGTCAAGGCTTTGACGTGACCCTGGTCATTTCACCCGTGCCTGTGTTCGGAATTCCCTATGTCGAAGCGGCACAGGAAGCATCGGTGGGGCTGTTCGGCTACTTCGCAAAAGATCCGGAGGCCTGGTTTCTGCAGCCGGCCGGCCAGCAGGCCTTTCTGTCGACGCTGGCCAAAACCTTGGCGGAGAACGGCGGCGGGCCGGAGAAGAAGGCGTCGCTGGTATTCCTTTCCGGCGACGTTCACTACGGCTACTCGATACGCTCGCAGTACTTCGCGAAGCGCAGGTTCGAGAAAAACAAGTCCTTCGAGGGGGCTCCTGAAGAGCCCTTGCAGATGGTCGCCGTGCAATTGACCGCCAGCGCTTTGAAGAACGAGATCAAGGACACCCGGGGACTGCACACCTCGGGGTTCAGCGAGGTCGGCAACTATCTGGAGAACTCGATCCAGTACGGATGGAACAATGCCGACGGCCCCCGGCCGCCGATCGGCGTGGGCAGCGGCTCGCAGAGTTTTGCATACTTCTTGAGTTCGCATCCGCAAATGTTGAACTCGGTGGATCAGCCCTTCCTGGACCTGGAGCCCATCCCGCCACACTGGTGGTATCGGCTCGACAACATCGTGGCCGACAACTTGGCCACGGAAAAAATCACTTTGGTCTGCATCCAACCCGAGTCCATCGTGGTGCCGCCGCCCAGCAACCTGGGTGTGCGCAAGGCCGTGCTCAAAGCCTACATGGCCTGCTCCGTCAACCACTCGGACTATGCAGGGAGATGGGGCCACGGCAAAGAAATCGTCGGGTTGAACAACCTCGGCGAGATCAGTTTCATCTGGACGGCAAGCGAACGCGCCGTCGTCCAGAACCTGTGGTGGTCGCTCATGAAAAAGCAAGGAAACCAGGAAGTCCCGCTGCCCCCACATCCGCTGACCAGGACCGCCGTCTCCATGCGCTTCGACGATCCCCGCTACCCGATGCGCCGGTATTGAGGGGAGGGCCGCTGCATGTCCGCCGAAGACGAAAAGTTTCCGCTGCAGTGGTTCGATGAATTGCTGCAGCCGATGGCAACCGCCATCGACGACGTGGATGTGCGGCGCAGGCTGTTCGCCTTGGCGGGTTGGCACGTGGACCTGCTGGAGGATTTTCCGCTCGACGCGCTGCTCACGCGCCTCGAGGCGATCAAAGTCAAGCTGGAGGGCTTGCGAAGGGCTCTGCAGGAGCCCCCGCGGTCGATCACCGAGCTGCTGAACGCGCTGGCTCTGGCACGCGCCTTGTTCGATGAAGTGCGTGCTCTGGCGGAACTGGGAAGCAGCTCGCCGGAGCTGCCGTACCGCGACCTGCCGGCGGCCGTCATCGAACAGCTTGTCGTGCTGAAGATCCGGCTCGGCTCACCGTTGGCGTTTGCGCTGGCCGAGCTGCTCACCTTGATCGAGGTGGATCTGCCGGACACGGCCAGCCTGGTTCCGCCCGATGCCCTGCCTGCGCTCGCCCTGCCAGCATTGCGCCTGCGGCTCGATCGCATCGGCGGCCTGCTGCGCGACCCGGCTGCGACGCTGCGCGCCGCCTATATGCCGTTCGGTCGCCTGGATACGGTCCAGCAGGCGAAAACGGTGTCGGACCTGCTCTTCCCCCGCCTGGGGCGCGTGTTTGCGGAACTCGGCTGGAGTCATCGCTACGGCATCGATGCGGAAGACTTGGAACGGTTCGGGGAAGCGGGACAGCCGCTCGGCGGTGGCATGCTCAGCCTGTTCGATGTCTCGGACCCGGCCGCGCAGTACGGCCTCAGCCTGGCACTGTCACCGACCGAACTGGGCGGTCTCGGCCTGGTGGTGACGCCGTTCGGTGGAACCCGCATTTCCCGCACGGCGGGGCCCTGGGTTTTCGATCTCGACCTGCAAGCGGGACTCCAGGGCTTCGCCTTCGGCCGGGATGGTTTGACCCTGCCGGAGGACTTCGCGGCCCTGGCGGTCGCGATCCAGTTCGCCCTGATGCATGTGCCGGAGCTGGATGTCAGTGATGAGGACGTTCAGGAAGTCGGCGGCCCGCAGATGATTGGCGGGACGCAGGGCACCCGGCTGGAGCTCGGGCCCGTCGCGCTGAGCGGCCACGCGTCGCTGCAGGGCAGCGCCGCCGACTACGGGTTGTTGCTGGAGGCGCGCCAGGCCGCCTTCGTCGTCGCACCGACCGAGCGACGGCGACAGTTTCGCGCAGGCACTGCTGCCCGCCGAAGGACTGCGGAGCGAATTCGATTTCGGGCTCGGCTGGTCCAATCGGCGGGGCCTTTACTTCAAGAGCGGCGCGAGCCTGGATACGCGCATCACGATCGGGCGCTCGCTCGCACCCGGCCTGCGCGCCGACTCGATGCGCTTGCGCATGCTGGCCGACGACGGCGGCATCGTGCTCGATGCCGGCCTGGAGTTCAGTGTGGAGCTGGGGCCGTTCACGGCAGCCATCGACGGCATGGGGCTGCGCGCGGACCTGCGTTTCACGCCGCAGGGCAACCTCGGACTTGTGGATCTGGATGCGGGGATCCAACCGCCGGCCGGCATCGGCCTGTCGCTGAACACCGCGGCCATCACCGGCAGCGGCTATCTGTTCAGCAAGCCACAACTGCATCAGTACGAAGGTGCCATGCAGCTCAAATGCGGCCAGTTGCTGCTCGCAGGTCTGGGCGTGCTGAACACCCGGCGCCCGGACGGCAAGCCGGGCTACTCGCTGGTAGTGGTGATCAGCGGGGAGTTTCCGCCGGTGCAGTTGGGGCTGGGTTTCACCCTCAACGGCGTCGGCGGGCTGTTGGGCATCCATCGCAGCGCACAGGTCGAGGCGCTGCGCGACGGCGTTCGCAGCGGCGCAATCGGCTCGCTGCTGTTCCCGCAACGCGCGCTGGAGAACGCGCCCCAACTGCTTTCACAGCTGCAGCGTTTCTTTCCACAGGCCGAGGGCCGCTACCTGCTGGGGCCGATGTTCAAGCTGGGTTGGGGCCCGGTGCCCATGGTCGCGGCCGAACTGGGACTGGCGCTGGAGTTCCCCGACCCGCTGCGGCTGCTGCTGTTTGGCCAGCTGCACCTGGGGCTGCCGTCGCTCGCCAAGCCCGTCGTCGACGCCCACATGGACCTGCTGGGTGTCATCGACTTCGATGCCGGCACCGTGGCGCTCGATGCGGCGCTGGTGGACTCGCGTATCGCCGGCTACCGCATCGACGGCCAAGCCGCGCTGCGGGCCAACTGGAAAAACGACACCAGCTTCACCTTCGCGATCGGCGGTTTGCACCCGCGCGCGCAGTTGCCGCCGGGCTTCCCGGCGTTGCAGCGGGTGCAGATCAATCTGAGCGAAGGCGACAACCCGCGCCTGCGCCTGGAAGGCTATTTCGCACTGACCTCCAACACCGTTCAGTGCGGGGCTCGGCTCGACGCCTGTGCAAGGGTTAGCAAGTTCTCGGCGGAAGCCTAGCC
>JBOIDT010000093.1:0-12347 GCA_050740755.1 Gammaproteobacteria bacterium
GTGGGCACCGAGGGCAAGCTGGGCGGCCAGGCGCAGGTGCCGGGGGTGGCGGGCGTATGGAAGGACCTGACCGACAACGTGAACGCGATGGCAGGCAA
This sequence comes from Gammaproteobacteria bacterium, assembly GCA_050740755.1. GTDB lineage: Bacteria > Pseudomonadota > Gammaproteobacteria > JACCXJ01 > JACCXJ01 > JACCXJ01. The sequence goes on from JBOIDT010000093.1 coordinate 99, forward strand.
CCTGACCGTGCAGGTGCGCAATATCGCGGGGGTGACGACCGCCGTGGCGAAGGGCGATCTGTCGCAGAAGATCACCGTGGATGTGCGCGGCGAGGTACTGCAGCTCAAGGACACCATCAACATCATGGTGGACCAGTTGAACAGCTTCTCCGGTGAGGTGACGCGGGTGGCGCGGGAGGTGGGCACCGAGGGCAAGCTGGGCGGCCAGGCGCAGGTCAAGGGCGTATCGGGGGTGTGGAAGGACCTGACCGACAGCGTGAACGTCATGGCCGACAACCTGACCGACCAGGTGCGCGGCATCGCCAAGGTGGTGACCGGTGTCGCGGTCGGCAACCTGAAGCAGAAGATGATGGTGCCGGCCAAAGGCGAGGTCGCATCGCTGGCCGATACCATCAACGACATGATGGATACGCTGGCGACGTTCAGCGACCAGGTGACGCGGGTGGCGCGCGAGGTGGGCGTGGAGGGCAAGCTCGGCGGGCAGGCGACGGTGCCGGGCGCGGCCGGAAGCTGGAAGGATCTAGTCGATAACGTGAACGAGCTGGCCGCCAACCTCACGACGCAGGTGCGTGCGATCGGCGAAGTGGCCATCGCCGTGACCAAGGGCGATCTCACCCGCTCGATCCAGGTCGCGGCGAGCGGCGAAGTGGCGGACCTCAAGGACAACGTCAACCAGATGATCCTCAACCTGAAGGAGACCACACAGCGCAACACCGAGCAGGACTGGCTCAAGACCAACCTGGCGCGGCTCATCCGCATGTTGCAGGGCCAGCGCGACACGATGACGGTCGCCCGGACGTTGCTGTCCGAACTGGCTCCGCTCGTCGCCGCGCAGCATGCGGTGCTGTACACCCTGCAGGTCCAGGGTGGCGCGACGTGGCTTCGACTGATGTCCAGCTACGGCTATCAGGAGCGCAAGAACCTGTCGCAGGAATGGGCAATCGGCGAGGGCCTGGTCGGCCAGGCCGCGTTCGAGAAACAACGCATCCTGGTATCCCACGTGCCCTACGATTATATTCAGATCGTTTCCGGGCTCGGGCAGGCTACGCCGCGCAACCTCATCGTTCTGCCCATTCTGTTCGAGGGGCAGGTCAAGGCGGTGATCGAGCTGGCCACGTTCGAACCCTTCCAGGGGATCCATCTGACCTTGCTCGATCAGCTCGCGGAAGGGCTGGGCATCGTGTTCAACTCGATCGAATCGGCCGCCAGCACCGAAGCGTTGTTGCAGCAATCGCAGTCTCTCGCCAACGAACTGAAATCCCAGCAGGACGAGTTGCAGAACACCAATGCGGAGCTCCAGCAAAAGGCGCTGCAATTGAGCGCGCAGAACGCCGAGGTCGAGCGCAAGAATCGCGAAATCGAGGTCGCGCGCGCCAGTTTGCAGGAGCAAGCCTCGCAGCTCGCGCTGACCTCGAAGTACAAGTCCGAGTTCCTCGCCAACATGTCGCACGAGCTGCGCACGCCGCTCAACAGCCTGCTCCTGCTTGCGGACCAGTTGAATCAGAACCGGGGCGGCAACTTGACGCCTCAGCAGATGGAAATGATCGAGATCATCCACGGCTCCGGCACCGACTTGTTGCAGTTGATCAACGATATCCTCGATCTGTCGAAGATAGAAGCCGGCACCACTACGCTTGAACCTGAAGATCTGCCGTTTGCCAGATTGGCCGATCATGTCGATAACACCTTCCGGCACCTGGCCGAAGCCAAGGGGCTGGAATTCACGCTTGACCTCGCCCCGGACTTGCCGTCCTGCGTGCATACCGATGAGCAGCGCCTGCAGCAAGTGCTCAAGAATTTGATCGCGAACGGCATCAAATTCACCGAGCGGGGCAGCGTGACATGCAGCATCGGCGTCGCCCGATCCGGCTGGAGTCGCGAGCATAAGCTACTGAATAGCGCGCCGATGGTTATCGCCTTTGCCGTTATCGATACCGGAATGGGGATTCCGAAAGACAAGCAAATGCTGATCTTCGAAGCCTTCCAACAGGCCGACGCCGGCACCTCGCGGCGCTATGGCGGCACGGGCCTCGGGCTCGCCATCAGCCGCGAGATCGCCCGCTTGTTGGACGGCGAGCTCCGCGTCGAAAGCGAGGAAGGCATCGGCAGTACCTTCACCTTTTATGTGCCGCAGCAAATCCCCGGCGGCCTAAGGATGAAACCGCGGCTATCGCCCGAAACCATACCAACGACCCTGTTGGGCGAACGTTCCATAGCGGGACCGGCTCCTACCCAAGCTGCCACCGGCGACGATCGGGGTGCAGTCGGATCGCAGGACGATGTGCTTTTGATCATCGAGGACGACCCCACTTTTGCGCAGCTCCTGCGAGAAATGGCCCACGGGCACGGTTTCAAAGCGCTGGTGGCTGCCAGCGGTGGAGAAGGGATTGGCCTGGCGCAGCAGTTCAAGGCTGCCGCGATTATCCTGGATATCATCCTGCCGGATATCGATGGCTGGAGCGTCGCCGATCGTTTGAAGGCGCATCCGCAAACCCGCGATATCCCGATCCATGTCATCTCGGTACGGGATCGTCCGGCTGCGGCCGAGATGAAAGGGGTGGCCAGCTACCTTACCAAACCGCTCGACGCGGCCTCCCTCAGGCAAGTGTTTGCCCAGATCAAGCAGGAGGTCGCTCGTCCGGCTCGGGCACTGCTGATCATTGAGCGCGACCCGGCCAGACGCGCCGCGATCCTTGCCGAGCTCCAGGGTGAAGCCGTCGATGTGGTGTCGGTAGCGAGCGCGAGCGAAACGCTGGCGGAGCTGCGCAAGAGACCTTATCAAGGCGTTGTGCTGGATCTGGATGTGCCCGAGATGGACGGGATCGCCTTGCTTCAGGACATGCGCCAGGACCCGGCCCTGGCCGATATCCCGGTCGTGGCATTTACGGGGCGCAGCTTGGATCGGAAGAAGAAGAACCGGTTCAAGCAATTGAGGGCGATGGTGATTGCCGGTGAAGGCGAAAGCGCGCTTAATCGCCTGGCGGCGGGTGTCAAGCAGTTTCTGCAAGGGCTGAAGGGAGAAAAGCCCGAAAAAGCAAAGCCCGAGCAGACGGAACTGCCGGCGCTCTCCAACGGCCTGCTGGCGGGCAAAAAAGCCCTTCTGGTCGACGACGATATCCGTAACCTGTTTGCCTTGACTGCCGTGCTGGAAAGCAATGGCATCGTGGTCGTACCTGCCGAAAGCGGCAAGGACGCCATCGCCAGGCTGCATGACACACCCGGCATCGACATTGTGCTGATGGACATCATGATGCCGGAGATGGACGGTTTTGAGACCATGCGCCTCATCCGCAGTGAGCCTCAGTTCAAGGATCTGCCGATTATTGCGCTCACTGCAAAGGCGATGAAGGGCGACCGCGAGAAGTGCCTGGCCGCGGGCGCCTCCGATTACGCTTCCAAGCCGGTCGATATGGAAAAATTGCTGGCGCGATTGCGGGAATTGCTAACTTAACGAGTGCCGGCGCATGGGGCTCCCGATCCGGTCACACACGTCAACGACTCGGAGCCGCAGGTCGAGCTCAAGCTCCAGGACTTCGGCATCGAGGTCGCCGTCGTGGCCGTCCACCCGGGCCCCGTCATCACCCGCTTCGAGCTGCAGCCGGCGCCCGGGGTCAAGGCCAGCCGCATCACCAGCCTCAACAAGGACCTGGCGCGCTCGCTGTCCACGATCAGCGTGCGCGTCGCCGGTGGGGGTGGACGTGCTCGACGCCGAGCAGGACCTCTAAGCTTCGACCTCGGCCTCAACCGGCCGTGCGGTCGCGAACGGCGTCGGTCATCTTCTGCAACTCGCCGCTCTGATACAGGTCCAGCACGATATCGCAGCCGCCTACCAGTTCCCCGGCGATGAAGACCTGGGGGAAGGTCGGCCAGTTGGAATAGCGCGGCAGGTTCTGCCGCACCTCCGGCTCGGCCAGGATATCCACATGCGCGAAATCGACGTGACAAGCCCTGAGGGCCTCGGTGGCGCGCATGGAGAACCCGCATTGGGGGAAGTCCGGGGTCCCCTTCATGAAGATGACGACCGGGTTGCCCTCGATCGTCTGTTTGATCCGTTCCATTGCATCCATAGCTGACCTCTCGCTCGATGGTGATTCGACTGGCCGCCCAGTGTAGTCGTTTCGTGGATCAGAACAAACATCGCCCCAACCCCCGCCGCCGGCGGACTCGATCATCAGACGATCGCCGGGCTCGGCTATGAGGTGGACCTTGCCCGGCAGCCGTGTGCCGTTCAGGAGTGTGACGGCCCGCTGCCCGTCTCCGCCTCCGGCCAGTCCCCAGGGGGCATGGCGGCGGCGCTCGCCGAGCACGGTCACGGAGGTCGGCGTGAGGAACTGGAACTCGCGCGTGAGGCCGCGTCCTCCCGCATGCCGCCCGAGGCCGCCGGAGGCCTCGCGCAGCGCATAGCGGGTGACGCGCAGGGGATAGCTGATTTCCAGGACCTCGATGGGCGTATTGCGGGTGTTGGTCATGTGGGTCTGCACGCCGTCGGGACCGGGGCCGTGCGCGTTCGCGCCCATGCCGCCGCCGATGGTCTCGTAGTAGTCCCAGGTGTCGGTGCCCATGGCGCCTGAGCCCATTGCAACGTTGTTCATGCTCCCGTGGCTGGCCGCCGGGATGGCCTCGGGAAGCGCCTGGGCAAGGGCGCCGAGGACCACATCGACGATCCGGGTGCTGGTCTCGACATTGCCGGACGCGACCGCCGCCGGCGGGCGGGCGTTGAGCAGGCAGCCCTCGGGGGCTCTGAGCGTGATCGGCCGAAAGGCCCCGGCGCAGGCCGGGGTCTCGCGCGGCATGAGGCAAAAGAACACGTAGTAGACGGCCGCCGCCGCGACCGACAAGGGGCAGTTGAGGTTGCCCCGGACCTGGGACGCCGTGCCGCCGAAGTCGGCATGTACCCGATCCCCCAAGACCGTCAGGGCCAGGCGGATGGGGATGTCCTCTTGCCCCTGCCCGTCGTCGTCGAGCCAATCGGTGAAGCGATAGCATCCGGCCGGAATGCGTGCCAGGGCGGTCCTGGCCATGCCCTCCCCGTAATCGTTCAAGTCGGCCAGCGACGCCCGATAGCGCTCCGGTCCGAGGCCCGCCACCAGGGCCCCCAACCGTTCGAGGCCGCACCGGTTGGCACCGATCTGGGCGGCCAGGTCGCCGCGGGCGATGGTCGGGTCGCGCGTCGTCTCGATCACCCACTCCGCAACCTCCGCGAGCAGTCGTCCCTCCGCCATCAGCCGCTGCGGCGCGATGACAAGCCCCTCGTCCTCGAGCCGGGTCGCGATCGGCATGCCGCCCGGGGTCGCGCAGCCGATGTCCGCATGATGGGCCCGGTTGACCACGAAGCCGCAATGCTCGTTCCCAAGGAAGAGCGGTGCGATGAGGGTGACGTCCGGGAGGTGCGTCCCGCCCAGGTAGGGATCGTTCAAGATGACCATGTCTCCCGGCGCCGGCCGGAGACCCTCGACGATCCCCGACATCGCGAAGGCCATGCTCCCGAGATGCACCGGGATGTGCGCGGCCTGGGCCGACAGTCGGCCCCGCGTATCGAACACCGCGCAGGAGAAATCCAGCCGATCACGGATGTTTGGGGAGAAGGCCGTGCGTCTCAACGCGGTGCCCATCTCTTCGCAGATCGCCTGCAGGCGGCTGGCGAACAGGCTCAGCTCAATCGGTTCCATCAGGGTGGGTGCTCCGCGGCACGGACATCAGTGGGGGGATGGGGTCGTACTCCATCAGCGCTCGAAGGCCCAGCGATACATCGGTCCGGATCGCATCGTGATGATTCGACCCTATCGTTGCATAAATTTCGCGAGCGTCGCCGCCCGTTGTCGCCCCATTATCGACAAAGGGCGGCGGATTCCCTATCCTCCCGCGCGCCATGGCCCGCCGACAACCCGCCGCCCGCAAGGTCCCGTCCGCCTTCGACTGGCGCACCACCGACGAGGAGGAGGTCGAGCGCCGCCGCATCCGCGCCCATACGGAGCGTTTCACCATCCGGAATCGCAATCCCAGACACCCGATCTTCTCGAACTTCCGTGTCGGCTCAGAGAGCGGGCTCGATTACTCGGTCGAGGTCCGCGACCTGCGCGAGCGGCAGTTCGCGTGCAGTTGCGTGGATTTTCGCATCAACGGCCTCGGCACCTGCAAGCACGTCGAGGCAGTGCTCCTGCACCTCGAGGCGCGCTACAAGAAGCCTTTCAAGGTCGCCCGGGAGAACGGCGGCGAGCGCATCGACATCGTCCCCGACGCCGCCGGCACCCTGCGCGCCGTGGGCGTTCTCGGGGACCTCCCCAAGCCGCTGCGGGATCTATTCGACGCGCACGGGCTCTTGCGGCACGGTGCCGCGGAGGAGGCGATCAAACGCCTGACCTACGCCGCACACCCGAGGCTGCGGATCTCGCAGGAGGTCGAGCCGTGGATCCTGGCGCAGCGACGGGCATTGGAACGCAAGGCCCTGCGCAACGACTACGAGTGCCGGGTGCAGGCCGGGACCTGGCCGGCGCAGGAGACCACCGTGCCGCTCTTCCCCTACCAGCGCGAGGGCATGCTGCACCTGGCCTTCCACGAGCGTGCCCTCCTGGCCGACGAGATGGGCCTCGGCAAGACCATCCAGGCGATCGCCGCGTGCGCGCTTCTGCACCGGCTCGGCCAGGCACAGCGCGTGCTCATCGTCACGCCGGCCTCGCTCAAGACGGAATGGGAGGAGCAGATCCGGCGGTTTACCCCCTTGGCCTATCAGATCGTCTTCGGCGGGCCGAAGGCGCGGCTCGGTGCCTATGGGCACGCGCCGTTTTTCACCATCGTCAATTACGAGCAGATGGTCAAGGATGCGCTCACCGTCAATGCCGAGCTCGAGCCCGATATCGTGATCCTGGACGAGGCGCAACGGATCAAGAACTGGAGCACGAAGACGGCGCAGGCGATCAAGCGCCTAGAGAGCCGTTATGCATTCGTGCTGACCGGTACGCCCATCGAGAACCGCATCGATGAGATCCATTCCTTGATGGACTTTCTCGATCCCACGGTGCTGGGCCCGCTGTTCCGCTTCAATCGCGAGTTCTACCAGCTCGACGACCGCGGCCGCCCGTGCGGCTATCAGAACCTCGCGAGTCTGAACACCCGCATCAAACCCTACATGCTCCGGCGCCGCAAGGCGGATGTCGAGACCGAGCTCCCGGACCGCACCGACAAGACCTTCTTCGTGCCCTTGTCGGACGGGCAGAAACAGGCCTATACCGATCATGAAGACCAGGTCATGCGGCTCGCCGCGCAAGCCCGCCGCCGCCCGCTCACCCAGAGCGAGCAGGACAAGTTGCAGCGCGAGCTGGCGATGATGCGCATGATCTGCGATACCAATTACATCCTGGACCCGAACGATGCGGTCTGCCCCAAGCTCGGCGAGCTCGAAAAGATCCTCGAGGAATGCCGGGACAACGCAGACGTCAAGGTGATCATCTTCTCGGAATGGGAGCGTATGCTCCTGCTGGTGCGCGACCTGTGCAAAGAGCGCGGACTGGGATGCGCGTGGCACACGGGCAGCGTGCCGCAATTGCGCCGCCGCGCCGAGATCAACCTCTTCAAGACCGATCCGGAATGCCGCCTGTTCCTCACCACCGACGCCGGCAGCACCGGCTTGAACCTCCAGAACGCCAGCGTCGTCATCAATTGCGATCTGCCCTGGAACCCGGCACGGCTCGAACAGCGCATCGCGCGCGCCTGGCGCAAGCACCAGACGCGGCCCGTGACGGTCATCCATCTGGTCTCCGAAGGCACCATCGAGCATCGCATGCTCGGGACGCTCGCCCAAAAGCAGGCGCTCGCCGAGGGCGTATTGGACCTCAAGGGCGACCTCGACGCGATCGCCTTCGGCGGTGGCAAACAGGCCTTCCTGGAACGCTTGAACCAGCTCGTCGGCACTCGTGGGCCGGGGGTCCCGCCGCCCGCCGCACCCGTGCCGACGGATCGGGCCCAGACGTTCGCCCTGCGTGCAAAGGAACGGCTGGGCGCAGCCCTGGTCCGCTGCGAGGAGGAGTACCCGCTCGAAGGCGAACACTCCGTGATCCTCTGCGTGGTCGAGCGCGATGCCGATCGCTGGCGCTCGGAGCTCGAGGCCCTGCATCGGGAGATCGCGGGTCCGGGAAAGGGCGACCCGCTCGCGCCCCTCCGCTTGGAGGTCATGGACCGGCACATGGCCGAGACCCTGGAGCGCCTCGCCCAGGCCGGCCTCCTCCGGCGCACCACGCGCGGCACCCGTCCGTTGCTCGGTGACGGAGCGGTAGCGGCACCCCGAGCGGCATTGTCGGAGGCCGAGCGAGCAAAGGCCCGTGCCTGTCGCGGGCAGGCCGAGCGGCGCCTGAAGATGAGTCGGGTGCTCGGCGCCGCTGAACTGGCCGCCGAGGGCCGGCAGGCGCTCCTGGAGGCCGTCCAGGCCCTCGGCGGCGCGCTCGCGGTCGAGCACCGTCTCGCCGAGCCCAAGACGCCGGCCGATGTGGTGGCGCCGTCGCTCGCCTGGTGCTGGGGCGAGGGGCTGCCGCTCGTCAAGACGTTCCTGGCCGAGGACTCGGCCGAGTGCGAGCCGCTGGCGCTTGCCATCGAGCGCCTGTTGACGGCGCGTGGCCCCGCCGCCTGAGGACCCGCCGATGCCTATCCGCTCCTTCGAGGACCAAACCCCGGTGATCGCGAAGAGCGCCTACATCGACGAGACGGCGCTCGTCATCGGCGATGTGAGCATCGGCGAGCACAGCTCGCTGTGGCCCATGGTGGTGGCGCGCGGGGACGTGAACCGCATCGCCATCGGGGCCTATACCAATATCCAGGACGGCTCCATCCTGCACGTCACCCACGATGGCCCGTTCACGCCCGGCGGACACCCGCTCTACCTCGGGGATCGCGTGACCGTTGCAAGTACCCTAGACAGGCCAAAGCTGCCGCAGTCATGTCGAACCAGGACGGAGACCGAACGCAGTGAACCACGGCGAGATCGTCAGCTTTCTCTGGGGCATTGCGGACCTCATCCGCGACACCTTCAAGCGCGGCAAGTACCAGGACGTGATCCTGCCCCTGACCGTTCTGCGTCGGCTCGACTGCGTGCTCGCCGGCACGAAGGAGAAGATGCTCGCGACACAAGCAAAGCTCCGCGGAAAGGGCCTCCAGAACCTCGAGCGGGATCTCCGCACAGCTTCCGGCTTCGCCTTCTACAACACCTCGCGGTACGACTTCGAGAAGCTCCTCGCCGACGCACCACACGTCGCGCCGAACCTGCGCAACTACATCGCCGGCTTCAGCCCCAACATGCGCGAGGTACTGGAGAAGTTCGACTTCGACAACACGATCAGCAAGCTCGACGAGGCGGGACTGCTCTTCCGGGTGCTGGAGCGGTTCAAGAGCGTGGACCTGCACCCGGACAAGATCGACAACCCGACCATGGGTACGATCTTCGAGGAGCTGATCCGCAAGTTCAACGAGGCGCTGAACGAGAATCCGGGCGAGCACTTCACGCCGCGCGACGTCGTGCACCTGATGGTGGACCTGATGCTGGCCGGCGACGAGTCCGAGATCCGCGCCAAGAGGGCGATCCGCACCGTGTATGACCCCTGCTGCGGATCCGGCGGCATGCTGATGATCACCAAGGAACACATCACCGTCGGCCTGCGGAAAAACGGCTTTCTCCTCCGCCCGGCGATCAACAAGGACGCCGAGATCCACCTCTTCGGCCAGGAGGTGAACCCCGAGACCTGGGCGGTCTCGAAGTCGGATCTCTTCATGAAGGATCCGACCGGCCGCGACGCGGACCACATCACCTACGGGAGCACCCTCTCCAACGATCGTCACGCTGGCCAGAGCTTCGACTACCTGATCGCCAATCCGCCCTACGGCAAGGACTGGAAGCGCGACGAGGACGCCGTGCGGGCCGAGCACGAGCGCGGCGCGGCCGGTCGCTTCGGGCCGGGGCTCCCGCGCATCAGCGACGGCCAGCTCCTGTTCCTGCTGCACATGCTCGCGCACGCTAAGGACGCGAAGGACGGCGGCTCGCGCGTCGTGATCATCATGAACGGCTCCCCGCTCTTTACGGGCGACGCGGGGAGTGGCGAGAGCGAGATCCGCCGCTTCATCCTGGAGAACGATCTGCTCGAAGCGCTGATCGCGCTGCCGGAGCAGCTCTTCTACAACACCGGAATCGCCACCTACGTGTGGGTGGTGACCAACCGGAAGGCGCGAGCGCACAAAGGCAAAGTGCAGCTCATCGACGCCACGTCGTTCTGGGTGCCGATGCGCAAGAGCCTGGGCGACAAGCGGCGCGAGATCCCCCTCGAACGAGCACAAGACGTTCTCAAGATCCTCGCCGCCTTCAAGGACGGCGACACGCGCAAGATCATCAAGGATGGCGAGAAAGAGGAGGTCGTCGTCAGCCGCATCTTCCCGACCACGCACCTCGGCTTCCGCAAGGTCACCGTCGAGCGGCCGCTCCGGCTCAACTTCCAGGCCAGTCCGGAGGGGATCGCGCGGCTCGACGAGGAAAAGGGCTTCCAGGCGCTGGCGCAGTCGAAGAAGAAGGGCTCTGCGGGAGCGAAGGAGCAGGCGGAGGGCCGCGCCCGGCAGGAGGCGATCCGCAAGCTCGTGCGCGGACTCCCGGACACGCTCGTCAGAGACCGCGACGACTTCGAGCGCCTGCTCGACGGCGCCGCGAAGAAGGGGGGCCAGAAGCTTCCTGCCCCGGCCCGCAAGGCCATTCTCTCCGCGCTCTCCGAGCGCGACGAGGCCGCCGCCATCTGCCGCGACAAGGACGGCAACCCCGAGCCCGACCCGGAGCTGCGCGACACGGAGAGCGTGCCGCTCGCCGAGCGCGTCGAGGCCTTCTTCGATCGCGAGGTCAGACCCCACGTTCCCGACGCCTGGATCGACACGACCAAGCGCGATCCAAAGACGGCGAGGTCGGCCTGGTGGGCTACGAGATCAACTTTAATCGCTACTTCTACCGCTACACCCCGCCGCGCCCGCTGGAGGAGATCGAAGCCGACATCCGCGGGATCGAGACCGACATCCTGCGGATGCTGGCGGAGGTGACGGGGCGCCCCGTGGCCGAGAAATAAACGTCGGCACTTGACCGTAGGCGCCGACATTTACTACTGTCGCCGCGATGGCGCCGCCCCGGCTCACTCCAGCCTGGCTCAAGGCCGTCGGGATCGGATCCTTCTTCCGACCCCGCGACCTGGAGCCACTCGAGATCCCCTTCGTCGATCTGCGGCGGCTGGTCGCGTCCGGCGCTGTGGAGAAGGTCGGGCGCGGTCTTTACCGTCTCGCCGCAGCGGACATTACCGAGCAGTACTCCCGAGCCGCCGTCTCCGCCAGGATCCCGGGAGCCATACTCTGCCTGCTCACCGCGCTCAGTTATCACGACATCGGCACCCAGGCTCCTCACCAGGTGTGGATCGCCATACCGCACAAGGCACGAATGCCTCGCGTGCCGGACTTCAACGTGCGTGTCGTTCGCTTCTCGGGGAAATACCTCGATGTCGGCGTGGCGTCGGTGCTCCTCGAAGGGGTGCCTGCCCGAATCACGAATCCCGCGCGAACGGTGGTCGACTGCTTCCGGCTTCGCCGCCTCGTGGGCCACGACGTGGCCCTCGAAGCCATCAAGTGGGCGATCCGCGATCGCAAGGCGACGCCGGCCGAGATCTGCAAGATAGCGAAGCCCTGCCGCGCCGACAGCCTCGTTGGGCCCTACCTGGAGCTGCTTCAGGTATGACGGCCGCTCAGGGAGAACGGCGGTTCAAGCCATACCCGGCGTACAAGGACTCCGGCGTCGAGTGGCTGGGGGAGATCCCGGCGGATTGGGAGGTGAAGCGGCTGAAGCGTGCCTTTCGCGTCGTGAATGGTTCGACTCCGGCGAGCGGAGAGCCAGCGTACTGGGACGGAGAGATCCCTTGGGTGACCCCTGAGGACTTGGGGGATCTGAACTGCGCCACGATCGTCGCAACGAGCCGCAACATCACGGAGGCCGGGTACCGCAGCTGTGGAACGACACTGGTTCCTGCCGGTTCGCTCATTCTGTCCACGCGGGCGCCCATCGGTCATCTCGCTCTCGCGGGCGTTGATCTTTGCACGAATCAGGGCTGCCGAAGCCTGGTGTTCCGGGGACTGGTCATTCTACTTTACACATCATGCCGACTGCCTGGCCTAGGGAAGGTTGGGTGGTGGCGAGGAAGGGCCAAGCGGGGCGCCGGGAGGTGGGCGATATGCGATGATATGGTTGACCGA
>JBOIDT010000094.1:0-12325 GCA_050740755.1 Gammaproteobacteria bacterium
GTCATGCCGTGGTGGGGCATGGTGCGCCACGGGTGGTCCTCCGGCGGCGGCTGCGGAAACCACACATCCCCGGCGTAACCGGCGAGCCGGCCGCTCTCCAGCGCGCGGGCGATCGCATCGCGATCGCAGATCTTGCCGCGCGCGGTGTTGACGATGTAGGCGCCGCGCTTCATCTTGCCGAGCAGCGCCTCGTTGAAGAGATGTTCGGTCTCCGGGTGCAGCGGGCAGTTGATGGTGACCACGTCACAGACCCGCACCAGCGATTCGACGTTCGCATGGAAGGTGAGGTCCAATTCCCGTTCGATGTCCGGGGAGAGACGATGCCGATCGGTATAGTGGAGCTTGACATCGAAGGGCTTGAGCCTGCGCAGCACGGCGAGGCCGATGCGCCCGGCGGCCACGGTCCCGACCGCCATGCCTTCGAGATCGTAGGAACGCGCGACGCAGTCGGCGATGTTCCAGCCCTTGTCGATGACCCACCGATAGGACGGGAGGTAGTTGCGCACCAGCGAGAGGATCATCATGACGACGTGCTCGGCGACGCTGATGCTGTTGCAGTAGGTGACCTCGGCCACCGTGATCCCGCGGTCGATCGCCGCCTGCAGATCGGTATGGTCCGAACCGATCCCGGCGGTGACGATGAGCTTGAGCTTCGGTGACTTGGCGATGCGAGCCGCGGTCATGTAGGCCGGCCAGAAGGGCTGCGAGATGACGATGTCCGCATCGGGCAACTGCCGCTCCAGGACCGAGTCGGCCCCGTCTTTATCGGATGTCACGATGAGCTGGTGACCGTTCCCTTCCAGGAACTCGCGCAGGCCTAGCGCGCCCGAAACGCTCCCCAGCAACTGACCAGGCTGGAAATCGATGTCCTTGGGAGAGGGCAGGCTCTGCCCGTCGGGGTAGCGTTCGAGCTTGGGGACATCATCGCGGGCGTAGGACTCGGGGTAGCCGGTGACGGGATCGTCGTAGAGCACGCAAACCACCTTGGCCATGGTAGAACCTCCTCGGGTTCTCGGGATCTTTAGAACACGTCGGGGCTACGCCCGTCGTCCGTCCCGGCGCGGCCGGGAGCGCGAGATCCTCGGGCGCAACGGGCCGATCAGTCCAATCGTTTGTTTGGATGGGTCAATTGGCGGGGCTTATCAGCGTGTCGAAGCGGCTCTGGAGATCGAGGCCCGCGAACACCTCCCAGGCCGCGCCGATGATCGGGGGCGACGGCTCGTGGCCGAGCGCGATAAGCCCGATGGACCGCGACAGCTCCGGGGACAGGGGGATCGCGGTGACTTCCTCACGCAGGTCGAGGAGGAACAGGATGCTGTGCGGCACGATGGTGTGGAGCCCGGCGCAGCGGACGTGGGAATAGAGCGCAAAGACGGAGTCGGTCTCGACCGCAACATTCGGGGCGGTCCCCGCCTGCCGGAAGGCCGCGTCGATGATGCGGCGGTTCTGCATATTGGGGGTGAGCAGGCAAAGTGGCAGCTCGGCGGCCTCGGACCAACTCATCGCCGCCCGCCCGCGAATGGCCCCACGATTCGGTGCCAGCAACAGGTAGCGCTCCCGGTACAAGGCGAGCACGCGGAAACCACCCAGCCGTTGGTCTTCGAGGTAGGTGAGACCGAGGTCCAACTCGAAGCCGTCGAGCCTGCGGATGATCTCCTCGGCGGACAGCGAAAAGACCGCCTGGTGGATGCCGGGATAAGCCGCCCTACTCTGTGAGGTGAGCAATGGGACAACGGGCATCGTGGTGGGGATGGCGCCGATGCGTACGGTCCCCGTGATCGAACCGCGCGAGCGCGCCGCCTCCTGCCGGAGCCCCTCCCAGTCGGCCAGGACGCGCTGTGCCCAGCCGAGCAGCCGCTCGCCTTCCGGGGTGAGGCCCTGGAAGCGCTGATCACGGCGAACGATGGCGATGCCTAGCTCTTCCTCGAGGTGCTGGATGGCCGCCGATAAAGCCGGCTGCGAGACGTGGCACAGATCGGCCGCGCGGGCGAAGTGGCGCGTCTTCGCCAGCGCTACGAGGTATTGGAGTTGGCGGATGAACATGGTGCCTTGGAGAGGAGCGGAACAGTGTCAGACGGCGACCGTATCCGGCCGGATCCAGGAGCAGATCCGTAAGGCGCAGGCGCCGCGTGCGCCCCGGGATCGGATCGCGTCGGCGCGCCGAGGATACCGCGCGAGATCCGAGCGCCGGAGATCTTATCACCAACGCTCAGTCGAAGAAGGCCCGATAGGTGCGTCGCTTCGAGGGCGTCCTGATGATATGCCGGCGCTTGTGCCCGTCGGACCACTTCAGGAACCGCCGGGCCTTCCCCTTCCTGATCTGTTTGGGCGCATCGACACGGATCGGATAGCCTGGCCAGGAAACGATGTTCTTCGGTGCGCGCAGCATCGTGCCCTGGACGCGCAGTCTCAAACCCCTCGGGCGCGTGTCGAACCGGAGCCGGACGAGCCGCGGGTGCAACTCCCGGGTGATGGTCCGCGACAGTCCCCGTGCATCGGTCGCGCTCAGCCGGACCTCCAGGAAGCTCGTCGTCGTTGCCGGAAGGTCTTCCGGGGCGGGGGTCACGATGACGATACCGTTCCCCGCCGTCGGGTCGAGGAAGGGGTGGGTGTGGGCGTCGTGGTGCAGGCGCACGCTCCAGCGCAACGCGGTATCGGGCAGCCGAAGGCCCGCCTCGTCCACGGCCTGTCCGCTCAGGGTGATGGCCTGCCCGACCCGAAACAGCGTGCCCGGCGCGGGGGAGGTGATGCGGGCCTCGGGTGGGGCGTGTCCCGGATCGATACGGACCGAGGTCGTGTCGCTGCCGCCGCGGCCATCGTCCACGCGCAGGGTGGCGAGGAAGGTACCGGCCGTTCCGTAGAGATGCGCGGTCTCGCTGGCGCCGACGGGCGGCGTTCCGTCGCCGAAATCCCATTCGAAGGCCAACGGGTCGCCATCCGGGTCACTGCTCTCGTTTCCGCTGAAGGCGACCGGGAGCGGGACCTGACCATTCGTGGGCGTCGCGCTTCCGACCGCCGCCGGGGCGCGGTTGGCGGAGCCGACGAAGGCGATGCGGCGCACCTGGCCGCCGTTGGTAAAAGTCGTGTAATAAAGCGCCTGGGTGCCTTCGTGAGGGCCGAAGATCAGGGTGACGGCGCTGTCCACGCCGAGGGCCGTGGCGAACGGGGTTGCGTTATGCGATGGCGTCAGCGAAAAGATGCTGCCGCAGACATAATCGCTGAAGAGATACGCCCCGTCGAGCTCGGCCGGCCAGACGCCGGCCGGGACGAACGCCCCGCCGGTGATGGAGGCACAGCCGGCGAAAATAGGGTCGGTAGCCGTGCGGCTATAGGCGAATATCGGGTTCGTCATACCGGCAGGCGGCTCCCCACAATTCGTTGCCGATTCGGTACGGCAAGGACCTTCCCGAACGTTCCATCCGTAATCGGCCCCGGCCTGGCCCTCATCGATCTCTTCCCATATATTCTGACCGACGTCGTTGATATAGAAACGGGTCCCGGCCGCGTTGGGGTCGAACGCCATGCGGAAGGGGTTGCGGAGCCCCCAGGCAAAGGTCTCCCGGCATTTCTTTCCCACGCCGGTGCGGCCGGTAAATCTGCAGGACGCGCTATCCGGCCCGACAAACGGGTTGTCGGCCGGGATCCCACCGGTCGAGGTGATGCGCAGCACCTTGCCTACGAGGACATGCGGATCGCGCGCGGCATCGTTCAAGGCGGCGCAGCCGTTATCGCCGCACCCGCCGTCGCCGACGCTGATGTACAAGAAGCCGTCTTTGCCAAAATGCAGGTCTCCGGCGTTGTGATTGCCATTCGGTGAAGGCATGTTGTCGACCAGGACGAGCTCGTCGCCGATGACGTTGTCGTCAGACAAGACGAAGCGCGATACGCGATTGACGCACGGACCGGCGTTCAAGGCGGTATAGTAGAGATACACGTACGGCGTGATTGCAAACCCCGGATCGACCGCGACGCCCAGGAGCCCTCGCTCACTGTTGGTGCAGATCCTCCCCGTCAGATCCAGCGCCGGGATCGGCGACAGCACGCCATTCTGATAGACCCACAATCGACCGGGCTGCGCCGTGATCAACATACGACCCTCCGGTGTAAAGGCCAAGGCGGTGGGAGACGCGACGTCCGCGACCGCGGTGTCGCTGAACCCCGGGGGCAGGGTGATGCCTTCGACCTCCGATACGGCTCCGAGGAGGAGCACACAGGTCAGCAAAACCCCCGATAGGTCTGTTCCCGATAGGTCGATCCATTTCCTCATGGCATGCTCACGATAGCCCGACCTCCCGTCGCTCACGACGTTTTTCGCACAGGCCTTCGGTGCCGGCGATCAGCGCTCCGTCGCGGTCAGGCGATAGACGTTCCCATCGAGCGCCGTCACGAACAAAACGCCGGTCTCGCTCTCGCCGAAGGAGCTGATCGGGAGGTCCGTCTCGGCCATCAAGACCTTGCGCTGCCGCGCCGCGCCCTCCGCGACCACGGACCAGACCTCCCCGGAGCAGGCATCGGAGAACAGATAGGCCCCGCGCAGGCGCTCGATCGGCCCGCGGTACACGTAACCGCCGATGACGGCGCAGCCCTCCGAGTGGTCGTAGATCGTGAGCGGGGCTTGTTTGCCGGCCCGGTTGCAACCGCTCGGGGGTTGGAAACACGCGCGGCCCTCCAGGAGCCGCCAGCCGAAGTCGACGGCGCGCCCCCCGCCGCTCGCCTCTGTCGCCCGGTTCACCTCCTCGAAGCGGTTCTGGCCGACGTCCCCGATCCAGAGATCCCCGGTCCGGCGATCGAACGAAAACCGAAACGGGTTGCGTAACCCGAGCGACCAGATCTCGCGTTGGAAGGTCGTGCTCGTCGCATGCGGGTTGGTCGGAGGAATGCGGTAGGCGAGCCCGCCCGAGCGGCCGTCCACGTCGATCCTGAGGAGTTTGCCGAGACGACTGGTCCGCGACTGGGCGTTGTCATCCGGATCGCCCCCCCCTCCCCCATCGCCGGTCGCGATGTAGAGCATGCGGTCTTTCCCGAACGCCAGCATCCCGCCGTTGTGGTTCGAGTGCCGTCGATGAAAGATCCGCAGGAGACGCCGGAAGGAGCCCGAGCGCGCCCGGTCACGGTTCCTCGCCTTCGCCCGCATCTCGGCGATGATAAGGTCGCCGGTCCCTCGTTCGGTAAAGAAGAGATAGAACTTGCGGTTCCTCGCGTGCGCGGGATGGAAGGCGAGACCGAGCAGGCCGCGCTCTCCCCCCGACAGCACCCTCGATCGGAGATCGAGGAACGGGGTGGGCAGGACCCGACCGCGTTTCGAGATCTTGATGACGCCGCGTTGCTCGACGATGAACAATCGCCGCGATCCGTCACCGGCATGGGTCACAAACACGGGATCGACGAACCCCGTCATCGCGGTCAAAAGCCCCACCTCGACCCGGGAGAAGTCCGGGGCACGAGCCCTCGTGCCGGATGCGAGTCCGCCGGGCTCAGTGAGTGAGGCGGCTCGCGCGGGGCAGACGAAAACGAGCACCAAGGCTGCGACCCCCGTCAGGGTCATTCGAAGACCGTGGGGCATCATACGTCTTGCCCAGTGTCGGCGCCGTGCTCGTCCAAATAGGCCCGATAGGCGCGGCCCAGGCCCTCGCGCAACCCGATCCTCGGGCGCCACCCGAGCGCTTGCAAACGACTCACGTCCAGGAGCTTTCGCGGGGTGCCGTCGGGCTTGCCCGCATCCCACCGGACCTCGGCCCGGCATCCGACCACGCTCCGCACCAGCTCCGCCAACTCGCGGATGGTGAGGTCCTCCCCGCAGCCGATGTTGAGCAGGGAAGGAACCGCGGGTCCGGGATGGAGGAGCGGATCGAAGATCTCGTCGGGCAGGCCCATCACGAAGACACAGGCCGCGGCCGCATCGTCGCTGTAGAGGAATTCCCGCCGCGGCGTGCCGCTGCCCCACACGACCACCTCCCGCTCCCCTTGCTCCCGGGCCTCGTGCATCTTGCGGATCAGCGCCGGGAGGACGTGCGAGGTTTCCAGGTCGTAGTGGTCCCCCGGGCCGTAGAGGTTGGCGGGCATGACGGCCAGATAGCGCGTCCCGTGCTGGCGGTTGTAGGCCCAGCACAGCTCGATCCCCGCGATCTTAGCGATCGCATAGGGCCGGTTGGTCGGCTCCAGCGGACCGCTCAAGAGCGACGCCTCCTGCATGGGCTGCGGGCAGTCGCGCGGGTAGATGCAGGACGAGCCGAGAAACAAGAGGCGCTTCACGCCAGTGCGATAGGCCGCGTCGATGACATGGGTCTCAATCGACAGGTTCTCGCGGATGAAGTCCGCGGGATAAGTGGCGTTCGCCAGGATCCCCCCGACCTTGGCCGCGGCCAGGAACACGTGCTCGGGCCGCTCACGGGCGAAGAAGTCGCGCACCGCCGCCGCATCGGCAAGATCGAGCTCGGCATGGGCAAGGGTCACGAGGTTCTCGAAACCCGCGGCCCGGAGACCACGTACCAGCGCCGAGCCCAGAAGACCCCGATGCCCCGCGACATACACCTTGGCGCCGGGCGCCATTCCGGCCCGACTACTCATGCGGGGCATAGACCGGGTAGCCGCTCTGCTTCACCAGGTGATCGCGCTCGGCCTCGCGAAGGTCCGCCTCGAACATCTCGGCGACCAGCGCCTCGAAACCGACCCGGGGCCTCCAGCCGAGCCGGGCCCTGGCCTTGGACGCGTCCCCGAGGAGAGTGTCGACCTCGGTCGGGCGCAGATAGCGCGGATCGATCCGAACCACCGTGCGTCCCTTCGCCGGCTGCCCGGAGAGGGTCCCGCCGACGGCCACCGCCACCTCGTTCGGGCCGCTCCCGCGCCACTCGATCTCGATCCCCGCCACCCGGAAGGCCTGCTCTACGAACTCGCGCACCGAGTGCTGCTCGCCGCTCGCGATCACATAGTCATCCGGCTCCGGCTGCTGCAGCATGAGCCACATGGCCTCCACGTAGTCGCGCGCATGCCCCCAGTCGCGCCGGGCATCCAGGTTGCCCAGATGGAGCTGGTCCTGGAAGCCGAGCTTGACGCGCGCCACCGCGCGGGTGATCTTGCGCGTCACGAAGGTCTCGCCGCGCAGCGGCGACTCGTGGTTGAAGAGGATCCCGTTGCAGGCGTAAAGGCCATAGGCCTCGCGGTAGTTGACCGTGATCCAGTACCCGTAGAGCTTGGCGGCGGCATACGGAGAGCGCGGGTAGAAGGGGGTGCTCTCGCGCTGCGGGACCTCCTGCACCTTGCCGTACAGCTCGGAGGTCGAGGCCTGATAGAAGCGTACTTGATGATCCAGTCCGAGCACCCGGATCGCCTCCAGGAGCCGGAGCGTGCCGAGCGCGTCGGCGTTGCCCGTGTACTCGGGGGTCTCGAAGGACACCGCCACGTGGCTCTGCGCGGCCAGGTTGTAGATCTCGTCCGGCTGCACCTGCTGGATGATGCGCAGCAGGCAGGCGGAATCGGTGAGATCGCCGTAGTGGAGGATGAAGCTAGGTGCGGGCTCGTGGGGATCCTGGTACAGGTGGTCGATGCGATGGGTGTGGAACAGCGACACCCGGCGCTTGACGCCGTGTACGGTGTAACCCTTGCCCAGCAAGAACTCCGACAGGTAGGCGCCGTCCTGGCCGGTCACCCCCGTGATCAACGCCTTTTTCATCCCCCCTCCCTATCCATCAATGGTCGCCCCGAGCTTTCCACACCACTCCGTCAGAGTCGGGATTATAGGGACCAAAACACCGGCCGCGTCAACTTACGATGCACCGGAGCGCTGCTGCCTTACTCCTTCGTATCGTCGCGTACGCGCGAAAAATCCTGGCCTTCTCGGTGAGGGCGCCCGGCTGCAACAGTTCCCCGGGTCCGTATCCGGGTATAATGAAGCCCAAGGACCAAAAAAAGCGGCCGTCTGGGCATGCGCTATGCGAAACACCGACCGACGGACCGATGACGCGGAGGCGGCACAAGAAGACGAACGCCCGGAGAACGGGAGGTTTCCGGTCGTCGGTATCGGGGCCTCGGCGGGCGGGTTGGAGGCGTTCAGCCAGTTCCTTGCGCACTTGCCGGACGATACCGGCATGGGCTTCGTGCTGGTGCAGCACCTCGACCCCAGGCACGAGAGCAAGCTCGGCGACCTCTTGGCCAAATCCACGCGCATGCCCGTCGAGGAGGCGGCCCACGATGTGGCGGTACGGCCCGACCACGTTTACATAATTCCCCCGAATACAACGCTCTCCATCGCCGCGGGTGTCTTGCGGTTGGAACCGCGCGGCGAGGCGCGCGGCCCGCACCTGCCGATCGATCATTTCTTCAAGACGCTGGCCGAGGACCGGCAGACGGGCGCCATCGGCGTGATCCTGTCGGGCACCGGCACGGACGGCACCTTGGGGCTTGAGGAGATCAAGGCGGCCGGCGGCATCACCTTCGCCCAGGACGAGCAGACGGCCAAGCACGCCGGCATGCCGTTAAGCGCCCTCCGCAGCGGCTGCATCGATCGGGTCCTGTCTCCTGCCGAGATCGCCCGCGAGCTGGCGCGGATTGGCCGGCACCCCTACCTCGCCCCGGCCGAGACCGAGGCGCGCGCCCCGGAAGCGGCCGCCAAGGCGAATCATTTCAAGAACATCCTGGCCCTCTTGCGCTCCGCCTTCAACGTCGATTTCAGCGCTTACCGGGACACGACCGTCAAGCGGCGGATCATGCGCCGCATGGTGCTGCATGCCAAGGAGAGCCCGGCCGACTATGCCAAGCACCTGGAACGGGACCGCGTCGAGCTCGACGCCCTCTACCAGGATATCCTCATCAACGTCACCAGCTTCTTCCGCGAGCCGGAGACCTTCGAGGCGCTCAAGACCCGCATCTTTCCCGAGATCATCGAGGGCAGGGAACCGAACACACCCATCCGGGTCTGGGTGCCGGGCTGCTCCACGGGCCAGGAAGCCTACTCGCTGGCCATCGCGCTGTCGGAGTTCCTGGAAGACAAGCCCGTGCGCCCGGCGATCCAGATCTTCGCCACCGACCTCTCCGACACCGCGCTCTCCAAGGCGCGGGAAGGCATCTATCCGGAGAACATCGAGGCGGAGGTGGCGCCCGAACGGCTGCGCCACTTCTTCAGCAAGGAAGACAGCCGCTACCGGGTCAGCAAGACCCTGCGGGAGATGGTCGTCTTCGCCAGGCAGAACGTGGCATCCGACCCGCCCTTCTCGCACCTGGATCTCATCAGTTGCCGCAACCTGCTGATCTATCTTGCCCCGCCGCTGCAAAAGCGGGTCATCCCGACCTTTCACTACGCCCTGAACCCGGCTGGATTCCTGGTGCTGGGACATTCGGAGACCGTGGGCGCGTTCACCGATCTCTTCGGCGTCGCGGACCAGCCGCATCGCATCTACGTGAAGCAAACGACGGCGGCGCGGCAGTACCCGCACTTCCACGCCGAGGACCATCGCCCGGGGGCCGAGCGCGGCCACATGCTCGCGGAGCCCGTTCCCTCGCCCGCCGACTGGCAGCGCGAGGCCGACCGCGTCGCCCTCGGGCAGTACGTGCCGCCCGGGGTGCTGGTCAATGAGAACCTGGACATCCTGCAGTTCCGCGGCCAGACCGGCCCGTATCTGGCGCCCGCGCCGGGCGAGCCGAGCCTCAACCTCCTCAAGATGGCCCGCGAGGGCCTGTTCCTGGCCGTGCGCGCCGCCCTCATCGAGTGTCAGCAGCAGGGCGCCGCCGTCCATAAGCACGGCGTGCGGATCCGGGGCGAGGCGGTGGATCGGGAGATCGATCTGCACGTCTTGCCGATCAAGCTGCCCCACGCCGGCGAGCGTTGCTATCTGGTCCTGTTCGAGGAGAACGTTCGGCGGATAACGCCGCCTCCGGAAGCCCGCCCCGAGCCGGCCGAGGGCGCGGACGGCGCCGAACTTACCCTGCTCCGCCAGGAGCTGGCCTCGACGCGCGAATACTTGCAGTCGGTCATCGAACAGCAGGACGCCGCCAATGAGGAGCTGAAGTCGGCCAACGAGGAGATCCTCTCCAGCAACGAGGAGCTGCAAAGCACCAACGAGGAGCTGGAAACCGCCAAGGAAGAGCTGCAATCGGTCAACGAGGAGCTGACCACCATCAACGAGCAGCTCCAGGTCCGCAACGCCGATCTCGGCCGCCTCAACGATGCGCTCAAGCGCAGCGAGCAGGAAGAAAAAGCCGCGCGCGCTTACGCCGAAGCGATCCTACGCACCACCCGCGACCCGCTGGTCGTGCTCCGCGCCGACTTGCAGGTGAACACGGCCAACGAGGCGTTCTACAAGACGTTCCAAGTCGCGCCCGAAGAGACCCAGGGCCGGTTGATCTACGACCTGGGCAACGGGCAGTGGGACATTCCCAAGCTGCGAGAGCTGCTCGAACACATTCTGCCGCGCGACAGTTCCTTCAACGACTTCGAGGTCGAGCACGAGTTTCCCGCCATCGGCCGGCGCTCCGTGCGGCTCAATGCCCGCCGGTTGGACAGCGCGGCCGGCAAGCCGGAGTTGATTCTCCTCGCCATCGAAGACATCACCGAGCGCAAACAGGGCGAGGCGGGCCTGCGCGAGAGCGAAGAGCGGTTGCGCCGCAACGCCGAGATGTTCTCGAAACTCGTCGATCAATCGCCCTTCGGCATCTACATCGTGGATTCGGAGTTTCGTATCGCTCAGGTCAGCACCGGCGCGCAGCCGGTGTTCCGAAACGTGCAGCCGCTGATCGGGCGCCATTTCGGCGAAGCCATCCGCATCATCTGGCCCGAGCCATTCGCCAGCGAGGTCATTGACATCTTCCGGCACACGCTGGAAACCGGCGAGCCGCACGTTGCGCCGAGCCTGACCGGGCAGCGTCACGATGTCGATGTCGTCGAATCCTACGAGTGGCAGATTCACCGCCTCACGCTCCCGGATGGCGAGTACGGCGTCGCATGCTACTTCTTCGACGCCACGCGACTCCGGCAGGCCGAGGAGCAGTTGCGACGATACAGCACCGATTTGTTGGAGGCCGACCGCCGCAAGAACGAGTTCCTGGCGATGCTGGCCCACGAGCTGCGCAACCCCCTGGCCCCGATCCGCAACGCCCTGGAAGTCCTGCGGCTCACGGAGGGCAACGGGGCGGCCGTCCAAGCGGCGTGCGCGATGATGGAGCGGCAACTCGGCCAGTTGGTCCGGTTGGTGGACGACCTGCTCGACGTGAGCCGCATCAGCCGGGGCAAGATCGAGCTTCGCAAGGAGCGGATCGAGGTCGCCTCCGCCGTACACTACGCCGTCGAAGCCGCCCGCCCGCTTTGCGAGCGCATGGACCACGAGCTGACGGTCACCTTGCCGCCGCAGCCGGTGTATCTCAACGCCGACCCGACGCGGCTGGCTCAGGTGGTGGGCAACCTGCTCACCAACGCCTGCAAGTTCACCGAGCGGGGCGGTCGCATTGGTTTGACGGTCGAGCGCGAACCCCCCCGTTCCCCCCCTTCACAAGGGGGGGCTGGGGGGGTCGCCGTCATCCGGGTGCGGGACACCGGCATCGGCATCGCCACCGAGGAGCTTCCCCGGATTTTCGAGATGTTCACCCAACTGGATACCTCGCTGGAGCGTTCGAGAAGCGGGCTGGGGATCGGCCTGACGCTGGTGAAGAACCTGGTGGAGATGCACGGCGGCACGGTGGAAGTCCACAGTGCCGGTCTGGGTCAGGGGAGTGAGTTCATGGTGCGTCTGCCGATCGTGGTGGAAACGCCCGAACTGCCGCCCGAGCCGGCCGCCCACGCGCCGACGCCCACGACCGCCCGCCGCATCCTCGTTGTCGACGACAACCGCGACTCGGCAGAGTCTCTCACCATGCTGTTGAATCTCACCGGCTACGAGACGCACACCGCCTATGATGGTCTCGAGGCGGTGGAAGCGGCGGCGGCGTTCCGGCCCGACGTCATCCTGCTCGACATCGGCTTGCCGAAATTGAACGGCTTTGAGGCGGCCCGCAAGATACGAGAACAGCAGAGCGACAAGAGTCTGGTGCTGGTGGCCCTGACGGGGTGGGGTCAGGAAGAGGACCGCCGCCGCTCCGAGGAGGCCGGGTTCAACGCCCACATGGTCAAGCCAGTGGATTACGCCGCCCTCACGAAACTGCTAGCCGCGTTGCAGGCGGCGAAGGTTTGACGATCTTTTGACAAAGCTGTTATTAGAGATCTGCTTAACTTACTCGTTGGACGAAGCCGCTGCGCGGCAGAAAAAATCCGGCTGGCGGGTTAAGCTCCAGGTCTGCCCAATTCCGGGCGGAGCGACAGAGGAGCTTATCATGAAAGCCAGCGAGCAAACCCGCTTCGACA
>JBOIDT010000095.1:0-12277 GCA_050740755.1 Gammaproteobacteria bacterium
GCCTGTGGCCGGAGAAATCATACGCGAAAAGCCGCCCCTCGCCGTACGCCCAAAGGACCGCCGCCTCGTCATTGATAATGAGCGCCTCGATCCGGCCGCTGTCCGGGATCTCGAACAGCACCCGCCCATCCGAGAGCGCCACCTTGAGCCCACGCGAGGACTCGGCGATCCACAGGGCGTCGTTGAAATCGGGATGAGGCGGAGGACCGCCCGAGCGGGAAGCGGTCGAGACCAGGACAGCGAGCAGGCACGAAATAACGAGGAGGACAATCCTTTTTGGGGTACCCATAGCCGCTTCCTTGCAAGAGGGCAAAAGTCTCGTGCGGCCGGTCGGGCAGGGACTACGGCCAAGCGGCGTAGCGCCGATACCCCCACAGCTTCGGCGCACCGAAGCACCCGCTAATGGAACCGAGAGGGGAAGAAATGGATACGGATACTCGCCACAGCAGCACGGTGCTCGATGCCCTGATCCCGCAGCTCGCACCGCTCAAGGACCTGCCTCCACCGTGCCTACAGCGTCTCATCGATGAGTCGTCCGTCTTGGACTACGCCCCGGGACATTACGTGTTCCGACAGGGCGACCGCGATGCCTACCTGTTCTATCTGCTCCAGGGCGAGCTCGATCTTTATTCCGACGGCGAGTTGGTGAGCCACCTCCAGGGCGGGACCCAGGAGGCTCGATTCGCCCTTGCTCAACTGCAGCCACGCCAACTCTCGGCGCTCCCCAGGACCACGGTCCGGGTGCTGTGCGTGCAACGGGAGCGGCTCGATCACCTCTTGCACGCGGGACCGGATGATAGTGACGCCGAGCCCCTCGAGGGGGAAATCGCATCGAGCGGCCCGGAAGACTGGATCACCCGCATGCTGAAGTCCCCGATCTTCGCGCGCCTGCCGGTGGCCAACATCCAGCGCCTGTTCGCCGCCATGGAGGCCGTCGAGGTCGAGGCTGGCCAGAGCGTTATCCAACAGGGACAGGCCGCGGACGCCTGCTACGTGATCAAAGAAGGGCTGTGCGAGGTGCAGCGCTGTCTCTCTCACGGCCAGCAGGGGTATAAGCTG
Source organism: Gammaproteobacteria bacterium (assembly GCA_050740755.1). Taxonomy (GTDB): domain Bacteria; phylum Pseudomonadota; class Gammaproteobacteria; order JACCXJ01; family JACCXJ01; genus JACCXJ01. The sequence goes on from JBOIDT010000095.1 coordinate 1,060, forward strand.
GCCCAGCTCGGGCCGGGAGAACGCTTCGGCGAAGAGGCCCTGGTCGCGGGCGGGGTCCGCAATGCCACGGTTCGGACCTTGACGAACTGCACCCTCATGCGCCTCGACAAGGCGAGCTTTCATGACCTCGTGGTCGCGCCGGTGCTGAAATCCGTCACCCTGGCACAGGCTCGGGAAGAAGTGTCCACCGGTGCCCGATGGCTGGACGTCCGTTACCCGGACGAGCAAGTGGGGTCGGCGCTTCCCGACAGCCTCGACCTCCCCCTCAACGTGTTGCGCCAGCGGGCCCAGTCCCTGGACCCGGGCCGGCGCTATATCGCCTGCTGCGACAACGGCATACGGGGTGCCGTGTCGGCCTTTCTGGTGATGGACGCCGGCTGCGACTGCGTATATCTAGCGGGGGGGTTGGAGGCCTATCCCGAGCGCTCCCGAGGTCGCGCTCCTACCAAGGCCGATGCCGCCCCGGTGGGTGCCACCCGGACCGCTGCCACCCCGGCCGAAACGACCCCGGGTCGCATCCCGGACGGCCGCGCGGCCGGTGCGTCCTATGGCTACCGGTGGGCGTCGGTCGCCGGGAGCCCGGATCCTGTCTCGGACGACCCCGCGGGAGGTGCGGCGGGCGCGGGGGCCGCGGAGCACACCGGCGACCCGGAGGTGCAGGCCGCCGTCCTCAAGGCCAGACTGGCCCAGGCGCGGCTGGAGCTGCACGAGGCCCTCAGGATCAAGCAAGAGGCCGAACAGGCTCATTACGAGGAGCAGGCGGCGAAAAAGCGCCTCGAAGCACAGATCGATTCTCGATCCCAGGGCGAGCTGGCGCGGGCCCAGGCCCTGTTCGCCGAGGCGGAGGCGATGCGGCGCGATCTGGAAGAAGCCAGGCGCCGTGCCGAGGTCGAGGCCGAGCGTCTCAAGCGCGACGCCGAAGCGCGAGCCGCGGGGCTTGAGGCCGAGGTGCAACAACGCCTGCGCGAACGCGACCAGGAGCTTCGGTCTCTGCGCGCGATGAAGCAGGAGGAACTGGCCGCGATAGAGCGGCTGCGGGCCGAGGCCGAGGCCGAGGTCCAGGCGGATCGCGAGCGTCTGGCGGCCGAGGTGCGCGAGGCCGAATCTAGAGTCGCAGATACGCACCGTCATCAGCAAGAGGTGGAAGCCGACGCGCACCGTGCCGAGCAGGCCGGCTATCTGGACCTGCAAGGGGAGCGGGAACGGGTCAAGGCCGAGATGGAACGGGCCAATGCCCTGGTCGCAGAGGCCGAGGCCATGAAGCGGGATCTGGAAGAATCGAAGCGCCTGGCCGAGGCCGATGCACTGCACCGTCGCCGCGAGGAGGAAGACCGGCTGAAGGCCCTAGAAGCGTCCCTGGAGGCCCGTGTACGCGAACGCGAGCAAGGGATCGATACACTGGCGGCGATGAAAGAGCAGGAGCTCGAGCGCGCCCGGATGCTCCGTGAGGAAGCGGAACAGAAGGCACGCACGGAGCGCGAGCGCCTGGAGCAGGACGCCCGTGAGGTCGAGGTGCGGATGAAGGAGGCCGAGCGCCATCGGGAACGGATCGAGCGGGAATTGCGCGAGGCCCAGGGCAAGAACCAGGCAGAGCTGGAGCAAGAACGCATGCGCGTCGAGGCGGAAGTGCAGCGAGCCAACGCGCTGGTGGCGCACGCAGAGGCCATGAAGCGGGATATCGCAGAGGCCAGGCGTGTCGCGGAACAAGACGCCGCCAGGCAGCGACAGGTCGAGGAGGAACGCATCCGCGGGCTCAAGGCGCAACTCAAGCAAAAGCTTCGGTCACGCGAACGGGAGATCGACGAAACCGCTAAGCGACAGTCGGACGAGCTGGCCAAGATCCATCGACTGAAAGAGCAGGTCGCGGCGGAGCTGGCCGAGGAACGCAAGCGCTTCGCCCGCGAGGCCATGGAAGCCAAGAAGCGCCTGAGCCAGGCGGAGCGCGCCGAACGCGACATCGAGATGTCCCGCATCCGCATGGCCGAAGAGGTGGACCGCAAGCACCAGGACTTGCTCGCCTTGGAGAAAGACCTGCGGAGCGACATCGACACCCGTCTGGCGGAGGACAAGCGCCGTCTGGAGTCCGATCTCTCCCGCGCCGCCGGCGAGCTGGCGGCGGCCCAACGCGAGCGCGAGGCGGCCGAGACCGCCCGGCAGGCGGCGGCCGCGGAAGCGGATCGCAAGATCGCCGAGTATCGGTCGGCGTTCGAGCGCATGCACGCCGAGGAAGAGGCCAAGCTCAAAGCCGAGAAGGCGCGCATCGAGGCCGAGGCCGAGCGCATCCAGGGCGTCCTCGAAGAAGCGCGGCGGCTCAAGCGAGAGGCCGAGGCCGCCCGGATCGCCGCCGAGCAGGAGGTCTTGCGACTCAAGCGCACCCAGAACAGCACCCGGGGTTCCCACGAGGGGCGGGAGGTCATCGACAGCCAGATCAAGATGTTGGAGCAACGGGTCGCGCGCGCCCAGGCCCGCGAGAACGCGGCGGCGCGGGCGCAGGACATCGCCGAGGGCGCGAGTCAGACCACCGCGGCCGATCTAGAGCGCCAGCGTGAGACCGAGGCACGCCTGCGCGCCCAGATCGACGCCGAGGTGGCAGAATGGCGGCGCGAGCAGGACGCCTTCGACAATTCGCCCGATCAGCTGGAGCTGACCGCGCGCCTCGATCACCAGATCGAAGCCGCCAAGCAAATGGCCAAGGCCGCCCGGCGGGCCACCCTCGCGCACGACGAAAAGCTGCTCAAAGAAGTCTCCGTCCTGGTCCATCGGCCCTGAGAGACCCTCGGTCCTACCTGGACCCAGGGCCCCCGAGCAACCCCACGATCGCATCGACGTCCAAGGCCGATTCCGCGGTGTCCGCCAGGTGTTCGATGCGGGCCTCCCGCCGGGCCTCGATGTCAAAGGGGGCGGGGGCATCGAGACCGACCCAGCGCAACAAGGCGCTGCAGGCTTGCGGGCTGTCGAAGAGGCCGTGCAGGTAGGTCCCCAGGACCTGGCCATCTCCGGAGCAGGCCCCGTCGGGGCCGGAGCCGAGCCGGCAGGCCGGATGGGCCAGCGCCGGACCGCTCGTGACGCCGGCGTGGATCTCGTAGCCGCGGACCCCGGCGTTTTCGATGACCAACCGTCCGCGCGCCTCGCACAGGCGCTTCTCGGGCATCAGCGTCGTGTCCATCTCGAATAGGCCGAGCCCCCGGCTGGTCCCGACCGGGCCCTCGATCCCGTGCGGGTCGTGGATGGACACACCGAGCATCTGGAACCCGCCGCAGAGCCCGATGAGCTTCCCCCCGTAACGGAGGTGCCGGCGGATCACCGGCTCCCAACCCTGATCGCGCAACCAGGCGAGGTCCGCCCGCACGCATTTGCTGCCCGGCAGGACGATGAGATCGGCCGCCGGGATCGCACGGCCGGGGCCGATGAGGCATAGATCGACGTCGGGATGCAGGCGCAAGGCGTCGAAGTCGGTGTGGTTGCCGATGCGCGGGTAGACCGGTGCCACGACCTTGAGGCGCGTGCCGTTCTTGGTGCGGGGCATGATCACGCTGTCCTCGGCCTCGAGGTCCAGTCCCACCAACCACGGCAGCACCCCCAGCACCGGCTTGCCGGTGTGCTCCGTGAGCCAGGCGAGCCCAGGCTCCAGGAGCCCGGGATCGCCGCGAAAGCGGTTGATGACAAAGCCCCTTATACGGGCCTGTTCGGAAGGCGGCAGCACCGCGAGCGTGCCGACGAGGTGCGCGAACACCCCACCGCGGTCGATGTCGGCGACGAGCAGCACCGGGCAGTCGGTGGCCTCGGCAAAGCCCATGTTGGCGATGTCGCCGTCGCGCAGATTGATCTCGGCCGGGCTCCCCGCCCCCTCGACCACGATGACCTCATAGCGGCTCGCAAGGCGCTCGTAGGACGCCAGGACGGCCCGCATCGCGTGCGGTTTGTAGGCGTGGTAGCGGCGAGCATCCATCTCGCCGATGGCGCGACCATGGACGATGACCTGCGCCCCCACGTCGCTCTGGGGCTTGAGCAGCACCGGGTTCATGTCCGTGTGCGGGGCGAGCCCGCAGGCGCGTGCCTGGACGGCCTGCGCCCGGCCGATCTCGCCGCCATCGACCGTCACCGCGCTGTTCAGGGCCATGTTCTGCGGTTTGAAGGGCGCGACCTGGAAGCCGCGCCGGTACAGGGCCCGGCACAGCGCGGTCACGAGCGTGCTCTTGCCGGCACCCGAGGTCGTGCCTTGGACCATCAGGGTGGGTGTGTGCATGGCGTTGGTACGGGCCTCGCCCGAGGTCGGTGCCGTCGAGCCGCCGGTCAGTTGACGATCTCGGCGATCGTGTACTCCTTGATCTCGCGGGCGTGGGTGAAGATGATGATCTCGCCGATGAGCCCGATGGCGAGCACCTGGATCCCGAGGATGATGAGGAGCGAGCTCAGGATGAGCGCCGGGCGATTGGCGAGTGCGACCCCGCCGAGGAGGCGCTCGGCGATCAAATAGAGCGTGATCAGGAACCCGAGCGCGAACACCCCGCTGCCCACGATCCCGAAGAAGCGCAGCGGCCTCTTGGTGAATTTGACCAGGAAGAAGACCGTCAGGAAATCCAGGAGATACCCGAGATAGGTCGCCGGGGAGTACACGCGGCGGACGGTATCCGCCTGGGCCTGGGGGGTATCGACCTCCTTGACCTTGAAGCCCCGCTGGTGGGCGAGGAGTGCGAAGAAGCGGTGCTGGTTGCCGTACAGCTGCACCTCTTCCAGGACGCGGCGCTTGAAGGCCCTGACGTTGCAGCCGGCGTCGCGGACCTCCACATCGGACACCCAGCCGAGCAGCCAGTTGAAAACCCGCGCCTGCGCCCGGTTGTAGGCCGGATCCGTGCGCGGCCAGCGGCGCGCAACCGCCAGGTCGGTATCCGAGAGCGCCGCGATGAGCCCGCCGAGCGCGCGCGCCTCCACCTGCCGGAAGGCCGGCAGGGTCAGGATCACCTCGCCGCGCGCGTGCTCGAAACCCACCATGATCGCCAGGGCCTCCCCATAGGGTTTGGCCATCTGCAGGATGGTGAGCGGCGCACCGGCGTCTTTGAGCCCGCGAAGCGCCTCGCGCACCACCGGCAGCTCGCCGTCCAGCACATAGATCATCTCGAAGCTCGAGCCCGTGGCCGCGAGCGCGTCACGGTATTCCTCGAATACCTCGGCCACGTTGTCGTAACGCCCCTCGGTCACCGGCACGATGGCCGACAAGCGGATCGCCTGGGTCATGATGCCCTTCCTTCGGGTGTGGCGGCATCGACTTTGAGCCTGGCGAAACTCTCGAGCTTCTGCGTGCCGGTGTGATAGACGAGCTCCGCGAGCACCCCCCAGAACAGCAACACGATGGCCAGGGCCCCGTACAGCAACGCCAGCCCGGTGAACACCACCTGTCCCGCATCGGGATGCAGCAACATCTCCACCACGGATGCCCCGAGCGCTAGGAGCGCGACCAGGGTGCCGATCCCGGCGCCCACAGCGAAGGCGTAGAGGGGTTTGGACAGATAGGCCAGGATGGCCTTCACGGTCACGAGGTCGAGGAGGACTTTGTACATCCGCGAGAGCCCGTACTTGGATTGGCCGAACTGGCGGGCGTGGTGGTTGACCTTGATTTCAGCGATGCGCGTCCCTGCCAGAGAGGCCATGGCGGGGATGAAGCGGTGCATCTCCGAATAGAGCGGGATGCTCTTGATGATCGCCGCGCGGTAGGCCTTGAGCGAGCAGCCGTTGTCCTTGATGGGGACGCCCGTGACCCTGCCGATCATCCAGTTGGCGACTACGGATGGGATCTTACGGGTCATGAGCTTGTCCCGGCGCTCGTAGCGCCAGCCGACCACGATATCGAAGCCCTCCCGGATCTTTTCCAGGAACAGGGGGATGTCGCGCGGGTCGTTCTGGAGATCGCCGTCCATGGTGATGATGACCTCGCCGCCGGCGTGCTCGATGCCGGCGACCATGGCCGGGGTCTGGCCGTAGTTCTTGCGGAAGCGGATCACCCTGAGCACCGGGTCGGTCGCGGCCAATCGCGAGGCGACCTCGAAAGTCCTGTCGCGGCTCCCATCGTCCACGAACAGGATCTCGTGGCGGAGCCCGAGCGCTGCCAGGGCGTCCTTGATGCCACGATAGAGCGGCGTTACGCTGTCCTCTTCGTTGTACAGGGGGACGACGATGGATAGGTCCATAAAGCGAGCCGAATGCAAGGGATCGGCATAGCGGGATCTCAGCTCCCCGTGCCCGGCCTCCCCTCCCGAGGTGAGTATCGAGGCGTATTATGACCCATGCCGGCGACGGGCGCATGGCCCCTTCTAGAGCCTAGACTTGGCATGCGGGTTCATTTCAGTAAGAATCCAGGCGTGCGCCCCGCAACCTCCTCGCCCGACTCGATGGACCACCAGCTCTGCCTCGTCGAACGGCTGTCGGCGCACGTGAGCGGCAAGGCCCGGCCGTTCCGGCTGGCCGAGGTGTTCGAACGCCTCCACGAGTACGAGATCGCGATCGTGCGGCGCCAGGCGGAGGCCGCCCGCCGCCCGACCATCCGCACCGTGGCGGTCGCGGTCAACTGGCTCAGCAACGGCTGGCTGTTCCTCTTCGGCGGGGTCGCCCTGTGGGGCTATCTCGGTCGCAACGGGCTGCCGATGGTGCTGACGGCGCTCCTGTCACTCGGGATCGCCCATGCGCTGTACCCCTGGGTGAAATCCTACATGGCGCGCCTGAGACCCATGGACCGCGACGGTGCGCTGGAATCCCTCTTGAAGCCGCTGGACCGTTACTCCTGCCCGAGCGGCCATTGCATGACGGCGGCGGCCCTCTCCCTCCCTATCGGGTTCGTGATGCCGGGGTTTGCCCCGGCGCTGGTCGCCCTGTTGGTGCTGATCGGCTGGGCACGGCTCGCCGCCGCCCACCACTACCCGAGCGATTTGCTCCTCGGGACCCTCATGGGCTATGGCGTGGCCTGGCCCGTGAGCCAGTTGTGCCTGAGCTGAGGGTCAGCGGATCCACGTACCCGGTCGGGCGGGGGTGAATCATCTGTCGCGCGTGCCGTTGACGGTTGCGGCGCACACCCATAGGGAAGATACGCGGCCGCACTATCGCAGGGGCGCACGGCGGTGCACCCAGACACGCGGCGCCATCCGACCCCTCCTGAGTCACGGACACCCCTGACCCCCTCACGCGCGACTTGACTTACTGCCGGGACAGGTGCTATTCGGTGCAGTTGCCTGTTCGGGACTCACGGAGTGCGCGCCGCGCCGTGCGCGGCCAGGTCATGTTAAGACCTGGAGCTCACGCCGCGCCCGCGCGGCGGAGCGAAAAGAGCTATTACCGCGGTCACGCGGCAAGCCATAAGAATCGGCGCCGCGCTAGTGCGGCGCGGGGGGTGCAGGGTTGGTCGCACGAGGCGTGTGGGATCGCGTGTGGCTCGCGATCGCAGTGTGCGGGTGCGCGCCCGGTGATTTCGCCCAGGCCGAGGCCTGTGAGCCCTGGGTCGCCAAGGTGCTCTCGGTGCAGGGCGCGGTCGAGGTCGAGCGCGGCGGCGCGGCGCCGGATGGCTCGGCGGCGGCGGGCCGAGCGCAGTGGCGTTCGGTGGAGGGCGACGAGACGCTCTGCCCCGGCGACCACATCCGGGTTGGACCCCTCGGGCGCGCCGCGGTGCAGCTCGCCGATGAGGCAGAGACCGTGCTGCGACTCGATGAGCGCACGATCTTGAGCTTCCCGGCCCGAGACCCCGAGGCACCGCTGTGGCTAAAACTCCTGCAAGGCGTGATGCACTTGATCACCCGCATGCCCCAGCGCCTGCAGATCCAAACCCCGTTCGTGAACGCCGCGGTAGAGGGCACCGAGTTCGCGCTTCGGGTCGGGGAAGCCGAGACCGAGCTCATCGTCTTCGAGGGCCGGGTGCGCTTCGAGAACGCGGCGGGGGGTCTTGTCGTGGCCAGCCAGGAAGCGGCCCTCGCGCGCGCGGGCGAAGCCCCGGTGCGGCGGGTTCTGGTGAAGCCGCGCGAGACGGTCGAATGGGCGCTGTATTACCCCCCGCTCATCGATCTTCAACTCATCGAGCGGCAGCCCGAGCGCTATGCCGCAGCGCTGCGCGACGCGGCTTCGGCCTATCGCCGCAATGATCTGGCGGGGGCCTTTACCGCCCTCGATCGGGTGCCTCGGGGAGAACGCGGCGCGGCCTATTTCCTGCTCCGGGCCGGGTTGCTCATGAGCGTAGGCCGGGTTCGAGAGGCCGAGGTCGCCCTCGCCGAGGCGGAGCGCGCCGATCCCAGGTCGGGCGGGGCTTCCGCCCTGCGCTCGGTCATCGCGCTGGTGCGAGACCGAAAGGACGAGGCGTTGCGGCTGGCCCAGGTGGGCGTGATGCTCGACCCGAGATCGCCGTTACCGGAGTCCGCGCTGTCCTATGCCTATCAGGGACGTTTCGAGATCGAGCGGGCGCTCGAACATGCCAGGCGCGCCGTCGATCTGAGCCCCGAGGACGCGCTCCTGTGGGCGCGGGTGTCCGAGCTCGAGTTATCCAGGGGCGATCTCGATGCGGCCCTCGAGGCCGCGAAGAAGGCCGAGGCCTTGAACCCCACCCTCGCCCGCACCCAGACCGTCCTGGGCTTCGCCTATCTGACCCGCATCGAGGTCGATCGCGCCAAGTCGGCCTTCGAGCGCGCTATCCAGGGCGACCCGGCCGATCCGCTCCCGAGGCTCGGGATGGGGCTCGCGAAGATCCGCGACGGGGACCTCGAGGGAGGCGCCCGCGAGATCGAGACCGCGGCTTCGCTCGACCCCAACGACTCGCTCATCCGCAGCTATCTCGGCAAGGCCTATTTCGAAGAGCAGCGCGGGGGTCTGGCCGAGACCGAGTTCGAGCAGGCCAAGCTCCTCGATCCCGAGGACCCCACCCCCTGGTTCTACGACGCCATCCAGAAGCAGACCACCAATCGGCCGGTAGAGGCCCTGCACGATCTCGATCGCGCCATCGCGCTCAACGACAACCGCGCGGTGTACCGATCGAGGCTCCTGCTCGATCAGGACCTCGCGGCCCGCAGCGCGGCGATCGGCCGGATCTACAGCGACCTCGGGTTCGAGCAGCGGGCGCTCGTCGAGGGGTGGAAATCGGTCAACACCGACCCCAGCGACTACTCCGGGCACCGGCTGCTGGCCGATTCGTATGGCACCGTGCCGCGACACGAGATCGCACGAGTGAGCGAGTTGCTGCAATCGCAGCTTCTGCAGCCCATCAACGTCACCCCTGTCCAGCCCATCCTTGCGGAAAGCGACATTCTGATCCTGGAACAATCGGGACCGCAATCCGCATCGTTCAACGAGTTCAATCCACTGTTTCTCCGTGATGGGCTTGCCCTTCAAGCCTCTGGCGTCGTCGGGGACAACGATACCTATGGCGATGAGGTGGTGCACTCCGGGGTGTGGAAGAACGTTTCGTATAGTCTAGGCCAGCTTCATTATGAGACAAAAGGCTTTCGGCCGAACAACGATGTGACGGAAGATCTATACACGGCCTTCGTACAGGCGCGCCTCTCGGAGAGCCTGAGCCTCCAGCTCGAGGCGCGGCATCGAGAGAGCGAGCGAGGCGATCTGGGTTTCGACTTCGATCTGACGGATTTCGACCCTACTGGCCGCCTCGACGTCGATATAGAAACGATGCGTGCCGGTGGCCGTTACGACGTGACGCCGGATCTTCGGTTGATCGGCTCCGCGATCTATGTCCATGAGTTTCAAAATAACCACGATCCCGAGGCGACCAGCAAGACCACCAATGAGGGCGTTCTGACCGAGGCGCAGGGCATTTTCAGAAAAAGCCATCTGAGCGTAATCACGGGGGCCGGGTACTACGACGCCGCGCGCGAGGAGGACCAGATCGATATGGACCAGAGCCACGGAAACGGATACCTTTATTCCTATATTCGCTTTCCGAGTGCGGTCCGCTGGACGGTCGGTGCGAGTTTCGATTCGCTGCACGAAGATCGCCTGGGCACGATTGAACAGGTGAATCCGAAATTCGGCGTTCAATGGGATGTGACTCCTGGAATCACCTTGCGTGGGGCGATCTTCCGTACGCTCAAGCGATCCTTGCTGACGAATCAGACGATCGAGCCGACCCAAGTAGCCGGGTTCAATCAGTTCTTCGACGATTTTAACGGCACCGAGTCTCTGAGGTACGGGATAGCGCTGGACCATCGTTTCGGCAGCGGTTTGTTTACGGGGGTCGAGGTCTCCGAGCGAGAGCTATGGATACCCACGGGCCCTGACGGCTCGTTCCCGCTCGAAGAAGATCTATATCGCGCGTATCTCCATTGGGCACCCCATGACAGTATTGCCATCACCGTGCAGTATGAAATGGAGCTGTTCGAGGCCAACGACCTCTTTAACACGAGAACGCAGATGGTCCCGATGGCCTTCCGATACTTCCATCCGTCCGGGGTGACAGGTCAGATCGCGGCGAACTTCGTCGATCAGGGGGTCAGAGGCCGGGGAGGCGATGAGTTCCTGCTGGTCGATGCGGGAATAGGCTATCGGTTGCCCAAGCGCTATGGAATCATGCGCCTGGGGATCAGGAATATTTTTGACACCGACTTCAAGTACCAAGACATCGACAATCGTACCGCGACGGTCGGCGATATCCCGCCGTTCCTACCGGAGCGGACCGTGCTCTTTCAGTTTACTGTTGCGTTTTAGGGAGGTGTCGAGCGGGTCACGCTCGGGTATGGGCTGGAGCGGTGTTTCGTAGGTCGGGATGAAGTGTCCTGGTCCGGTCGCGGGACAGGATGTGCCTAGGCGTCTTCCGCCGCCGCGCGGCTGGAGATCCATGAAACCATTGAACGAATGGAGGAGGCGTTATGTCTCACAACCAAGTAACGAGCAAGAATGTTAATTGGGTTTTCGGTGGGATGCTAGCTGTCGCGATCTCAGGCATGGGATCTATCGCAATCGTGGACGTAAAGGCGGCGGATGCCTCGCCGACCGCTGAGCAGGGGGCCGTACCGCCAGGGGCGCCGATGGTACGATTGCCTGAGGCAATCGTCAAAGGCCTTACCGCCGAGGGAATATCGAATCTCGCTTTGGTCGACCATGACGGCGGGATCAAGCAGGTGCTCGCGCTGTCCTCGGACGGCGTTGCAGAGGTCAATACGAACCCGCCTGAGCCGTCGCAGACAGATGGGTCGGGTGGCGTACCGGAAACGCAACCGATAGTGAGACTGCCTGAGAA
>JBOIDT010000096.1:0-12191 GCA_050740755.1 Gammaproteobacteria bacterium
AGCAGCTCGGGCTTGGCGTAGGCGGGGTGGGTGAGCTCATTGCGCCGCCTGCGGGTCTCGCCCGAGGCGCGAAGCAACCGGTAGAAGGTGGACACCGAGGCGAGGTAGCGACCCGCATCGAGCAGCAGGGCGAACACGGACACCGGACGCTGCGCGCGGTAGAACGTCGCACGGGCCACCCCGAGCCCACTGCAGGCGGCCACGATGCCGATCTTAGGCGCGATCTCCAGGGCGGTGTTCATCGCGAGGGCTCCTCGCCCACGGGCAATCCCAGCAGTTCGCAGAGTTTTTTTTGGGCCTCGATGATCTGTTCGGCCCGTTCGAGCTTACGACGCAACCGCGCGACCTCGCGCTCCAGGGCTTCGTTGCGACGCGACTCGGCCTTGGCGAGATCCGGCTTGGGACCCCGCCGCTTTGGGGCGAGCGCCACGTTTTCACCGGCCTCTACCTCCCGGCGCCAGTGCGTGAGGTGCGAGCTGTACAACCCTTCCCGGCGCAATAGCGCACCCACCTCCCCAGGCACTCGGCAGGCATCGGCCTCGCGCACGATGCGGCGCTTATACGCCGGGGAGAATTGCCGCCGCTTGGGCAGCGCGGCCACTTCGGGATCGGGCGTACTGCCAACCGCGACCTTCATTGCATCGACTTCGAACACCGATTGCATCTCCTGGTTCATGGTCTTCACCTTTCTACAGTAAATTCACAAAGAAAGGTGTCTCACGTTATGTTGACACAGGGGGTGGCTCTATCATGAAAAACTTTCCGATTTCGGCGCGGCCTTCGCGCTCAATGAGCAATGGCTGGAACGCCATCCCGAGGATCTGTTCGCACAGGGCGACTTCGCGGGACAGCATTTTACCACCGGCCGATTTGTCGAGGCCAAGGAACGCTTGACTGCGCTCCTGGCGGATCCTGAACTGGACCCGCGGATCCGGATTGCGTTACAAGCACTGGAGATTGCGACCCTGCTGGCGCTGAATGACACCAGGGCAGTCCCGCAGCGGCTGGAACGGTTACGCGCCGCGGTGCAGAGCCAGCCGCAGGATTTCCAGGTCGGTTGGAGCTTCGCGGGCAGCAAACGCTTCATCGCCACGGACCAGCGTCTGGCCCCGCACCGGGGGTGGTTGCAGACGTTGTTCACGGCCCTGGAAGGTGAGAATCGCGACGCGATCCTGGCGGCGCTGGACGGTGTGCGGGAGAAGCTCACTCAGCGTGAGCCGCGCTACCGCGCCATCGTCGAATAGGCCATAAGCGCCACGAGGTAACAGCCCATCGCCAAAACCAGGAGCGCCGAGAGTCCGAGGTGCATGGCGCATAGCATGGCGAGCACGGCGCCGATCACGGAGGCGCAGGCGTTGATGCCGTAGGCCCAGGGAATGAGCGCGGGCGCGCGCTGACCGAGCAGGGCCAGCGCCGTCGGAAAGGGCTTGCCCATGCAGAAACCCAAAGGTGCGATGAGGGTGAGCGCCAGCACGGCCTTGGGCCATGTGTCGTGACCCGAGGCCAAAGCGAAGATACCCGACAGCCCGACCAGGTACGAGGATCCGAGCACCACGATCCCCGCGATCGGCCAGGCCATGGCGGCTAGGGTCGGACGGTCCCGGCGGGACACGACCGCGCTCCCGAGGCCGGCGAAGACCAGGAACCCCGACAGGGCCACCGCGACCGCGAGGAGCGGATGGCCGAGGTAGAGGCCGAGCTTCTGGATGAAGGCCATCTCGATGAGCATGAACCCGAGCCCGATGGCGCCAAACACGACGACCACGCGCAGAGGCAGGCCCGGCCCCCTGCCCGCGGCCATGCCACGCCAACGCCGCACCCAAAGGGGCGCGAGGATCAGGGCCGCGCTCAGCAACACCGCCTGGGACACGGTGGCGAGGATCACGGGATAGCCCAGCTCCAGCAGGGACACGCCCCCCGCGCCGCGCATCGCGAGAGCCTCTCCAAGTAGGGGCCATCGGAAGAACTGGAAAAAGTAGGGCCGGTCGTCGGTCGCCGGGGAGATGTCGAACTTGTAACGCCGGATGAAGTCGTGTCGCTCCGGCCCGAGGAGCGCCTTCGCCCCCTCGAAGAAATAGGGCTGGCCCAGACGGTTGTACCGGTCACTCTCGGCCGCGGATGCGTCCTCGAGAAAGGCGATGTCGAACGAGCGGTCGCGACAGAAATCCCGGATGCGGGACCGGTCTTCGCCCTCGAAGGCGCCGTTGCGGAGGAGCAGGGTATGGGTCTTGAACCCGCGGATCCAGGCGAGCCTCCGCGCCGGCTCCCCCTCGCCCTCGGCCTCCAGGGCCGAGACGGCCATGGCGAAGAGCTTGAGCCCGTCGCGGGGCGGGAGCGTCACGGTGCGCGTGATGGCGAGGATCCCGCCGGGTGTGAGGCGGCGCAGGTAGGCCCGCAAGGCCTCCACCGTGTAGAGGTAGTTCGCGTTCGAGGCCTGCAGCCCGGCCGAGGCGCCGGCGGCATCGAGCAGCGACAGCTCGATGAGGTCGAAGCGCCCGCCTCCGCTCGTGACGAAGCCGCGCGCGTCGGCGTTATGGACCCGGACCTCGGGGCGGTCGAGGATCCCGCCCGCGTATTCCCGGAAGTCCTCGCGCAAGAGCGCGATGATCTGCGGGTTCAGCTCGACCGCGTCGATCTCCCGCGCGTGGTGATGCACGGCCTGCAGCACCCCGGCTCCTCCGCCGGCCCCCAGCACCAGGACCGTGGGGCGCTCGATCAAGTGATAGGGCAGGGCCGACGGCAGGTAATCCAGATAAGCGAGTGTCGCGCGCTCGCCCCGATAGCGGGTGATCGCGCTCATGCCGTCCGCGTCCTGGAAGAGCCCGAGCTGCTCGGGCGGCTCGGTGGGGGCATTCAAGCTCAAACCGGGGGCGTGGCGAAAAGGCACCTGGGGGCTCTCGACAACCTGCAGGAGGCCCAAGGGGCTCGAGCGCTCGGCAATGACGCGGGTCCCGAGTATTTCGAGCGCCTGGGGGAGGCCCTTGTAGGGCAGGGGCTCTGGCCGCACCCAGCCCTCCGGCAGCACCAGCAGGCCGGCGATGGCGAGCACCAGGGCCGCGACGCCCCACCTCGATCCGAGGCCGCGACAGGCGATGAGGGCCGCTAAAAGGCCGAGGAGGGCGACGGCCTTGAGCGCCGTCCCCGGAAACACAAGGTACAGGAGCCCCATCACCCCCATGGCGCCGCCGCTCGCGCCGACGAGGTCAGAGGCATAGACGTGGTGCAGGCGCTCGCGGTAATGGCCCAGCGCAAGCCCGATGCAGCACGCCGCGAAGGCGAAGGGCAGGCACAGGAGGAGATAGATCCCGCCAAGCCTGAGCACCTGACCCGGGTCCCAGAGGGCTTCGAGGGGGTTGAAACGGAGCGCCTGCGCGGCGAGGAAACAAGGGATGGTGGCGATCCCGAAGAGCGCGGCCTGGATGACGAAGGCGGCGCCGAAACGCGCCTCGAGACGCGCCGCCCACAGACTCAGGAAGGACCCGCCCGCGCCATAGCCGAGCAGCGCCACGCTGATGATCATGAACGCGAACTGGTGCCACTGGATGATCGAGAAGAGCCGCACCAAGAGGACCTCGTAGGCGAGGGCCGCGGCGGAGACGAGTCCGATCGCGAGGAGGATCCGAGGCGAGGGGGGATCCGTGGCACCCCGCATGCCGGAGCTAACCCGATCGGGCTAATGGCCGCCGGTGAGCGGCACGAAGCGGACGGGCAGGAGCTGCCGGGTGGTGAGTGCCCCGTCCTGCCCCTTCTCGACCAGCACCAGGTACTGGGTCAGGAAGGCGCCGCCGACCGGCATGATCAGCCGGCCGCCGGGTTTGAGCTGGGCGGCGAGCGGTGGGGGGATGTGGTCGCCCGCGGCGGTGACCATGATGCCGTCGAAGGGCGCGTGCTCGGCCCAGCCGTAATAACCGTCCCCGATGCGTGTTTCGACGTTCGTGTAGACCAGTTGCGCGAGCCGCTCGGCCGCCTCGCGGCCCAGGGGCTCGATGATCTCGATGCTGTAGACCGCCTTCGCCAGACCGGCGAGCACCGCGGCCTGATACCCCGACCCCGTGCCGATCTCGAGCACCCGCGCCGCGGGCGGAAGGTCGAGGAGATCGGTCATGAGCGCCACGATGTAGGGCTGCGAGATGGTCTGGCCGTGCCCGATCGGCAGGGGCTGGTTGCGGTAGGCATCGTCCACGTGGTCGTCCGGCACGAAGCGATGCCGCGGCACCTGGCCCATGATCTCCAGCACCCGGGGGTCGGGCGCCGACTGGCCGATCATCGAGGCGGTCCAATGAAACTCACGCTCGATCTCGGCGATGAGGCGGCCCCGCTCCGGCGCGTAGGGATCGGGACCTTGCGCGTGGGCCAAGGTCAGCCAAAGGCCTAAGCCCAGCCAATTAGTTCCCAGCGAAATAGCGCCCAGCGCAATAGCCAAACAACGTGGCATCGCCTCACCGCTCCGAGGCCAGCCGGTGGGCGGCCCTTGTGGTCTCGGGCAGGCGGTAGCGGGTGGTGCAGGCCATCACCCACCGGACGGCACTCCGGAGGCCCATGCGATGGCCGACCGAGATGAAAAGCGGCCGGACCCCCACCCGCGTGCGGAGCACCGCACCGATCGTCTCTTCCTTGTCCAGTAGCGCTGTCCAGTCCCCGCGCCCCTCCGGCACCGTGCCGTGGCGGCCGATGAGCCGGGTCTTGGCGACGCCTATGGTGGGCAGATCGGCCATGAGGCCGAGGTGGCAGGCGAGACCCACGCGCCTGGGATGGGCATAGCCCTGTCCGTCACAGAGCACGAGGTCGGGCCTTACCGACAATCGCTCCAGGACGTGCAGCAAGACGGGCACCTCGCGAAACGACAACAGCCCCGGCACATAGGGGAAGTCGCAGGGCCGCTCGGCGACGGCCTGCTCGATGAGATCCAATCCCGGGAAGCTCAGGACCGCGATCGCGGCGCGCGCGGTCCTTCCTGCGCCGATGAAACCGACATCGGCCCCGGCGATCCGGCGCACCGGCCCATGAGAATCCTCCAGGACCACGGACTCGCGCAAGGACGCCTGGATAGCCCGCGCCTCGCTCGGCGCCACCGTCCAGGCGTGCTCGAGGGGCCGGGGTTCTCGGACGCCCGGACATTCGGCCTCGGCCGTGGTTGCCGCACCACTGACAGCCCTTTGCGAAGCGGCTATCATGGCTCAAACGCGCCGGAAACCGGCGCACCGGAGGACGACCCTTGGAACGGCTCAAAGCCAAGATCCGCAACATCCCCGATTTTCCCAAACCGGGGATCCAGTTCAAGGACATCACCCCGCTCGTCAAGGACCCCGCGACCCTGCGGCTGTGCGTCCATCAGCTCCTCTGCCCGTTTCTCGGGGAACGGCTCACGGCCGTCGTGGG
The DNA here is from genome assembly GCA_050740755.1 of Gammaproteobacteria bacterium. Lineage (GTDB taxonomy): Bacteria > Pseudomonadota > Gammaproteobacteria > JACCXJ01 > JACCXJ01 > JACCXJ01. The sequence goes on from JBOIDT010000096.1 coordinate 5,380, forward strand.
CATGGAGGCGCGCGGCTTCATCTTCGGCAGCCTGGTCGCCTGGGAGCTGGGGGTCGGCTTCGTACCGCTGCGCAAGCCGGGCAGGCTGCCCTATGAGGTGCAGGCGGCGCGCTATGACCTGGAGTACGGTACGGCCGCGCTCGAGGTCCATGTGGATGCGCTGGGGCCGGGCGATCGCGTGCTCCTGATCGATGATCTGATCGCCACCGGGGGCACCGCGGCGGCGAGCTGTAGATTGATCGAGGGACTGGGGGCCGAGCTCGCCGGATGTGCCTTCGTCGTGGAGCTCGACGAGCTTCAGGGCCGCACGCGACTCCTGCCGTATCGTGTCCATACCCTGGTGCATTACTGATCCGCTCACGGGGTCTGAGCACCGGATCTCGCGGGCGCCATGAGCCGCCGCGCACGCCTCGCCGCGATCGGGGTCCTGACCTTGGCGGTGGTTTTCACACTCGGTTTCGTGCCGCCCATCCCCCAGGACCCGAGCTATCACGCCTTCGCCGATCGGCGTGCCTGGCTTGGGGTCCCGAACTTTCTCGATGTCGCCTCAAACGCCTTGTTCCTGGTGGTGGGTGCGCTGGGTGTCGGGTCCTTGTGGCAGGGCCGGGCGCGCTTCATCCACGCTCGCGAGCGCTGGCCTTACCTCGTGTTGTACGCGGCGATATTCTTCACCGGGCTCGGATCGGCCTATTACCACCTGGCGCCGGACAATGCGCGGCTCCTATGGGACCGCCTCCCGCTCGCCGCCGGGTTCGCGGCCCTGCTCGCGGCCGTGATCGGCGAACGAATCGATGCGCGCGCCGGCCTCTTTTGGCTCGTGCCGCTCCTCATGCTGGCAATCGGGAGTGTCCTGTACTGGGACTGGAGCGAGCGCGCCGGGCAAGGTGATCTGCGGCCCTATGGAGCGGTGCAGTTCTATTCGGGCGCGCTCATCGCGCTCATCCTGGTGCTCTACCCCTCGGCCTACACGCGCGGCCGCGCTCCGTTCGTAGTGCTCGGCCTCTACGCCCTCGCCAAGCTCTGCGAGTGGCTGGACCGCCCGATCTTCACCGCCCTCGGGGTCGGCGGGCACACCCTGAAACACCTACTCGCCGGCGTGGCGGTCTTCTGGTTGCTGCGGATGCTGTGGCTCCGGGCCCCGCTCACCAGCCGGCCGGAAGCTTTTCCTTGATGCGGATGTGCTTGTGCTCCATCTCGATGTAACCCCCGATCACGAGATCCCTCATGATGCGGCTCACCATCTCGCGCGACGCGCCCACCATGCTGGCGATGTCCTGGTGGGTCACGCGCCGTTCGATGACGAATTGACCGGCCTGCTCGATGGCCAGCGCCTGGAGCGTCTGGGCCACGCGCCCATAGACATCCAAGAGGGCGATGCTCTTGACTCGATCGGTGAGCGTCCGCACCCGCTGCACGAGCGCGCGCATGAGCTTGATGCCGAGATCCGGATGGGCCGCCAGGCAGCGCTGAAAATCGGCCTTGGAGACCACCACGAGCTGCGACGGCTCGGTGGTCATGACCGATGCCGAACGGGGGGCCTCGTCGACCAGGCCCAGCTCGCCGAAATACCCGCCCGGCCCCTCGAGGGTCAAGGTCATCTCCTTGCCCTGGGCCTCGCTGACGAACACCTTGATCTGACCGGTCACGACGATGTAAAGCTCGGCGCTCGGCTGACCTTCCTGGAACAGTACCGTGTTGCGGGGATAGGCCTTGATGGCACCGCAGCGCGCCAGGACGGCAAGGTCCTCGGGGCTCAACGCCGGGAACAGCCCGCGATCGAAGGGCAGGGTCAACATGCCGGTGATCCCCATCGGGCCCTGCGCGAACGACCCGACGGCCTCCGGCAGGAGAACCCGTGCGGACAGCGGGTCAAGGCCCGTGTTACCGTCATACCCACACCCTGCACCGCCCCAACATGGTCAATATCATCCCCGAACCGGATGAGGCCTGCTGTGAAACATCTCACAGGCGGACGGTGAGATATTCCCCGATTGCAACACCGATCCAGGCAGACTACAACCCGCCGAGCCCCATCTTACCGGCCCGTGCGAGGCCTTTGCAACCCGGCCGTGGATTGTCAGGCGGCCTCCGCACGGTGCGTTAGCGATGGGACGATGGCACAAGGCCTGGCTCCTGGGCGTCGCGACGGCCGTCATCGGGATCACGGCCTCGGGCTTGCCGGTGAGCAGCGACTGGGAGGCCGACCTCGGCCTGGGCTTGCTGTTCCAGCTCCGGGGCGCGCGGCACAGCCCACCGGATATCGTGGTCGTCGGCATCGACCGGGAGTCGTCGCGCGCCTTCGAGGTGCCGAATCGCCCGGACAAGTGGCCTCGTCAGCTCCATGTCCGACTCGTGGATCGGCTGGTGGCGGCCGGTGCGCGGGTGATCGCCTTCGATGTCCTGTTCCGGGACCGACGCGACAAAGAGCACGACAGGGCCCTCGCCGAGTCCGTGCGAAAGGCCGGCAATGTCCTGCTCATCGAAGACCTGGTCAAAGAGCGCGGGACCAGGCCGGGGGGCGGGACGGCGGCGATCGAACACCGGCTCCAGCGCGTGACCCTCCCGTTCCCGGAGCTGGCCGCCGCCGCGCTAGGCACCGCCCCGTTTCCCCTGCCCAAGGTACCCGTCAGACTCAGCCGGTTCTGGGCGTTCTCGCCCGAAGAAGGGGAGCCGGGGGGCGACAAGGCCTGCCTGCCGACCTTGGCGCTCCTCGCCCATGCCGCGCCCTTCTTCGATGATCTCTTGCGGCTGGTGTCGGAAACGACGCTGGAAATCGGGGCCGGCGTCCCGGAGGGGCTCGCGCGGCGCGACTCGCTCGCGGAGCTGTCGCTCGGCCTGCGGCGCCTGTTGAGCTCACATCCGGATCTCATGGACAGACTGCGCGCTCGCGCCGCGGCGCTCTCTTCCCGGGAGGCCGGCCGGGCCCTGAACTCCGTGATCGCGGCCTACGGGGGACCGGCCTCCGCGACGGTCAACTTCTATGGCCCGCCTCGCACCGTGACGTCCCTCTCCTACCATTGCGCCCTGGGTGTGGACTGCGACCTGACAGACGCAGGGCTACGAGACCTGGTCCGCGGCAAGGCCGTCTTCGTGGGCTTCTCGGAATGGGTACAGATGGAGCAACGCGACATCTTTTACACGCACTATTCGCAAGAGGACGGGACGGATCTGAGCGGGGTCGAGATCGCCGCGACCGTGTTCGCCAACCTGAGGGAGGGAAATACCATTCAAACGCCCGGTATCGCCGCGCACGCAACATTGATCGCGTCCTTAGGCCTCGTCCTCGGCGCCGTGGCGCGCCGGCTCGGGCCCGCGACGATGCTGCCCGTCGCCGCGGCCGCGATGCTCCTGTACGTCGCCGCCGCTTACTACGCGTTTTCCATTCATCACCTGTGGCTGCCCTTGATCATCCCCCTCTTCGTGCAAGGCCCCATCGCCATCGGGGGCGGCCTCTACTGGGGGTTTCGGGATACGCGCCGGGAACGCGAGCAGCTCCAGAAGGCCTTCGGTTATTACCTCCCGCCCGCGGTGGTCGCGGACCTGTGCGGGGAGGCGGGCGGGATCCCGACCGCCAGCCGGGACGCCTATGCCGTGTGCCTCTTCAGCGATGCCGAGCGTTACACGACGGTTGCCGAAGGCCTCAGTCCCAAGGCCCTGCACGCGCTCCTCAACCGCTATTACGACGCGCTCTTCGAGCCGGTGCGGCGCCACGGCGGTTTCGTCTCCGATGTGGTCGGCGATGCCATGCTGGCGCTGTGGGCCACTGCCGGTCCGGACCCGGCGACGCGGGTAGAGGCCTGCCGCGCGGCACTCGAGATCATGGCCGGGTCGCCGGGCGGCTCCGGCCCGTGTCTGCCGACGCGGATCGGGCTCCACTGCGGGGAGGTGGTCCTTGGAAACGTGGGCGCCGGCGAGCACTTCGAATATCGCGCGGTCGGGGACATCGTCAACACCACCCAGCGCATCGAGGACCTGAACAAACGCCTCGGCACCCGCGTCCTCGCCTCCGCCGAGGTCGTGGAGGGCCTCGCGGGGGGACTGGGCGCGGTGCTGGTCCGCGAGATCGGTTGTTTTTGTCTCATCGGCAAGAGCCGCCCGCTCACCGTACATCAACTGTGGTTGCCCGGCGCCGAAGCAGCGGACCTCTGCGAGCGCCGCCGCGCCGGTTTCGCGGCCGGCCTCGCCGCCTTTCGCATCCAGGACTTCGGGCAGGCCGGGCGGATCTTCGAGGCGCTGCTCCAAGAGCTGGGCGAGGACGGGCCCGCGCGGTTCTATCTCGCATTGTGCGAGCGCTATCGAAGGACACGACCGGCCGGACCGTGGGACGGGACCGTGTACCTGGACGAGGCCCTCGAGCGCGAGCCCACGCGCCGGGGGTGAGGGTGCCACAACCCCTTTTACTTCTTCTGGGGCAACGGCCGCCGGGCGTCGAGCTCGGCGGCCGTTATCCATGTCACCGGCGTTTGAAGGTGATACGCCCGACCGGCATGCGCTGGCCTTTGACCGCGAAGTGCTGCCCGGAGGCCGGGGTCGTCGCCTTCTTGGGGTCATTGTCCTTATCGGCCGCCTCGTACGTCGTCCCATCGTCGCCGCCCGAGTCCCAGGCGTACAGGTCGACGGTCTCCTCAGGGACAAATGCACCGCCTTCCATCAGGTTGACGTTTGCCACGCCCGCGAACCAGTCGGGGCTGGGAGCGATCATCGCGACCGCCGAGACCATCGGATGTGCGGCATCGACGCGCAGGCTGCCCGTCACGCTCTTGCTGAAATCGCGGATCGGATCGGTCTCGAACAGGGCGCCGGCCGTGCCGGCGGCGATCGCGGCCTTGATCTCGCGGTCGAACGGGCTGTGCTTGCCCTCCTCGGACAGGCGTTCCAAGCCCGGGGTCGGCGTCGAGCCTTCCGTGAACAGCACGTACTTGCCGTTGTGGCTCGCGCCGATCACGCCAGAAAAATGCGGGCCGGTCAGGAGGCCGGCCTTCGGATACTCGAGCGGGAAGCGATCCGGCGTCCATAGGCCCGTGACGGTGATCTCGTACGTGGCACCCTGGTCCTCGGCGAGTGCTTCATGAGATGCCAGCGCGCCAACCAGCGTGAGCGCGGCGGCCACGGATGAGATAAGGATTCGACCAGTTACTGTGTTCATGTATTTACTCCTAGTTTTCGGAACGTTGTCAGGGTAGTTCCCAGGTGTTGCTCGTTCGGTTGAAGAGCAAAGTGCCCCTCCCGTGCGCCGCCACTACGACGTGGGACGAAGCGATGGCGACACCGGTTGCGAGGCTGTCCTCCGGCAGCGGGATGGACTGCAGGATTTTTGGACGCGAGGGCTCGCGCACGTCGACGAGGACGAGCCGCGGCGAAGGCGACGAACCGGCAAGTGCTGCGACGCCGTCGTAGACGTCCACGTTCACGGGCTCGACATCGAGCTCGAGCAAGGCGAGCAGCTTCGGCACCGAAGGGTCGGCGAGGTCGAGGATGCCCAAGCCCGCGGCGAAGGCGAGGTAGAGGATCGAGCCGTCGGTTGCGCCCTCGATCGGAAAGTTCGCCGGCTTCGCACCGCCCGGGGTGAAACCGTAAGTATCGAGCGGCAACACGCCTCGACGGATGATCTGCAGCGGTTCGGAGGCGAGCGTCGCGACGCTCATCCGGAAATAAGGGCCCCAGTCGTGCGTGGACACGTACGCCGCCCGGCCATCGGCGGCCAGGACCACATCCGGCTGTCCGCGGCCGAAGTCGGCGGTGACGGTTTCGCTCCCGAGGAAGCCGGTGCGGTCGTAGCTGCGCATCGAGAGCCGCGACGTCCCGCCGGAAACGATGACCCGGCCGCCCGCGGCGGAGACGCCGGAGAACGGACCGACCTCGACTGGCAGCGGGGGATTGCGCAGGGTAGGCGCGGAGGGATCCTCCAGCGTGTAGACGGCTAGGTGCCCCGCTGGCCGTGCGTCCAGCACGAAGAGCAGGCCGTCAGCGACCGCGAGGTCATCCGCGCTTTCGCCGCCCCCCTGCACCGGGACGACACGCGTCGGCTCGCGCCGTTCAAGGTGCACGACCTCGATCCCGGCCGCGCCTTTGGTGACGTAGGCCCACTCACCGTGCACGACGACATTGGCCGATTCCCCGGAGCGCGTGGTCGGATAGGTGAGCGCATTCCACGCAAGCTCGACCCAGGAACAGCCGCCGAGCCCGAGTGCGGCGAGCATGAGCATCCATGCGCCTCGCGCAGGCGACCTTGGAGCGTTCCGCTGTTCCCCGCGGACTTGGCCTTTCGACATGGATCGAGTGCCCCTTTCGAATGTCGCGAACCCGGCGGGCCGCTTCTAGTGGGTCTAATGGCAACACCTGTGCCGACGCCTCTCACCGTTACGGATCTTATGAACAACAATAAGTTACGCCCATCGCTCGGGCGCCGAGCGGTGTGCTAGCGCCGCGAAAGCTTGTGGGCACCGCAAATGGTTGCGGGATTCAGCGCCGCCGACTGTCGATGCGCCGTCCACGGAGCCCACGATTGAGTGTAAGCAGTTGCCGCATGCAGAAACTCGGCATCAAACGGGCCCCGGTCTAGGCCGAACACTCAGCTCCCCCCGCTCCTAAGAACTCAACCCGCGGCCATCTGTGGGCCCCACCGTATTTCGCGGTGCTCTCCCTTGCTGAATTCTTCAACGGCCTTCTGCGTGCGTTATATATTTAGCTGAAATTCAAGCTGTTTATCCAACTGCGGCGGCGTGGCACAGCGGTTGCCGTTGTACGGATGTGCTGCTCGAGGCGACTTGCGGCAGACACAATCACCATCATTAACTGAACACGAGGAAGGG
>JBOIDT010000097.1:0-12018 GCA_050740755.1 Gammaproteobacteria bacterium
TCCCTTTGCCGGCCGGCCGGCTTTCAGGCACAATGCGCCCCGCCCGACCCGATCGTTCAGCACCCATATGCCGATACCCACAGGCCCGACACCCGCCGTAACGGCCCAGTGCCGTGCCCTACCCTACCCCCATCGCGGTCGGGCCGAGTGCCGCACGTAGAGCGGGCAGGCGATGGCAAGGGAAGAACACATCGAGATGGAAGGCAAGGTCATTGAGACCTTGCCCAATACCACGTTCAGGGTCCAGCTCGCCAACGGCCACATCGTCACGGCCCATATCTCCGGAAAGATGCGCAAGAACTACATTCGCATCCTTACGGGTGACTCGGTGACCGTGGAGCTGACCCCCTACGATCTGAGCAAAGGCCGGATCATCTATCGAGCGCGTTAGGAGAGGTCGCCTCGGCCCGCCTCTGCTCTCCCCGCGGCGGGTAACCACTCCGTTTTTACGACCACGAGCAACCCGCGCGCGGCGGCCTCGATGCGATCCAATGCCTGCTCGAATAGCTCGGCACCACCCCCATAGGGGTCGGCGACCTCCATGGTGTTCCAGTCCGGGGCGAAATGCATGAGGAGATGGATCTTGTATCCCTGGTTCCGCGGACAGCGCGACAGCAGGGTCTCGTAGTTGTAGCGATCGAGCGCAATGAGGCGGTCGAAGCGATGAAAATCGTCCGCTCTCAAGGCCCGGGCGCGTATCGTCCCGATCTCGATTCCCCGCCTGCGCGCGGCCGACACGGCGCGCGGATCCGGTGGCTCTCCGGCGCGGTGCCGTCCATGAGTCCCCGCCGAGCGCACCTCGATGGCGGAGCCGAGCCCAGACGCCGCGACGAGTGCGCCAAACACCCCCTCCGCGGTGGGCGAACGGCAGATATTCCCCGTGCAGACGAACAGGATCCTGAGCCTCGGCCCGCTGCTCCTCGCGGCCCCAGCGGCACGGCCACACACGAGCCCCCAGGCACTCCGCCACCGACGCCACCCCGAGCCGCCATCCTCAGCAGACACCCTGCAGCCTCAAACTCGTGCCCGCGGATCGGACGACACCCGACCCGGCACGGCGCCCCCATACCGCCCGCTAGTCACGCACCCGCACACAGCAGCTCGCGTCGCTGTGTGGGGGCGCGCCGCCGGTAAACCCGGACCTGTCAGACAACAACCGCTACATCTTCTGCGTGCAGACCCTTCTGCCCCTCCTTGATGCTGAACTCGACCCGTTGTCCATCCTGCAAGGAACGATATCCGTTGCCGCGAATCGCACGGAAATGAACGAACACGTCGTCACCCTTATCGCGCTGAATGAAACCGTAACCCTTGGAGTTGTTGAACCACTTCACCGTGCCCTTTTCGCGTTCCGACATACTGTGATGACCTCTATGAAACTGACGATATACCCAACCGACCTGCATCGCAGGCGCCGCTGGAGCAGGGCCATCGACCCCGGCTCCTAAACCTGTTCCCACCGTTGATTATTCTAGTGCGAATACTGTGAAGCTGTTTCGATCGACGCCTCCAGGAACTGCACGCCTTGGGCGCAGTTCATTTGCGCCCTTCTTTGGTGCATCGATCGCCTGGAGACGCGCAGAACGGAACTGACACGCGAGGAAGGTCTCGACGGAGCAACGCCCTGTGTACCACTATATGTATTGCTTTGTATTGCTTTTGGCACCCACGGGTACCGGGGATATCCATGGATAGGGCATCCACGGGAGCATCAGACACGCAATCCCAACTTTCGCTTCATTGCCGCTTGCAGCCGCGCCGCTTCTAACTCGCTCGGCTACAACGGTTTAGCTTACACCATAAACCTCATTGTGCAAACCCGCGGGCAGGGCAGAGGCCGCTGCGAGCCGCTGCCGGAGACGGGCCAGATCGCCGGGGGTATCCACGCCGCCTTCCACCGGACCCGCGGCGATGCCAATGGCGATTCGATAGCCATGATAGAGGACACGCAGCTGTTCCAGGGCTTCGATCTGCTCGATAGCACACACCGGCAACCGGCACAGGCGGCGCAGGAAACCGGCGCGATACGCATAAAGACCCAGGTGTCGGAACCACGTCCCTCGAGTCGGATCCAGCGGCCCCGCGCGCACCTCGTCGGATCCGGCGCGCGCAAAGGGGATGGGCGCACGGCTGAAGTACAAGGCATGGCCGGCGTCATCCATGACCACCTTGACGACGTTGGGATCGAGGAGGTCCTCCCGCCTCGAGATCGGCGTGCATAGCGTGGCCATGGGCACATCCCGAGCGAGCAGGGCGGCCACCTCGGCGATGGCGTGTGGCGGCATGAACGGTTCATCGCCCTGCAGATTGACGATGACGGCATCGTCGTCTTCCCCGAGGCGCGTCGCGGCCTCGGCGATGCGGTCCGTACCCGAGGCATGCGCGGGAGCGGTGATGCACACCGTGGCACCGAAGGCCTCGGCGCGCGCCTTGATGCGCTCATCGTCGGTGGCCACTACCACGCGCGCCGCACCACTCTCCCGGGCGCGCTCGAACACGTGCTGCAACATGGGCTTGCCCGCGATGTCGAGGAGGGGCTTGCCCGGTAGGCGGGACGAGCCATAACGAGCCGGGATGTAGACCCGGAAATGCAACTATACGACCTCGTCCGGCGTCAGCTTGCGGGCCTCATCCTCGAGCATCACCGGGATCTCGTCGCGGATGGGATAGGCCAGCCGGCACGGCTTACAGACCAACTCGGCCTCCGCGCGCCGGTAGCCGAGCGGGCCTTTGCAGACCGGACAGACCAGGATGTCCAATAGATGTTTATCCATGACACTCGCTCCGAAGAAGTTCGATGAGCCGTTGTTCGAATTCCGGGGGCAGATGCGCTGCTATCGGCAGGTACCAGTGACCGGGAGCGGCGAAGCGCCGGCATTTTACCGCGTCCTTCTCGGTCATGACGACCGGGAGCCCGTCGGCGAACGTGATATCGCCCGGGGCGAACCGATGGTGATCCGGGTAGGGGTGAGGGATAACCCCAAGACCCAGGGCGGCGAGGGTCGCGAAGAAGCGCTCTGGGTGCCCGATCCCCGCGACCGCATGCACCACCCTTCCCTGCCACGCCGTGGCCGCGAGCGCGTGGTCGTCCGCGAGCGAACAAAGCGACAACGCCCGGCACTGCATCGGATAGACCGCGCGCCCCGGGACCCGATCGGGGGCGAGATCTCGAATGACATCCGTCCCCCCCTGCCCGCCGTTCTCCACCACCAGATCCACCGACGCGAGGCGGCGAAGCGGCTCTCGCAACGGACCCGCGGGCAGGAGCCGGCCGTTGCCGAAGCACCGCACCGCGTCGATGACGGCGATCTCGAGATCGCGGTGGAGCGCGAGGTGCTGCAGGCCGTCGTCGCTCACGATGACATCGCAACGCTCCAAGAGGACCTGAGCGGCACGGTAACGGTCCGGCCCGGCGACCACCGGGCAGCGCGCCCGTCGGGCGAGCAGCACCGGCTCGTCCCCCACCACGGCCGGATCGCTGTCGGTACGCACCTCCTGGGGCCACACGCCTGCCTCGCCCCCGTAGCCCCGGGTCACGATGCCCGGTCGGTACCCATGCCGTCGCAGGCATTCTGCAAGCCACACCACGAGCGGTGTCTTCCCGGTCCCCCCGACGGTGAGATTGCCCACCACGACGACCGGCTTAGTGCAGCGCCCCACGCGCCTGAGCCCCGCCCGGTAGGCCGCACGTCTGAGCGCCACACCCCCCCGGTAGAGCCAGGAGAGCGGCGCCAGCACGAGACCCAGGGGGTGCCCGCCGTACCAGATGGCCTGGGCGAGATCGGTCAGCGGCACATACGTTCTATCGCTACTGCTACCCGCGGGACAGCCATGCGCTGCCCTCACCGCAGCCGACGTCGGGCGCTATAATTCCATCCTGATTCCGGCGTTCCTGTTCAGATATTCCGTTTCAGATATCTCAGTTCAGGCACCACAATGTGAACGCGGCCATGACGACCTCCCCTCCCCCATCCCTGGAGACCTTTCAGAACCCCAAACCGGATCGGGATTACCTCATCCGCATCCGCATCCCCGAGTTCACCTGCCTGTGTCCCAAGACCGGCCAGCCCGACTTCGCGACCCTGCGGCTCGCCTACGTCCCCGATCACCATTGCCTGGAGCTCAAGGCCCTGAAGCTCTATATCTGGTCCTATCGCGAGACCGGCGCCTACCACGAAGACGTCACCAACCGCATCCTCGACGACGTGGTGGCGGCCATCCGCCCGCGCTTTGCGCGGATCGAGGCGCGGTTCAATGTGCGCGGCGGATTGTACACGACCGTGATCGCCCACTACCAGGCGCCGGACTGGGCCGCCCCACCCGCTCTCGATCTCGGCTGAGCGGCAGCGGTGAACCCCGCGCGGGACTTGGCCGATGGGTTTCGGTATGCGCTCGTCGGCGTGCGCCTCATCGGCGCGGCGGGGATCCGGCGCTATGTCGCGATCCCGTTGGTCATCAACGCCCTGATCTTCTACCTCGCCGCACTGTATCTCGTAGAGCGCTTGACCGGGCTGGCACAGCGCTATCTTCCCGACTGGTTGCAGTGGCTGTTCTGGCCGGTGGTCATCCTCTCGGTCCTGGGGATCGTGTTCTTCGGCTTCACCTACCTCGCCAATCTCGTCGCCACGCCGCTCAACGGCCGCCTCGCCGCGGCCGTCGAGAAACGCCTCACGGGACAGCGACCCGCGGACCCCGCGAGCGGCACGGGCCTCTTCCGGCCGGCGCTGGCGGCGTGGCTATCCGAGCTTCGCAAGCTGGCGCATGCGGCCCTGTGTATCATCCCAGTGACGATCCTGTTCTTGGTACCGGGGCTGCAAGCCATCGCGCCGCTCTTGTGGTTCGTGGTCGCGGCCTGGCTCCTGGCACTGGAATACGCAGACTATCCGATGGGCAATCATGGCCTCGGTGTGCGCGCCCAGCGGGCGGTCTTGGCCGAGCAGCGGCCCTTGGCGCTCGGCTTCGGCCTCGCGGCCTTGTGCATGACCCTCATCCCCGTCGTGAACTGCATCGCCATGCCGGCGGCCGTGGCCGGCGCGACGGCGCTCTGGATCGAGCGGCTCCGACCTGTCCGCCCGCCGGTATCGCGCGGGTCCTCCAGCTAAATCGGTCTTCAGCTAATCGAAGTACGCGAGGGTATTGCCCAGACGGCTCGCCAGGCGATAGCCGTGGGAGCGCAGCAAGTGCTCGCAGGCCGCCCGATCCGGGCGGGGCAGGTGACGGTGCTCGTAGAGCACGATGCCGGGCCTCAAGATCCGAAAGTCGATCTGCTTGATGACCTCGTAATCATGGCCCTCCGTGTCGATCGACAAGAGGTCGAGTCGATCGACTCGGTGTTTCTCCAGGAGCCGGCCGAGGGGCAGACATTGCACCGGTTCGCGCACGATATAGCGTTCCAGGTCCGGGACCACGAAACGATGCTTGCGCACCACCTCCAGGTGAAAGGACGCGAGCCCCCTGCACCAGGCGGGCAGGTGCTCCACCTCGTCGCGTATGCGAAACAGATCGCGCCGCTCCTCGCGCTCGGCGATGGCCAGCTGTTCGATGATGAGCCCGGTCTGACCCCGATAATTGGCGCGCAGGCGGTCGCAATAGGCTGGCACCGGCTCCACCAGGATCCCGCGCCAGCGGAAGCGCAGGATGAAGTCGCGCAGGTAGTCGCGCATGGCGCCGTCGTTGGCGCCGATCTGGATGAAGTAGAAATCGTCACAGGTAGACGCCCGCCTCGACACGACCCGGTCGAGCTTCTTCCAACGGGGGACATAGAACCAATCGTCGGCGATCTTCACGAGGAGGGAGCACAGCGCGGCCGGGTTCCAAGGCATGGGGTTCAGGCTCCGGGAACGCGGCACGGGGGGATCTTCATTGTCTATATTTTGGCATTGACTATATTTTGGCATCGACTATAAATCTGGCGTGATCAGCACGCCGCTGCCGACCCGGACGGCATCGAACAACACCACGATGTCCGAGTTCCGCATGCGCACGCAGCCGCGCGAGCCAGGGACACCCATGGGCACTTCGTCGGGCGCGCCGTGGATATAGACGTAGCGGCCGCGGGTATCGACATCGCCTCCCTGATTGCGCCCGGGTTCGAGCCCGGCGAGCCATAGGATGCGCGTCAGGATCCAGTCGCGGCCGGGATACCGCTCCCGCAATGCCGGCGTATACACCTCGCCGGTCGGCCGGCGCGCCACAAACACGGTATTCACGGCGCATCCGTGACCGATCTTCTCATCGATCGCGTGCCGGCCGCGCGGCGTACACTCGCTACCCCGCCATTCGCCCGCACCATTCTTGCCGGTAGACACCGGATAAACCGCGCGCCTCTCACTACCCCGAAAAAGCGTGAGGGACTGCTGGCCGAGGTCGATCTCGATGCGGGTGGAATCGTGCATGCGGCTGGATTTCCAGGACTCGGGGCCTGGTCCTGCACTATTCTATGATCTCGAGGCCCACCCGTGGACCGAGCCCCTGTCCGAGCACCGCCCTGAGCCGCATGCCGAACCCTTCTACCCGCACCGCGTCGGCACGAGGCACTCCTGCGTCGTGTTCGACACTCGACACGCCTCTCGGGGAGGACCGTTTTCGATGCCTGGCCTCGTGATGCTGGACCTCCTCGGCACCGAGCCCTCGGCCGAGGAACAGGAGCTGTTGCTTCACCCCCAGTGCTGCGGGGTGATCCTGTTCACCCGCAACTACGTCGACCCCCGGCAGATCACGGCGCTATGCACCGCGCTGCACGCCTTGAAGAGTCCGCCGCTCCTGATCGCCGTGGACCACGAGGGCGGACCGGTGCAGCGTTTTCGCGCCGGGTTCACCCCGCTCCCGCCGTGCGCCGCGCTCGGACGGCTGCATGATCGCGACCCGTTCGAAGCCCGACGCATGGCGCACCTGTGCGGTTTCGTCATGGCCGCGGAGCTCCGCGCCGTGGGTGTGGATCTGAGCTTCGCCCCGGTCCTCGACCTCGGTCTCGGGCAGAGTGCCGTGATCGGCGAGCGCGCCTTCCATCGGGACCCCGAAACGGTGGCCGGGCTGGCATCGGCCTATATCGAAGGGATGCGGGAGGCGGGCATGGCCGCGGTCGGTAAGCACTTTCCCGGTCACGGCTCGGTCGGTGCCGACTCCCATATCGAGACCCCGATAGACGATCGCCCCTATGCCGGCATAGCGCGAACCGATCTGGTACCCTTCGCACGGCTCGTCCGAGCGGACCTCGATGGCATCATGCCGGCCCACGTCGTCTACCCGCAGGTGGACCACCGGCCGGCCGGGTTCTCGCCTGCCTGGCTCAAGCGGGTCTTGCGGACGGCGTTGGGGTTCGAGGGGGTGGTCGTGAGCGACGATCTCTGCATGGCCGGCGCGGCCGGTGCCGGCGGCTACCCCGATCGGGCCCGAGCCGCCCTCGAGGCAGGTTGCGATATGCTGTTGGTCTGCAACCATCCACAGGGTGCAGCCGAGGTCCTCGCGGTGGCCGCCGGGCACCCACGAGGGGTGCCCCTACCCGACACCAATCCACAGGGCGCGGCAGAGGCCCTCGCGGCCTATTCCGGCACCCGGCAGACCGGAGCCCAGGCTCCGCTCACTCGGCTGTACGGGCGTGCCGCGCCGCATGACCGCGCCCCGCATCGCAGCGTAGATCGCCAGGAGGCGGCGCGGGCGGTCGCCGCCTTCGCGGCCGAGCCCGATCTACACCGCGCCGTTGCCTCTTGAGGATCCCCACATGATATCTATATTAAGGATAAAGCCGCTCGGCAATGTCGCTGAAAAAACGGCACGCGGCCGTGGCATTCGATTCATGACCATCGTAGCGCTCGTGCTACTGATCGGCGCTTGGAGCCCACCCGGCGTATGGGCGCTCGACTGCGAACCGCTACCGGCTACCGGATCGGTAGCCCGGCACAGCGGGCGCTTCGACCGCGGCCTCTTGTTTCAGGTGACGAAGGCCGGGCACCCGCAAAGTCATGTCTTTGGAACCATCCACGTCGGCGACCCGCGCGTCCTAGCCTTGCCCAAGCCCGTGACCGAGGCCTTCGAGAAGAGTCGCGACCTGGTCATCGAAGTCATGCTCGACGGGGGCGGGCTGGCGGCGTTCTCCACGCACATGTTCCTCGAACCGGGCAAGACCCTCCCCGCCGAGATCGGCCAGCCCCTCTTCGAGCGCGCCGCGCCCCTCTTGGAGCGCTACGCGATCCCCCGCGAGGCGGCCCTGCGCTTGAGGCCGTGGGTCGTCTTTACGACGCTGAACCTACCGCCGCCCACCGATCTCGTGGCGCTCGACCTGACACTCCTGCACAAGGCGCGGGAAAGCGGCAAGGCAGTACAGGGTCTGGAGTCGGTCGAGGAACAAGCGGCGGCGCTGAGTGGACTGCCCCTGAACGACCAGATCGCACTCCTCAACGACGCCGTGTGCCATTACGACGCCATTCAACTGGAGGTCGCGGGGCTATTGCGCGCCTATCTCGATCGCGACCTCGGAATGCTCATGGCCCTGGCCGAGCGATATCAAGGCAGCGGGCAAGACCGCTACCGCCGGCTCATGGACACCCTGTTATGGAAGCGGAATCGTCTCATGGTCGAGCGCATGGCGCCCCGGCTGGCCGAGGGATCATCGTTCATTGCCATCGGCGCCCTGCACCTGGCCGGCGAGCGCGGCGTGCTGGCGCTACTCGAAGGCCTCGGTTATCGGGTGTCGCGGGTGTACTGAAGCCCGCGATCCCTGAGCAGCCCCGTGACTGGGCACGCATACAGCGACCGGCGCGCGCGGGAAGGGATCACCGCCATCTCGCCGTAACCCATGCCGACACTCATCCGCCTCTTCCCGGCGCCGGTGCGGACCGTCCCACTGACCGGTCTGTATCTCGGCCATGCCCGCACCTTGCGCCCCTCTCCGCCTCGCCCGCGGCCTTACGTCTACAGCAACTTCATCATGAGCCTGGATGGGCGCATCGCACTCGATCACTCGGAGACCGGCGAACGGCTGGCACCGGAGTCGATCACCAACCCGGACGACTGGCGTCTCTTCCAAGAGCTGGCCGCGCAAGCCGACGCCATCGTGACGAGCGGCCGTTATCTGCGCCAGTTGGCCCGTGGTCGGGCCCAGGACCTGCCGCCGGTGAGCACCGCAGCCGAGTACCGGGATCTCATCGATTGGCGCCGGAGTCACGGACTCGCCGCGCAACCGGTCATCGTGGTCCTCAGCCGGCGGCTCGATCTCCCTGTGGCGCAGATCATCGGGCGGCTCGGGCGGCCCCTGTACATCGCCACCGGGAGCGAGGCGGCGCCGGAACCGCTCAGGGCACTGGAAGCTGCGGGCGCCGAGGTCCTGCTAACGGGGGCAGAGCGAGGGGTAGGGGTGTGCGGCGCCGAACTGATCGAGGTGCTAGGCGCCCATGGCTTCAACAGCATCTACGCCATCGGCGGCCCCGGCGTCCTGTCGACCTTGCTGGCGGCCGGTGCCGTCGATCGACTGTACCTCACCCACGCACACCGCCTCCTCGGCGGAGGATCCTTCGATACGCTGTTGAATGGCCCGCGCCTGTGCCCGCCCGTGGATTTCAGCCTGAGCGGCCTCCACTACCAGGAACCGATCGGTGTCGCCTGCGGCCAACTGTTTGCGGTCTACGATCGGGTCCAGGGCCCTCGGGCCTGCGCGCCGGGGAGCGGTTCTTAGGCGGCGCTCCGCATCGGAGCGGCGAGCCTTACCTGCTCGGCTATCCAGGAATAGCTCCGGCGCATGCCTTCTTCCAGCGGCATGGACGGTGTCCACCCCAGCGCCTTGTGAATGAGCGCGTTGTCCGAGGTCCTGCCGCGGACCCCGGTTGGGCCATCGATGTTCTTGATGGCGAGCGTCTTCCCCGAGATCCGGATCACCATCCTCGCGAACTCGTTGATGCCGATCATCTCTTGGGAACCGACGTTGACGGGGCCGGTGAAATCGGATTGCATCAGACGCCGGACGGCTTCCAGACACTCATCGATGTAGAGGAACGACCGCGTCTGCCTGCCGTCACCCCAGATCTCGATGCGGCCGCCGTCGGCCGCTTCCGCGACCTTACGGCACAGGGCCGCGGGGGCCTTCTCACGGCCGCCGTGCCATGTCCCTTCGGGCCCGAAGATGTTGTGAAATCGAGCGATCCGCACGCACAGCCCATGGTTTCGACGGTAGGCCAGATACAAGCGCTCGCTGAAGAGTTTCTCCCATCCGTACTCGCTGTCCGGCGCCGCGGGATACGCGGAGTCTTCCGAGCACTTGGGGTTGTCCAGGTCTTCCTGGTTGTACGCCGGGTACATGCACGCCGACGAGGAATAGAAGACCTTGTTCACACCGCAAAGCCGCGCCCGTTCGGCGATGTTGAGGTTGATGGTCGCGGAGTTGTGCATGACGTCCGCGTCATGGTCCCCCGTGAAGATGTATCCGGCACCGCCCATATCGGCGGCCAGCTGATACACCTCGTCGTAGGGTCGGTCGAGCACCGCCTTGCACAGCGTCTGGTCCCGCAGATCGCCTTGGACGAACTCATCCGCGGCCGTGTCGCTGAACTCCGGGTACTTGAGGTCGACGCCGAGCACCCAGTACCCCTCAGTCTTGAGCCGCCTCGCCAGATGGCTCCCGATAAAGCCACCGGCCCCACACACCAATGCAGTCCTTCTTGCAGTCATACGCCACACCTTTCTCCTGTGTCGGTCACGTCATCCGTCTCGCCCGCGCCGGTCCTGATCAGATCGATCAAATTATAGAGAATAAACAGCGGCACCACCGCGGTGTACCGTCGATACAAGCGCCGTGGCTCGGTGCATAAGCGGTAGAACCACTCGAGCCCGAATCGCCTGAAGATCCTTGGGGCCTCCTTGACGTTTCCCACATGAAAGTCGAATGCGGCCCCGATCGTGGCGAGGACATGCACGCGGGTGAACCGCGAAAGTCGGGTCGCGAACACCTCCTGCTTGGGGGTGCTCAAGCCTACCCACACGATATCCGCGTCACTGCGGTTGATCTCACCGGCGAGTGCCTGAAGCTCCTCATCGCTCATCTCGCGAAACGGTGGCGAGAAGACCCCCACGCAGTGCCGATTCCCGTATCGATCCGCGCAGACGTCTCGCAGCTTGGCCGCGACACCCGCCTTACCGCCGCAGAAGAAGTGCTTGATGGGCCGATCCGCCGAACGGTCGATCACGGCCGTGAAGAAGTCGCTGCCTCGGCACTGCCGCATCGCGGCCGCGCCCTTCAGGCGCCGTCCCACCCAGGCGACCGGTTTGCCATCGGGCAGGTTCAAGAAGAAACCCTTCAGGACCCTTCGAAACCCCGCGTGTCGCCTGGCGAAGACGAGCCCGTGGGCACTGGTCGCACTGACCAGATGGTTGCCCTGGTGTTGAGCGGGACCACACAGAGAGATCACCCGAGCGACAGCATCTTCGAGCGAGCCGCCGTGCATTGGGATACCTAAGACTTTGGGCATGATGTCTGGTCCGGAAACCTCAGCCTCGCCAGCTCGGACGTCTCGCGGGTCGCGCGAACTTCATGCAATCTAAGCGCCGTACGCGGATACTATAATATAGGTCGTAAACGTCGTGTGTCGTTATGAACGCCAGAGAGCGCGCGGGCGGCGCGCATTACTCCGCTGGGAAACGGTCGTTCTTCCCGATCGACCGCCGTTCGGCGACCCCCAGGAGCACCTCGATCAGTGGGCGGAGCGTCGGACCGGGTACGAAAACGTCGGCCTGTCGAGACACTGCCGGCCGACGGACGATGCCGCCGAAACCGATGACATAGACCCCCGCGGCCGCCGCTTCGAGGTCCGTGACGCCGTCTCCCACCAGGGCCGCCGCCACCCCGTCACGCAGCGCGGTCCGGCATACCGTGGCCTTTCCGCCGGCACGCCAGAGCGGCGAGGCCCGGTCGTAGTCGATGTATCGCCCGGCGGCATCCCAGGCCACCTCGACGGCATGCACGCGCTCGGCCGGGATCGCCAAGGTCTCGCCGACTCGGAGCACGGCTTGACGGATCCCGCTGCTCACGAT
>JBOIDT010000098.1:0-11890 GCA_050740755.1 Gammaproteobacteria bacterium
CGCACCTCGCTCCAGGTCATCGCCGATCACATCCGTTCCTGCGCCTTCATCGCCGCCGAGGGGGTGGTGCCCGCCAACGAAGGCCGCGGTTATGTGTTGCGCCGGATCATCCGGCGCGCCATCCGGCACGGCTCGGCACTCGGGATCGCGGGGCCGTTCTTCCATAAGCTGGTGGCGCCCCTGGCGCGCGAGATGGGCGAGACCTATCCGGTCCTGATGACGGCACAGGGCCATATCGAGCGAGTCCTGCGCCAGGAGGAAGAACGCTTCGCCGAGACCCTGGAACAGGGGCTCAAGGTCCTGGAGCGCGTCATTGCCGGGCTGCACGGAAAGACGATCCCCGGCCGCGAGATCTTCCAGCTCTACGACACCTACGGTTTTCCCGTCGATCTCACCGCCGATATCGCCCGCGAGCGCGGGTTGCGGTTGGACCTCGACGGGTTCGAGGGGGAGATGGCGAGGCAGCGCGAGCGCGCCCGCGGCGCGAGCCAGTTCGGTGGGGCCGCCTCGGGCACCATCCTGCCGGTCCTCGGCGGTGCGGCGACCATCCGTACTCCCGGCGTGTTCACGGGTTATGCCGGGACGCGGGACGAGGGTCAGGCGCTTTGCTTGTACCGGGACGGGGAGGCCGTCGACGTCCTGGAAGCGGGGCAGGAGGGCGTCGTGGTCCTCGACCGCACCCCTTTTTATGCCGAGTCCGGCGGCCAGGTCGGCGATGTCGGCGCACTGCACGGGCCCGCGGGGACGTTTCGGGTCATGGACACGCAGAAGCAAGCGGGGCTGCACCTGCACATCGGCGCCGTGAGGAGCGGCCAGTTGCCTCTGGGCGAGACGCTGCGGGCGGAGGTGGACCCCCAAGCGCGTCGCGCCACGGCGCAGAACCACTCGGCGACCCACCTCCTGCACGCCGCGCTCCGGCGCTCGCTGGGCGGGCACGTCTTACAGAAAGGCTCGCTCGTCGCCCCCGATCGGCTGCGCTTCGACTTCTCGCACTCGGCGCCGCTCTCGGGCGCCGAGGTCCGGGCCATCGAGCACCTGGTCAACGCGGAGATCCGTGGCAACCGTGAGGTGGAGACCGTGGTGATGCCGGTGGAGCGGGCGCTCGAGAGCGGCGCCCTGGCGCTCTTCGGCGAGAAATACGACGCCGAGGTGCGGGTCCTCAGGATGGGCGAGTTCTCGGTCGAGCTGTGCGGCGGGACCCATGTCGGGCGCACCGGCGACATCGGGCTCTTCAAGGTCATCGCAGAGGGCGGGGTGGCGGCGGGCGTTCGGCGCATCGAGGCACTGACGGGCGACGCGGCGCTCGCCTTCGTCGAGGAGACCGAGGCCGAGCTCGAGCGCATCGCGTCGTTGCTCAAGGCCCCGCGCGAGGGGATCGGCGGCCGGGTCGAGCAACTCCTGCAACGCTTGAAGCAGGAAGAAAAGCTGAGCCAGGGCCTGCGCGCCAAGCTCAGTCAGCAGAGGGGTCAGGACCTGTGCGGTCAGGTCCGGGAGATAGCCGGCGCCAAGGTCCTGGCCTCGACCTTGGAAGAAGCAGATGCCGGGGTGCTGCGCGAGACCATGGACAAGCTCAAGGACAAACTCGGGAGCGCGGCCATCGTGCTCGCGAGCGTGAAGGAGGGGAAGGTGGTGCTGGTGGCCGGTGTGACCCCCGACTTGTGCAGCAAGGTGCCTGCCGGGGAGCTGGTCAATTTCGTGGCGCGTCAGGTGGGGGGCAAGGGCGGGGGACGAGCCGATCTGGCCCAGGCCGGCGGACAGGACCCGGGCCGATTGCCCCGAGCACTCGAGAGCGTGGCGGACTGGGTCGGGCAGCGCCTCGGCGCGTGATCGAGTTATTTATCTAATCTGTTGGGGATCCCTCGGCCGTGACGCTCGTCGTAGAGAAATTCGGGGGCACGTCCGTCGGCGATATCGATCGCATCCGGGGGGTGGCCGCGCAGGTCGGCGCGACACGCGCGCTGGGACACGAGGTCGTGGTCGTGGTCTCGGCGATGAGCGGCGAGACCGACCGCCTCATCGAACTCGCCCGACAACTGACGCCGCGCCCCAACGCCCGCGAGCTCGATGTCCTGCTCGCGACGGGGGAGCAGGTCACCATCGCGCTCCTCGGCATGGCCCTGGAGGCCCAGGGTCACCGGGCGCGTTCCTACACCGGCACGCAGGTGCATATCCTGACCGACAGCGCCCACAACAAGGCCCGTATCCTCGATATCGACGGCGAGCGGGTACGCAGAGACCTCGCGGAGGGGACCATCGTGGTCGTGGCGGGGTTCCAGGGCGTGGACGAGCACGGCAACATCACCACCCTGGGGCGCGGGGGCTCGGACACCACCGCCGTCGCGCTCGCGGCGGCGCTCAAGGCCGGCGAGTGCCGCATCTATACCGATGTCGACGGGGTCTACACGACCGATCCGCGCATCGTCCCCGAGGCCCGGCGTCTGGAGCGCCTGACCTACGAGGAGATGCTCGAAATGGCGGGCCTGGGCGCCAAGGTGCTCCAGATCCGGTCGGTGGAGTTCGCGAGCAAGTATAATGTCCCGCTTCGGGTGCTCTCGTCGTTCCGGGACGGCGGGGGGACGCTCATCACCGCCGAGGACCCAGCCATCGAACAGCCCCTCATTTCCGGGATCACGGTGAATCGCGACGAAGCGAAGCTGACGATCCTCGGGGTCCCCGACAAGCCCGGCATTGCGGCCCGCATCCTGGTGCCGATCGCCCTGGCCAACATCGAGGTCGACATGATCGTGCAGAACGTCGGCGCGGATGCGACCACCGACTTCACCTTCACGGTGCACCGCAACGACTATGATCGGGCGCTGGAATCGCTCCACCGGGTGGCCGCGGAGCTCTGCGCGCGCGGCGTCGAGGGCGACGACAGGATCGTCAAGATCTCGGTCGTCGGGGTCGGTATGCGCTCGCATGCGGGGATCGCGAGCACGATGTTTCAGGCCTTAGCGGGTGAGGGGATTAATATCCGCATGATCTCGACCTCCGAAATCAAGATATCGGTGGTGGTGGATGAGCGGTATCTGGAGCTGGGGGTGCGGACCCTGCACAGCGCCTTTCGATTGGATCGGGCGCCCGGGTAGTTGCTGCGGCGCGTCCGAACGGGTTCTCCGACACCGGCGTGCCCCTTGCCGGGGGGCGTATTCTGTGGTTTGATGAACGAAAAGTTCCGCGAGCGGCGGGGGTTATGGACGGTTTGTGACCGTGGAGGCAGGAGATGCTGATTCTGACGAGGCGGGTAGGAGAGTCACTGATAATAGGTGATGACGTGAATGTCACCGTCCTGGGGGTGAAAGGCAATCAGGTACGGTTAGGTGTGAATGCGCCGAAGGAGATTTCGGTGCACCGGGAGGAGATCTACCAGCGGATCCAGCAGGAACGAGCGGCGCGCGCCGGGGTTGTCGATGAGTCGCCCACAGAGCCGGCTCCCGACGACGGCGCCTAGCGAACGAGGGCCCGAATCGATTAAGTCGGGGGTCCGACTTTACCTCGCCCGGCTGGCCCGCTATCCTTTACCCTTGCGCAAGCACGGTGGGTTGATGTACCACGGAGAGATGGCCGAGCGGCTGAAGGCACTCCCCTGCTAAGGGAGTATGGGGTTGAAAGCTCCATCGAGGGTTCGAATCCCTCTCTCTCCGCCAGACACCGGTCCGCGCGAACGCGCCGGCAGTCCTTCTTCACACGCGCCCGTAGCTCAGTTGGATCAGAGTACCTGGCTACGAACCAGGGGGTCGGGGGTTCGAGTCCCTCCGGGCGCGCCAAGCTTGGCCTGACAGGTTGGATCGATCCCGTTTGATCGGCCCCCAAATTGATCGATCCCGTTTGACGGCCCAGCTTGATAGACGATCCCCTCTTCGGCCGTTTCGCCACATTACAAACAAATCTGGGACAGCGTATGCCGATCGTGGCCGCAGCGCGCTCGCGCCCGTTCGCCGACAGGCGTCTGGGATGGCATACCGGCCCGTAGGCGTGACGGGCCAAAGAAGGTCGGGTTAGTCGAGCGCGATGCGCCACTGCAGGAGCACCTGGCCGAGCCCTCCCGGTCCGTCCGCAAGGCGGCCAAAAAGGTCGAGCTCCAGGCTGTGGTAGCGATCGAAGTCATAGTGGATCCCGTCGCGAAGGAGCACTTTGAGGAATTGCGGCACGGGCAGAGCCTCGAATTCATCCACGATCCGGGTTCGAGCCGGGGCCGTATCGTAGCTAGCGGCGGGTGGCAGAGACGTCGGGGGTGGGTCGTCGAGCGGTCCGGCGTCCGCGTTGAGGGTATATCCAGCCAGTAGCAGCAGGCAGGGGAGGTGCATCAGTCCCCCCCCAAGGCGACCCAAGGCCACCCGATCTCCCGAGCACGCAGGTTTCATCTGATTACCTCCCGAATGACAGTGTTCTGCACCGTGAGGCGAAGGCCGTGGCCGGTTCACGTCCGAGCGTGAAAGTCCGTCGCACCCCTTTCCCGGGGTCGGGCCGAGAGGGCCACGTGCCATGGGACACAGGGGGCACGGCCTTGCGCCGATGAGGTCCTCGTTCCCTCGACGACCAGGCGATTTCCGCGGGGGGTATGGCTCCTCGGACACGCTCGGCACCCGCTGTCGGATCTCCGACGCCGATGGCGCGCCGCGAGCGTTTGTGCAAGCGCTAGGCCACCGTAACAACCATGTTTCACCGCATTAAAGAGGACATCGCCTGCGTATTCGAACGCGATCCCGCGGCGCGCACGACCCTGGAGGTCCTGACCACCTCCCCGGGTTTGCACGCGATCCTGTTACATCGGGTGAGCCACAGGCTGTGGCACAACGGGTTCAAGTGGCCGGCGCGTTTTCTCGCCCATATCAGCCGCTGGCTGACGGGGGTCGAGATCCATCCCGGCGCGCGCATCGGCCGGCGTTTTTTCATCGATCACGGAATGGGGATCGTGATCGGCGAGACCTCGGAGATCGGTGATGATTGCAGCCTCTACCACGGCGTCACCTTAGGGGGAACGACCTGGAACAAGGGCAAACGCCACCCCACGCTCGGGCGCAATGTGATCATCGGGGCCGGCGCCAAGGTCCTCGGGCCCATCACCATCGGCGACCACGCCCGCATCGGGTCCAACGCCGTCGTGGTGAAGGAAGTCCCGCCCGGGGCCACGGTCGTGGGGGTGCCGGGCCAGGTGGTCGCACCTAATAGAGATCGTTCGGAACGCCGCGAGGAGATGGCGAAGAAGATCGGCTTCGACGCGTATGGGACCACCAAGGACATGCCCGATCCGGTGGCGAATGCCCTCCATGCCATCCTCGACCACCTGCACGCCCAGGACGCGCGCCTCACCGCATTGCGCGATGTGCTGCGCGCCCACGGCATCGAGCCGCCGCCGGAGGATTAGATTCTGATTGGATCTCGACACCCTCTGGGAGCAGCAGGCGGTGCTCGTTCGCGACGGCTCGGGTCCGCATGAGCCGCGCGCTCCTGCGCGTCGGCTCCAGGCTGTGGTTGGGCTGGCTACCGTTACCTGTATCCGGTCGCATCGGCTGGTTTACCGGCATCCTGCACTTCACGAACGTAGCGCCAACAATCGGGCTGCGAACCGTCAAGATCGGTGAAGCCATACACCTGTGCGAGCTGGCCACTCGATAGCGACTGACCGCTCCAGCGCGCAACCTCGGCATCGCCAGCAAGGTGCGCGACGGCGCGACCGACATACCGTGGCGTTTCCGTGATGATGAAGTGCGGTTGCTTTGCGATGGCGTCACGCCAATTTGCTTCGCTGACACCGTAGTTATCCAGCATCATCTCCGAACGCATCCAGCCGGGAGTCAGTGCAACGGCAGTTGCTCCGTGCGGGCGCAGCTCGTGAGCAAGCGACCAACCCATGCGGAGGACGGACGCTTTCGCCAGATCGTAGAAGTGCGATACCCTATACTGCTCCGCGTTGTATTCGGCCGTCCCATCCGTTACCTCGACGACCAGCCCCCCGGGCTTTTTAATCAGCAGCGGAAGCGCGAAGTGATTCGTGATCAGGTGCGTATCAATCGCCAGCCGAAGCAGCCTTAGGCCGCGCTCCAGCGAATGCTCCCACACAGGCTTTTCCCACTCTTTGAGTAGCTCCCCGCCCCAGATGTCGTTCACGAGAACGTCGAGCCGTCCTTGCTCGCGCTCGATACGCGCCACCATCGATTGCACTTTAGCCTCGATGAAGCCAGGGCCGCATAATGAACACATCGTCATTAACGTTCACCGGGAGGTCAGCCATGACACTCTAGCACACCGTACGTCGGTCTGGATGTCCATAAGGAGTCCATCGCGGCGGCGTATGCCGCGGAGAAGCGAGATGCTGAAGTGATCTCGTTGGGCGCCATCGGGACTCGTCAATCCGACATCGACAAGCTCATCCGCAAGCTCCAATCCAAGGGCCATGTCCTGGCCGATGAGAAAACGAGTGTTCAGGCGCGTAGGCGTCGCCATCGCACCTTGCCTACCCGGCCTGCAATGCCCATGAAGGTCGAACACGAGTATACGCGGTGCGGGGCGTGGGCCTACCTGGCCGCACTCGACGTCCACCGTGGCAAGGTCTTTGGGCGTTGCGAGAAGAACAGTGGGACCGCCGCCTTTGATCGACTCGTGGCTCACGTCATGAACCAGCCACCCTACCACGACATCTATCAAAAGGCAGCTTGAGTCCCATGGATACGTGACTATATTTACGAAGTGCAGTACTTAGCCCAGGTTTAACAGGCCACCCCCCGTTTTCGCGAGACCTTGAGGATATGCGCCGATTCGAGCTCCTCCAGGCTCGCGAGGCGGGGGGAGGCGGGGCTCGCGCACGCCTCGTGGAACCAATCGCCGAGCGCGAGTCGGCTCTCCTGGCTGAGGCCCGCCCGCTCGATCACATGTTGCAGCTCCCGCACATTGCCGGCCAGGGATAGGCCTTGATCTGGGTGAGCATCCCCTCCGGCAGCGTTTCGATCTTCTTGCCATATTTCGCCGCGTAACGCCGTACGAAATACTCGACCAGAGGCACGCACCTGGCTCATCACCTCGCGCAGGCTCCGGAGGCCCCGACCAGCTCCTGCCCCGCCTGCAACTCCTCCTCGAGATAGCGATTCAAGCCCCGCAATTGGCGGCACTCGGCCTCGGCCTTCTTGCGCTCCTCGATATCGCGCAGGATGAGGGTGTAGATCGCCTCCCCGACGGCCTCGACGCGCGAAAGCTGGCCTCGATAGGAAGCGCCTCGCCATCCGCGCGCCGGGCGCTGTGACCTTCGGGTACCCAGATGGGCGTTCGGGAGGGGCGCCCCGGCTGAGCCGCGTCCATATACTCGGCGAACACCTGGCGCAGGCCCTCGCAAAGAAACCTCGCGCAAGGCTGGCCGATGGCCTCGCGTGCGGGGCAGCGGAAGATGCGCTCGGCGGCATGATTGAAGAGCGTGATGCAGCCCTCTTGATCGAGGGTGAGGATCGCGTCCATCGCGCCTTCGATGATGCGCGACAGTCGCTCCTCGTTTTCCTGAAGCCTTTGTTTGAGCTGGTTTAGGGCGAGATGCGTTCTTACGCGCGTCCGCACCTCCTCGTGCTGGAACGGTTTGGTGATGTAATCGACGGCGCCGAGTTCGAAACCCTTGAGCTTATCCACCGTATCGGTGAGCGCGGTCATGAAGATCACCGGAATGTCCCGGGTGTCGGGACGCTCCTTGAGCCGGCGGCACGTCTCGAAGCCATTTATCCCGGGCATGGGCACATCGAGCAGGATCAGATCAGGGCGCGCGTGCTCCATCTGCTCGAGGGCGCCGGAACCGTCCTCGGCGACCCGAAGCTCGAAACCCGACTCGGTAAGGATCTCGCACAATACCGCCAGGTTGGTCGGAGTATCATCGACCATCAGGATGGAGAGTCTGTTAGCGGCGGCTTCGATCATCTAACGACTCCAGCTGCAAAGAGAAGGATAGGAAACGGAAAGGGTAGCACGGGATGATGGCCGGTGGCCGGGCCGGCAGCTTGCGGAGGGCGACCAGGGGTGACGTCGGCGTGCGAAACGCAGGTGCGGTGAGCCGCCACCGCCGTCACAAGCGCCCGCTGTGCTTGATGTCGAGATAGCGGTTGACGAGGGCCACCGGTAAGGCTGCAGGCTCGACGTCGAGAACCTCGACCCCGCGGAGTCGCAAGGCCTTTAGGGTGCGGTCGCGGGCGTTGAGATACTGGTGGGCGGCGGCGACTTGCAGCGCGGCCTCGAAATCTTGCGGCGGGCGGGTGAGTAGCTGCGTCACGGCGGATTCGCGCAGGCTCGCGACGAGGACCAGGTGGCGGCGGCGCAGGACCTGGACAGCCGCCTGGATCTCGTCGCCGTCTTCATCGCGCAGGTTGGTGAGGAACAGCACCAGCGAGCGCTTGGAGGTGGTCCGCCAGGCGATCCCCGCCGCGGCGCGATAGTCCGGCGCGCAGAGCCCCGGCGCCAGATCGAAGAGGTTTTCGAGGAGGGCGTTCAGGGCCCGATGACCCTTGCGCGGGGCGATCACGCGCGCCTCGGCGCCGAAAGACACAGAGCCCACGCCGTCGCCCTGGCGCAGCGCCACGTGCGCGAGCAGCAGGAGCGCGTTCAGCGCCTCGTCGAAATGGGACAGCGCGCCGTCCTTGGCGCGCATGCGGTTGCTGCAATCGAGCAGGAACAGGACCTGCTGATCGCGCTCGTCCTGGTACTCCCGCGAGATGAGCTTGCGTAGCCGGGAGGTGGCCTTCCAGTCCACCTGCCGCAACACATCGCCTTCCCGGTACTCGCGTAGCTGATGGAACTCCAGGCCCTCGCCGCGGCGGCGCCGCTCGCGGATCCCGATGCGGCTCAGTCGGTGGTCGGTGGCCAGCAAAGTGTATTTCGCGATCGCCGCGAAATCCGGATAGACACGTACCGTCTGCGGCAGGGCCAGGAGCCGGCGCCGGAGGCAGAGGGCCAGGGGACCCGGCACGAGCGTGTCCACCCGGGAAAACACGTGCTCCCCACGCGCCTCGAAGGCGATGCGGTAATCGGCTGCGCCCTCACCGCAGGGCGGGATGTAGAGGCGCATCGGCAGCCCTTCGGTGCGCGCGTCGGGCGGATGGTGGTCGTAAAGCGTGACCGAGAGCACCCGCGACGTGGGGTTGGTGGCGCGCAACGGGACGATGCGCCACACGCCTACGGGTTGCGAGGTGAAAAGCCCGCGGACAACCGCCGGCGGGGGCTCGCGCAAGAGCACCCGGATATCCCATGCGCAGAGGAGGAGGATCACGATCCCGGCGGCGATCCAGAGGTCCATCGCCCCCGGCCAGTGCCGCGCCGCCAGCACTGCGATGAACGCCAGCGCCATCCAGCCCCAGAGCAGATGGAGGAGGCGTGCAGCGGGCCGCATGCTCATTGCCGAGGCGCTTCGACCTTCTCCAAGAGCGCCCGCAGGACGTCGTCGCCGCTACTCCCTTCCATGTCGAGCTCCGGGGAGAGGGCGATCCGATGGCGGAGCGCCGGCAGGGCCACGGCCTTGATGTCGTCTGGGATCACATAGTCGCGCTCGGCGAGGACGGCCGCCGCGCGCGCCGCCCGTACCAGCGCGATGCTGCCGCGCGGCCCGGCGCCGAGCGCGATCCCGGGCCATTCGCGGGTGGCGCGCACCAGCCGCACCGCGTAATCGACGATGCGATCGTCCACCTCGATGTCCGCGACCCGCGCCCGCACCGATTCCACGTCCGCCGCGGTGATCACGGTTTCGACCGGGGAGACATCGAGCGCATCGCCCACCTGTCCGGCCGTGACCTGCCGCACGAGCCGGCCCTCCTCCTCGGCCTCCGGATAGCGGATCAGCACCTTGAGCAGGAAGCGATCGAGCTGTGCCTCCGGGAGCGGATAGGTGCCCTCCTGCTCGATGGGGTTCTGGGTCGCGAGCACCATGAAGGGACGCGGTAGCTCGAAGGACTGGCCCTCGATGGTCACCTGGCCTTCCTGCATCACCTCGAGCAACGCGGCCTGGGTCTTGGCCGGGGCCCGGTTGATCTCGTCGGCGAGCAGGAGGTGGGTGAACACCGGCCCCTTGCGCACCCGGAACTCCTGCGACTTGAGGTCGTAGAGGGCATGGCCGGTCACATCCGAGGGCATGAGGTCCGGGGTGAACTGGATGCGCGCGAAGGCGCCGCCGAAGGTCTTGGCCAGCGCACGCACGAGCAGCGTCTTGCCGAGCCCCGGCACGCCCTCCAGGAGCACATGGCCGCCCGCGAACAAGGCCATGAGCACGTGCTCGACGACCGCTCGTTGGCCCACCAGCGCGCGGCCGATCTGCTCGCCGACGCGCGTGACCACGGCGCAGGCCGGTTCGTGCCCGGCCACCACGGAAGGTTCGTTCATGGGCGTCTCCTCAAGGACTCCAACGTCTCGATATCCTGCGCGAAGCGCTGACCGTGCGGTCCATCGTGAGGGTCAAGCTGGCGCAAGGACTGCCCGCCCGAACTTGGCCACAACAGCATTAGCATGACTTCCATGCTATCATGCTACAATGATCGTATCCTCAACGGTAAAAGCACAAAAGCAGCGTGCAAGACCTGTCCCAAACCATTGTGGAAGGTTGCCGCATCCCACCCGGAAATCGGCTGGCGGCCTTGAAGGGCGACCGCGAAGGGCAGCACAGCCTTCGTATCAACGACCAGTTTCGTATCTGTTTCGTATGGACTGATGCTGGCCCCGATAAAGTCGAAGTCGTGGACTATCACTGAACCCTGGAGCTAGGAGCCATGATCCGCATCCCAAGTCATCGTCCTCCCACTCATCCCGGTGAGATCCTCTTGGAGGAGTTCTTAACGCCGATGGGACTATCTCAGCGCGAGTTGGCAGAGGCGCTTCACGTGCCTTACCAACGAATCAATGAAATCATCCATGGGCGCCGTGGGGTAACGCCAAGCACCGCCTTGCGATTGGCAAGATTCCTCGGAATGTCCGCCGACTTTTGGGTCAACCTGCAATCGCGCTGGGATCTGTATCACGCACGACTCGAGGAGTCGGAGGCGTTGGAGGCCATTCATCCTCACATCGCTGCGTGACCGAACGGCCGCATGGCGGCCCGAGGCCCGCGACTAGTGGATATCGCTAGAGCATACGGAGCAACGATGCTTGACAGCTCAGGGGCTCAGCAGTACCGTGCGGTTTGAAAACAATGGGCGTTTAAAATTCCTATCCGTCCACGGGTCTACACACCGACGGGGGGACAGGATATTTAGATCGTCTCGAAGGAAAGTATGACAAGGTGAAGGAACCACACGATGGATCTGAGGCCTCAGCGGCGGCGCAGGTCATCACGGACGTTGGGTCTCTTGAGACCTTCCGCGGTATAGTGTGAATCCTTGGTGAGACGGAGGTATTTTAATGAAACTCACCGCCGTATTTCAGAAAGTGCCGGAAGGTTACATCGGCTTTGTCGAAGAGCTGCCTGGTGCTAATACGCAAGGCGCTACACTCGACGAGGCGCGGGCCAATCTCGCCGAAGCTTTTGAGCTCGTGTTGGAGGCCAACCGCATCTTGGCTGAGGAATCCATACGAGGGCAAGAGGTGATTCGAGAGCCGCTGTCGTTACCGACAGCATGAAGCGGCTCGACCTGCTCCGCTACATCGAGGAACATGGCTGCACTCTCCAACGCGAGGGCGCAAAGCACTCGGTTTACATTAATCGCGTTACCCGAAAGGCGACGACGGTCCCTCGGCATCGGGAGATCAGTGACTTCCTCGCCCGCAAGATCTGCCGAGACCTTGAGATCCCAGTACCTTGGACACCCAACTAGCAAGCGTATATATGGACTCCACCCGGTTTGCAAGGGAGGAAACGATGATGGCTTGTAAGGAAGACTGCAGGTATATATCCGGCCTGTCGGTGAGCGGGATATCCGCTCTGGCCATGATGGAATAT
>JBOIDT010000099.1:0-11885 GCA_050740755.1 Gammaproteobacteria bacterium
CGGCCGGGCGATGCCCGCCATCCTGAAGGCCATCTGCGAGAGTCTCGGCTGGCACTGGTCGGGACTCTGGACCATCGACCGCCAGGACGGGGTCCTGCGCTGCGGTGACATCTGGCACGCTCCCGCCGTGCAGTTGGCGGACTTCTCTGCCATGAGCCAGGGCATGACGTTCGCCCCCGGCATCGGTCTGCCCGGCCGGGTCTGGGCGAGCGGACAGTCCGCGTGGATCCGGGACGTGCAGGAGGATCCGAACTTTCCGCGGCTTCCCGCGGCACGCAAGGTTGGTCTGCACGGGGCGAGTGCCGGCGTGCTGGGCCATCAGGCGGCGGCTCGCCTCGGTCCGCTCCGCGAAATCTTCCTCTAGGCGCCGGTGCGTTTCGCTGAGCGCGAGCGCTTTCTGGGCAATCTGCTCATGCGCCAGAGTTCGCTCCACGAACTGGCCGATCTGCGTGCCGATTGCGTCCATCATGGCTAGGAGCGCCGGGTCGGGCTCGGCGACCTCGGCGCTGAAGAACTCCATGAAGCCGATGAGACCGCCGGCGCGCCCTGGAGGAGTCTGCCAGCCTGGAAGATTGCCGTCGTGAACATCATGGCCGGGCTAACGTTGTTTTCCGGGTGTAGCACCACCGGTCCATTGAGCACATGTGTGCCTGGTGCGGCGCTCATGTCGGTGATCCCACTTGCCGGAGGCCCTCTGGCGCTGGCAGCGCTCCGGGCTTGCGAACCGAGCAGCCCCTCCGCCTCTTCACCGAGTTTGGCGGGGTCACCGGAGGGATCTGGCTTGCCGGGGTGCCGTCCCTCGAGGGAAACCCCGGACGAGGCAATCGCACGAGTGGTAAAAGCCGGGGTTCCCTTATCTTGCGCGAAGGAGAAGCGCGATATCTATCTTCGGGAGGTGCTCCACTGCGCGCCCATCCCGGGAACGATACCCGAGCTTGATGAAGGGGTTCGTCAAAAGATTCATGAGCAGTGTCGAGCGGCGAATAGTGGGCTGTAATCTGTTGTTGGGCCACAACCCACAACCCACAACCCACAACCAAATTATTGATTTTTGCCGGACCACTGTCTGCGTTAGAAGTAGCAGTGGTCAAAATCCATGATCAATTACAGGTCGGTGGATCTTAATCGTGCCTTGCTGGAGATTTGGCTGGGGGAGAAGCCGGTGGATTCGGATTTGAAACGGGCGGGCTATAAACCGAGGGTTGCTTAGTGTTCCCCACGGGGATGGTTGAAAGCCCTCGCCTTCAGGCGAAGCGACAAGTAGCAAGTAGCCCGGATGGAACGCAGTGAAATCCGAGACCGGTATTTCCCGGATTCCGTTGGCGCGTCTTCCGGGCTATGCTGGCTTGGCGCGATATGAGCAGCCAAGACGTTGCCGTGCGGATCGCCGGCTACATTCGCCAGGCCGCGATCGTCGATCCGCTCGTGCCCTACGAGCAACGCGTGGACCATGCGCCGCGAGAGTTGCTCGCCTCGCGCAGTTGGACCACACCGCAGCGCCAGTGGCTCCAGAAGATCGCGGCCTAGACCAAAGGCCAATGTGGTCGTCGATTGCGACGCCCTCAATGACCGCGATCTCGTCGTCAAGCGCGAAGGCGGCCGCTTTGCCCGGCTCGATCGGATCTTCCGCGGCCAGCCCCAACAGGTGCCCGAGACCTTCAATGCCGTCATATGGGATGAGTCTGCGTCTTGAGCCGTTCGGCGATGCATGGTATAAATCACGATATATACCACGACTCGCTATGGTGACTCTCGCCGCGGGCGTCTTGCCTATGAGGAGGCCCTGCCATGCAAACCGCCAAGATCTTCAAAAATGGTCGCAGCCAAGCCGTGCGCCTTCCCGCCGAGTTCCGCTTCGGGGGGGACGAAGTGCTGATTCGTCGCGATCCTGTCAGTGGCGACATTGTGCTAAGCCCCAAGCCAGCGTCCCTGGACGCCTTTTTCCGCCTACGTGACCGCTTGCTGAAACAGTCGCCCGAGGAATTCGGCAACTTCCTGAGCGAGCGCGACCAAGGCAAGCACGTCGAGCGCGACTGGCCGTGAGCGTTCGTGTAATGCTCGATACCAATGCCGTCGCCGCATTGGTCAAGGCCCGGTCGCCAGCACTGGAAGACTACTTACTTGGTCGGGCGGTGTGCATTTCGGTGGTAACGGAGGCAGAGGTTCTCTATGGCCTGGCCCGACGGCCGGTGGGCGTGGCGCTGCGCCGCGTGGTCGAAGGTTTGCTTGCAACGGTCGAGAATTTGCCATGGGACTCCGCCTGCGCCGCCACCTACGGCAGCTTGCGAGCCCAGCTCGAAACCCTGGGCAAATGCCTGGCCCCCATGGATTTGCTAATCGCCGCCCATTCCCTGGCAGTCGGCAGCCCCTTGGTCACTGCTGATCGGGCATTCGCTCAGGTACCGGGTCTGAGCGTCGTTGTATGGTCGGCTAGAGGAGTGACCGCACTCACCGAAAGTCCCGCGAGTCGCGTGCGCAGGACGCTGGCCGGGAAAGGCATTACGCCAACCGATGTGGATAAAGCCGTGGCCCATGCCAGAACTCGTGTCCGCAAGACAAGACACAGGACGAAGTAGACCGTCATCTGCCACTGTCCGGTGAAATGACTTTGGGCCATGCCGTCGATCAGCTCGTAGCGAACATCCTCCGGCCAGGCAAGATAGTCCGCGTAGGTGTGGTAAGCGTTATCACGAAGCGCGAGTGCCATATGAAGCCCTCATGTGCTTTCGGGAATCCCATTCTAGTCCCGTGTTCGGCCGGCCCTCAATCCGGTGATTCCGGCCGGCACCGCGGTCGCTGGCGTCTTGACCGCGCCGACGTCGCAGGAGGCGGGCTAGCACGCACGAGGGGTCGACGGCCCGCTCACGGTGGATGAGCATCATGCCGGACCCCGCGGCCCGTTCCACCGGGAGACGGCCTCGAGTGTGTAGCGATACCCGGCCTCCGCGATGGCGTGGATCTTCCCGAACTCCAAGAGGCCGTAAGCGTCCAGGGGCGGCTTGAGCACGAGATCGGCATCGCGTTCTACTAGCTAGGGCGGCACGGTGTGCGCTCGCGAGCAACAGCGTGCGCGTCACGATGGCGGCGAGACCCGGGACCGGCCGCGCAAAGGGGAGCACCTTGTTCCAGAAGATCCGCCACTCGGTCGGCAGGCCGGAAGGCGGAAAGCGGAGGTCATTGGCCGCGCTGACGTTGACGGCGATGACGGACCCCGCGCCGCGCTGTCGCATGACGCCGCCCGGCAGGTTGTTGATGACGCCGCCATCGACGAGCAGGTACAGGCCCCGAGCGAAGGGCGGCAGGATCCCCGGAAGCGAGACACTGGCCCGCACGGCCTCCCAGACAGGGCCGCGGTCGTGCACGACCATCTCGGTGGTCGTGAGGTTGGCGGAGACCGCGAAGTAGTTGATCCAGAGGTCCTCGATCCGGGTGTTGCCGACCGCCACCTGCATGCCCTCTTGCAGGCGTCCGGCATTGAGCAGGGCGACCATCGGCACGGTGTACTGGGCGAACGGCTTGCGGCTCAGGAAATGCGGGTTGAGATCGATCATCTCCTCCCGCGAGAGGCCGAGTGCTACCTGCCCCGCAATGACGGAGCCCATGCTCGTGCCGCCGACCATGTCGATGTGGATGCGGAGCTCGCGCAGGGCGGCGGCGACCCCGATGTGAGCGTAGCCACGTGCGCCACCCCCGCCGAGCGTGAGCCCGACGGCCCGCCCGGAGAGGATACGGGCGACGCGGGCGAGGTCCTCCAGATCGCCCATGCGCACGTGATGGTAGCTGTCAAGCTGCCGGGTTGACAGCCACGCCTGCGTTCCACGGGGGAGTCGGGTCTCCTGCGGGTGATCCAGCACGCGCGAGTGGCGGGCGCGCACGCGGTCATGGTCGTGCGCGGCCAAGAGCCCGACCTCGATGGGTCCGGGCTCTGGGGTCGCCGTCGCGTCCGCGACGAGGACGATGTGGTCGGCGAGCCGGACCGCGCGCCGCGTCCAGGGGGTGAGCGTGGCGTCGGCCTCGATGACGACGTAGGGGTGGCGCGGGCCCTCCTCCTCCATCCAGGAGCTAAACCGGAGCCATTGCGGGTGGCCATCCGGCAGACGCGCCACGTCGCGCAGGACGCCGAGGGTGGAAAGCTCCTGCGCGTCGAGATAGAGCGTCGGCCCGAACCTCGAGAGCTGCTCCGTCAACGCCCGCGCAAACGCTGTCGCCGGTGCGCTCGGGCCCGTCGGGACGAGGGTGAGGTAGCGGGTGCCCGCCCTCCGCTGGCCTGAGGCGTGTGGCGCGACGATGCTCTTCTGAATGAGCGTCCGCGTGAGTGTCTTGAGCGCCTGGGGGTAGCGATCGATGAGCGCGTGAAAGCTCTCCGAGGAAAAGCGAATGAGCTCGGTGTCCCGCAGGGCGTTAGGGCGTGGCGACGCGAGGCTCGCCGCTGAGCAACGACAACTCCCCCACGCCCTCGCCACGGCCGATCTCGCCCAGGGTCTTGAGGTCGCCGAGCTCGTCCCGGCGCAGGACCTGCAGCCGGCCGCTCATGACGATGTACCAGCCGTCCGCGGGATCGCCCTGGCGGAACAAGGCCTCGCCGCACCGTCACCCACTGCGTCTGCTCCTCCAAGTTCTCGATCTCGCGCGGGTCTAGCGCGCCGAAGAAGGCCGGGAGCACCTCGGCCAGCTGCGCGCGCCCTAGGCGCCTTCGGACGATCCGCACCAGCGGCTCCAGTAGCTCACCCTCCCGGTCCGAGAGTGCATCGAGCACGGCTCGCCTGAGCCGGTAGAGCAGGCAGGGGGATTCTGCCTCGACGGTCGTCGTCCACGCCCCGCCGAGCACCAACTGGACCTCGCCGAGCACCCCTCCGGGCCCGTATGGCTCGAGGACCTTCTCCTCGCCGCTCGGGGCCACGGTGACCGCCCCCAGGGTCCCCGACGCCACGACGTACAGGGTGTCGTCCCACGCGCCCTGCCGGACGAGCACCTGCCGTTCCTGCAGTTGGACCGGCTCGACGCCTTCCACCAGGGCCTCTAGGGTGGTGTCGTCCAGAGAGCGGAGTAGTTCCAGGCGACGGAGGCTGGGGCCCTTCGACCGTGGCATCGGTCATGATGGGTGAGACTGGCATCGGCGTGGGGCCTGTGAAGTATTGGGGCTCGCCTGGACCGCTCGTCCTTGAGCCAGTTGGGGATCGCCATGGCCACCTCCGTTGCCGGGCACCCAGTATAGGTAGGCTCCCCCACGGGGTAAACTAGCGGCCTGTGAACGCCCTCGCCCACAAACGCATCCTATTAGGCGTCACCGGCGGCGTCGCGGCCTACAAGAGTGCCGAGCTGGTCCGGCGGCTCCGCGAGCGCGAGGTGGAGGTGCGGGTGGTCATGACGCGCTCGGCCTCGGCGTTCATCGGGGCACTCACCCTGGAGGCCCTGTCGGGCGAGCGGGTGTACTGCGAGCTATTCGACTCGGACGCACCTTCGGTGATGCCCCACATCGATCTGGCGCGCTGGTGCGATGCGGTCCTGGTCGCCCCGGCCAGCGCACATCTCCTCGGCAAGCTCGCCCACGGGCTCGCCGACGACCTTTTGTCCACCCTGTGTTTGGCCGCGACCGTGCCCATCGTGGTGGCCCCGGCCATGAACCGGGAGATGTGGCTCGCGCCGTCCACCCAGGCCAACCGCGCCATCCTCTTGGAGCGCGGGGTGCGCTTCCTGGGACCCGGCGAGGGTGAACAGGCCTGCGGGGAGATCGGGCCGGGCCGCATGCTGGAGGTCCCCGAGGTCCTGGAAGGGCTCTGCGCGGTGTTTGAGCCGGCGTGGCTTGCCGGGGTGCGGGTGCTCGTGACCGCCGGACCGACCCGCGAGGCGATAGACCCGGTCCGGTTCCTCGGCAACCGCAGCTCCGGCAAGATGGGCTACGCCCTGGCCGAGACGATGCGGGCGGCGGGCGCCTCGGTGACCCTGATCAGCGGGCCGGTCCCTCTTTCCGCGCCGCGCGGGATGGAGCGGGTCCTGGTCGAGAGTGCCGCCGACATGCGGGACGCGGTGATGGCCCGGATCGCCGACTGCGAGATCTTCGTGGCCACGGCAGCGGTTGCCGACTACCGTTGCCGGGCGCCGGCGCGCCACAAGATCCGACGCACCGGCGCGCCCTTGACACTCACGCTCGAACCGACCCCCGATATCGTGGCGGCGGTCGCGGCCCGCCCCGCGGCGCCCTTCACGGTCGGCTTCGCGGCCGAGACCGAGGGCCTCGATGGCGGGCTGGCCGACCTGGCCGGGAGGAAACGGGTCGCCAAGGGCATCGATATGATGGTCGCCAACCGCGTCGGTGAGCCGGGGCTCGGCTTCGAGAGCGACGACAACGAGTTGCTGGTCTCCTGGCACGAGGGCGAGCGGTTCCTGCCGCGTGCCCCCAAGACCCGGCTGGCGCGTCAGCTCGTGCCGATCATCGCCGAGAGATTCCGTGCGAAAGGTCAAGCTCAAGGTCCTGGACCCCCGTCTCGGGCGTGATTTCCCGCTGCCCGCTTATGCGACCGGCGGAGCGGCGGGCATGGACCTGCGTGCCTGCCTCGAGGCCCCGCTCCGTTGCGAGCCGGGCGCCACGCACTTGATCCCGTGCGGGATGGCGATCCACATCGACGACCCGGGCCTCTGCGCCGTGGTCCTGCCCCGCTCGGGCCTGGGGCACAAGCACGGGATCGTCCTGGGCAACCTCGTTGGGCTCATCGATTCCGATTACCAGGGCGAGATCCTGGTCTCGTGCTGGAACCGCGGGAGCGACCCCTTCGTCATCCTGCCGGGGGACCGCATCGCGCAGCTCGTGTTCGTGCCGGTCGTCCCGGTGTGCTTCGAGCACTGCGAAGAATTCGAGCCCAGCCATCGCGAGGCCGGCGGCTTCGGGCATACGGGCCGGGCATGAGGTCCGGCAGGCCGGAAGCGGGGCCGGGGCGTATTACACTGTCGGCGGTCTTCCAGCCCTGTAGGGGGCACTCGAACCAAATCCTCGTCTTGAGAAAAAGCACGCCATGATTGAGACCAAACCCGCCATCGATCGCGCCGTTGCGATACCGGAGACCGGCCAGCCGGTGTCCGATTCGATCTTCAGAGCCTACGACATCCGCGGCGTCGTGGGCGAGACCCTGACCGAGGAGGCCGTGTACCAGATCGGTCTCGCGCTCGGGAGCGAGGCGCATGAGCGCGGCCAGCCGCGCATCGCCGTCGCGCGTGACGGCCGGGTGTCGGGCCCGGCATTGGCCGCGGCCCTGATCCGGGGCCTGGCGGCGACCGGGCGGGACGTGATCGACATCGGCATGGTCCCGACCCCGGTCTTGTACTTCGCGACTCACGAGCTTATGACCGGCAGCGGGGTCATGATCACCGGGAGCCACAACCCCGGCCACTACAACGGCCTCAAGATCGTGCTGGACGGTCACGCCCTCTCGGGCGAGGCCATCACGGCGATCCGCGACCGGATCCGGCGCGCGGACTGGGTGCGGGGCGACGGGCGGATCCAGTCCCAAGACGTGACTGCGGCGTACCTCTCGCGCATCACCCGCGACAGCCCACCGGTTTCGGGCGGCGGTCTCAACGTGGTCATTGACTGCGGGAACGGGGTCCCGGGTATGCTCGCGCCGCATTTGATCCGGGCCCTCGGGCACACGGTCACCGAGCTCTACTGCGAGGTGGACGGGAGCTTTCCGAATCATCACCCCGATCCCGCGCAGCCCGACAACCTCCGGGACCTCATCGATGCGGTCAGGAACGAAGGGGCCGCGCTCGGGCT
Source organism: Gammaproteobacteria bacterium (assembly GCA_050740755.1). Lineage (GTDB taxonomy): Bacteria > Pseudomonadota > Gammaproteobacteria > JACCXJ01 > JACCXJ01 > JACCXJ01. The sequence goes on from JBOIDT010000099.1 coordinate 7,769, forward strand.
GGCCTTCGACGGCGATGGCGATCGCTTGGGTGTCGTGGACGGTAGCGGCCAGATCATCTGGCCGGACCGACAGATGATGCTGTTCGCCCAGGATGTCCTGTCGCGGAACCCGGGCGCGGAGATCATCTTCGACGTGAAGTGCAGCCGGCACCTCAAGCGGGTGATCGAGGAGCGCGGGGGCAGGCCCCTCATGTGGAAGACCGGCCACTCCCTCATCAAGGCCAAGATGAAGAGCTCGGCGGCGCCGCTGGCCGGCGAGATGAGCGGCCATATCTTCTTCAAGGAGCGCTGGTATGGGTTCGACGACGCCCTGTATGCCGCGGCGCGACTGCTGGAGATCCTGATTCGGGACGGGCGGCCGCCGGCCACGGTGTTCGGCGAGTTGCCGGGCGGGGTCTCGACCCCTGAGCTCAAGCTCGAGATGCCGGATACCGAGCACGCGGCCTTCATGGCGAGCCTGGCGCGCCACATCCCGTTCCCGGACGGAGAGGTGGCGACCGTCGATGGGATCCGCGTAGACCTGCCCGATGCCTGGGGGTTGATCCGCCCCTCCAACACGACTCCGTGCCTCATCCTGCGTTTCGAGGGGCACGACGCGACGGCGCTCTTGCGCATCCAGGAGCGGTTCCGGCGCTGGCTAGGAACCGTGCAGGCCGATCTCCGCCTTCCGTTCTGACCGACGGGAGGGTCGCGAGATGGCACGCCAACCCGCCGATGCGATGCAGATCGCGGAGGTCCTGACCGAGGCCCTGCCCTACATCCGGCGGTTCACGGGGCGCTCGGTCGTCATCAAGTACGGTGGCAACGCGATGGTGGAGCCGGGGCTCAAGGACGGTTTCGCGCGCGACATCGTCTTGATGAAGCTCGTCGGCATCCATCCGGTGGTGGTGCACGGCGGTGGGCCGCAGATCGCGCAACTCTTGCGGCGCATCGGGAAGGAGAGCACCTTCGTCCAGGGCATGCGCGTCACCGATGACGAGACCATGGATGTGGTGGAGATGGTACTCGGCGGGCTGGTCAACAAGGACATCGTCAACCTCATCAACCGCCACGGCGGGACGGCGGTGGGGCTGACCGGCAAGGACGGCGATCTCATCCGGGCGCGCAAGCTGACCTTCACCCGCAGCAGCCCGGAGATGGCCGCCCCCGAGATCATCGACATCGGCCACGTCGGTGAGGTGACGAGCATCGACACCGCGGTCGTGGACCTGCTGTTGCGCGGCAACTTCATCCCGGTCATCGCCCCGATCGGCGTGGGCGAGGACGGGCAGTCCTATAACATCAACGCCGATCTGGTGGCCGGGAAGCTGGCGCAGGTCATGAAGGCGGAAAAGGTGATCTTCTTGACCAACACCGCCGGGGTGCTCGATGGGGAGGGCGGGCTGCTCACCGGGCTCACCGCGCTCCGGGTCGCCGAGCTTTGCGCCGACGGCACGATCTCGGGCGGGATGTTGCCCAAGGTCCAGGCAGCTCTGGATGCGGTCCAGGCCGGTGTGCACAGCGCCCATATCATCGACGGGCGGGTGGAGCATGCCGTGCTCCTGGAGATCTTCACCGACCAGGGCGTAGGCACCCAGATCCGGGAACGGCGGGGCAAGACGGGCAGGGAACGCGCCGCGGCGCCCTGAGCATCCGCACCCTACCGGACGTTCAGCGTTGTGCCGCGAGCTTGCGGAAACGCTCGAGGTCCTGGTCGAAGCGCTGACGGATGGTGTCCTGCTCCCGACGCTTGGACTCGATATTGGCTTGATGCGCCGCGATCTGCCCGCGGGTGGACTCGATGTCGGCAAGGATCTGCTCCGCGGGTTTCTGGCCGCGCTGCTCGATCGACTTGACCAGCGCCATGCGCCGCTCCAGGTCCGCCTCGGACTTGTGGATATGGCTTTCGAGGAGGCGGATCTGCCCGTCGATCGCCGATAACTTGCCATCCCGCGCGAGGATCAGGTCATCCTCGCTACCGAAGGTCTCCAAGAGCACCCGGTCGGCCTTGGCCACCTCCTCGGCCTTGCGTTTCTGCTCGGCCTGCAGCGCCGCGAGGCGCTGTTCCTCGGCCAACTCCTCCCCGCTCTTGGCGCGCTGGTGCGCCCCGACCTGGACGCCCTGATCGTTGTAGACCGTATGTCCCTGCTGGGCGTACTCGGCCGGCACGGCGTTGCCGCACTCGCGCACGCCCTCGCCGTTGGTCCAGCACTTGATGGCGGCGATGCCGGCCTGTACCGGGGATCCCGCGGCGATCCCCAGCCAAAGGCACAAGGCCCGGGCGGCCAGACGGTGTTCCATGTCCATCGTGATCTCCTGCTTCGTCAACGCGTATGTGGGTGAAGGCGATGGGCGATCATCGGTTTCGGGCAAGCGTGGCTTTAGTTAGCAAGGGGTGCGGTACCCGGGACGGGAAGACGCGGCGCGGGCGGCCTTCATCGGCACTCCAATAGCGGTGACCTTCGTCCTCCTTCCTGCGCGTCGCGGCGCACAGGACGGCCGGGAACTAAGCGCAGAACCTCCCTCTTATCTCAAAGCTGGACCAGCACTTCGCGGTCCGCCACGGTTTGGACTGCCAATGCCTATCTCCCACTCCGTACGCTGGTTTAATGTCGTTGATTCCTCATACCGTTTATGGTTTCGGAGCCGGCATAGCATGGCCGTCCCCTTGGGCTCAGTACCCCTGTTGGATCGCCGCCGCGATCGCGCCTTGATCGGCGTCGACCGCGGCTAGATCCCGTGGCGAGGAGACCGGTACATCCCGGACCATGATCGCGAAGACCAGCGGGCGGCCGCTCTTCGCCTCGGCGTATCCGGCCAAGGTCAGCCCGGTGATCAGGACCTGATCGGCTGGCGTCACCCCGGCACGACTCCCGGTCTTGGCCTGAACATGGCCGGCGGCCGGCGAGCCCGCCTGTCCTGTGTTGCGCGAGCGTGCCGTCCACTCCAAGGATCGGCAGGCCCTGCCGGAACACGGCCCCGTAGGACTGCTCAGCGAGCGCGCGCAGGAACGCGGTCATCGCCGCGGGTGTCGTTCGATTGCGCTCGTCCCCACCCGCTCCATCGAAGAGGAACGTGCTCTCGGGAGGAACACCGAAACGGGTGAAGACCTCGAATTCCCGCCTGAGCCCCTCCTCGCAGTTGCGACTCCCTGCCTTCACCGCAACGAGGCAGGCCATGAGGTCGGCGCCGGGGCCGTGGCTTACCTTGAGGATGAGCCTGATGAACTCCTTGAGCGGCGCCGACAGGTACTCGGCGACACGCTGGCTCTCACGATAAGTGTCTGGAGGCGGCAGGAGATGCGAGGGGTTGGCACCCGTCACCGGGCCGCGCACCCGCGCGTACAAGGGCCTCGATGAAGGCGATGCGAGCGAACGCCGCCGGCTCCGCGATCTCGCCCACGCTTAGTTAGCGCTGGTCCATGGCCTGCGGCGATCCGTCCATGAATGCGAAACACGCCGGGCTTGGGTGCATCGACCTCGAGCGTCGTCTCCCGGCCGTGAGCGACGGTCTCGACTGCCGACTCGACCATGCAGGTGGCGGTCTTGGGACGCCAGTCGACGTCCGCCGGCTTGCCGGGATCCGCCGGGGTTATGATGTCGATCCGGTTCTCGTTCACCCAGATGGGCGAGATCAACCCGCCCGGCCACCCCGAGAACGGTGTGAACAGCCGATCATCGATCACGACGTTGCCGCATATCTCGCGGATCCCGGCATCCCCTACCTCTCGAGCGATCCGGTTGAAACCGGCGAACGGATCTCCCGGCACCAACGCCGGCCCGGGAAGGCCGGTGTTCGCGTAGGTGTGATCGAACTCGGGCGCGCTGTTGAAAGCGAGCGTCCCGTCCGGCCGCTCGCGCAGCCCGAGGCTCAAGTCACCCGAGGCGACGAGCACCAGATCGCCCTCCAACACCCCTTGTTTTAACCCACCGGTGTGATAAACGGGCGTCCTGAAACGGTAGTCAGTTCCGTAGCCGTCAAGGACGGTCGCCGTGCTCGGGTCAATTTTTCGGGCTCTTCAGGACAATTTGTGGGTGGTAGCGAGCCTTTGAGGGCATGGGTGCCTGTGGACTTGTGGATAACATCCCTGTTACCCACAGGGCCCACAGGCCAAGCTGGGGATCTGTGGACAACTTCC
>JBOIDT010000100.1:0-8616 GCA_050740755.1 Gammaproteobacteria bacterium
CTAGTGAGACGCGCGCCCGGCTCATCTCTGAGCAATCGCTGATCGTGGACCTCGAGCCCGAGCGGGCCTTGGCGGCACTGCCCAAGCTTCTGCCGGACTCCGACCAGCGCGAACGTGCGGTGGCGTTGGTCGAGGAGATCGCCGGCCCCCTGGAAGAGATGAACGAACCCACCCTCATGATGCTGGAGGAATTGAAGGCGATCCTGGGCGTTGGGGCAACACCAACACCGACTCCAGTGTCCGCGCGAAGGCGGCGATCCGCCGGCGGTCAGGTCCAGGGCGTGGCGGAGGCACAATGATGACCGCGAACAAGACCTTTGATGAGATCCGCGTCGGCGATCAGGCCTCGCTCACCCGAGTATGCACGGCGAACGATCTCTTCATCTTCGCCCATGCCTCGGGTAATCTGAATCCCTTACACCTGCCCAAGGCGCACGGCGACGGGGAGCCGGAAGCGATCGCACCAAGCATGTGGGTTGGCTCCTTGTTTTCCGCCTTGCTGGGTAACGTGCTGCCAGGCGTGGGGACGCTGTACCAGGGGCAGACCTTGCGTTTCCATGACCGCGCCCGGGTGGGTGATGAGCTGACGGCGACGGTGCGCGTCACCGAGAAAAAGCCCAAACGCGTCGTGCTGCTGGAGACCCGCGTGAGCAAAAAGGACAGCGCGCTTATCGCCGACGGTTATGCCGAGGTCATCGCGCCGGAGAAAAAGCTTGAGCTTGAGGCCGACGATCTGCCCAACCTGATCCTCAAAAGCCATCAGCATTTCGACCGCCTGCTGGATCTCGCCGATGATCTGGATCCGCTACCAACGGCCGTAGTCTGTCCGGAAGAAGAAAAGGCCTTGGGTGGGGCCTTGCTCGCGCGCGCGCGCGGCCTCATTGAGCCCCTGCTGGTAGGAGCGAGCGCGCGCATTCGGGAGACCGCGGAGAAGTTAGGAAAGTCGTTGTCCGGTATCGAGATCATCGAGGCGGCCGACCACGGTGAGGCCGGCGCCAAGGCGGTCGCGCTGGCGCATGCGGGACGCGCATCGGCCTTGATGAAGGGTTACCTGCATACCGATGAGCTCCTGCGCCATGTCGTGAAATCCAACGGCGGGTTGCGCACCTCGCGCCGGGTGAGCCACGCCTTCGTCATGGACGTACCCGGATTAAACAAGCTGTTGCTCATTACCGATGCCGCGATCAACATCTCGCGGACATTGGAGGACAAGGTCGACATCGTGCAAAACGCGATCGATCTGGCCGTAGCGCTCGGGATCTCCGAGCCGCGGGTCGGCGTCTTGTCGGCAGTAGAGACCGTGAACACCAAGATCCCCTCGACCTTGGATGCCGCCGTCCTGTCCAAGATGGCCGAGCGTGGCCAGATCAAGGGCGGACTGGTAGACGGACCGCTGGCCATGGACAACGCCATCGATATCGAGGCCGCGCGCACCAAAGGCGTTACCTCTCTGGTTGCGGGCCGTGCGGAGGTGCTGGTGGCCCCAAATCTCGAGGCCGGTAACATGCTCGCTAAGGAGTTGACCTTTGTCGCCAACGCCGAGTGTGCGGGCCTGGTCTTAGGCGCACGGGTGCCGGTGATCTTGACGAGCCGCGCAGACAGCGATCAGTCGCGCCTGGACTCCTGCGCAGTGGCGGTCCTCTATCAGCATTGGCGCAGCACGGGTCAGCCTGCGGCTAAAATCTGTAAGGAGGCGGCCGCATGAACGGGTCTATCCTAACGCTCAATGCCGGTTCCTCTAGCCTCAAGTTCGCGCTCTTTGAGGCCAATGGCGAAGCGCCCCTAGAACAGGCGCGGGGACAGGTCGAGGGCTTGGACACAGCCGAGGATGGCGATCAAGGATCCTCACGGCGGCATGCTTGAGGAGCAACAATGGTCAAGTGGGGAGGGTCCGGACTCGGCCCAGGCAGCTCTTCGCCACACGCTCGCATGGCTTGAGGCCACATATCCCCGGCTGCGCGTGGTGGCGGTAGGCCATCGGGTGGCGCACGGCGGCCCAGAGTATTCTGCACCTGTGGTTCTCGACCAGGGCGTCGTCACGACCCTGAGGCAATTTAATCCACTCGCCCCCTTGCATCAGCCGCATAACCTCACGGGTGTGGAGGCGGCGCGAGCGGCCTTTCCGCAAGCGCTACAAGTCGCCTGCTTCGATAGCGCCTTTCATCGAGCCCACCCTTGGGTAAACGATGTGTTTGCAATCCCCAAGCACTTTTACGATGAAGGCGTGCGCCGCTATGGTTTCCATGGATTGTCCTACGAATACGTCACGCGGGAGCTTACCCGCATCGCACCCCAGCATGCCGCAGGTCGCGTGGCGGTGGCCCATCTGGGCAACGGCGCCAGCATGTGCGCGATCCGCGACGGTCACAGCGTCGGCTCAACCATGGGTTTCTCGGCGCTGGATGGCTTGCCCATGGGCACGCGCACGGGACAGATCGATCCGGGGGTACTGTTGTACCTGATCCAGGAAAAGGGTATGTCGGCGGCGGAGCTGAGCCATCTCCTCTACCAAGAGTCCGGGCTCAAGGGCTTGTCGGGGATCAGTCACGACATGCGTGCGCTGGAGGCAGCCGATGCCCCCGAAGCCGCCCAGGCCATCGATTATTTCGTGTTCCGCATCCGCCGCGAGCTCGGCGCCATGGCCGCGATCCTGGGCGGGATCGACGCCCTGGTCTTTACCGGCGGCATAGGCGAGAACGCGGAACGTATCCGGGAGCGGGTGATGAGCGGGTTCGAGTGGTTAGGGATAGATCTCGATCAGAATCGCAATCGCAGGAGCGACATCGTTATCTCCTCGGACCGATCGCGCTGTCGGGTGTTCGTGATCAAGACCAACGAAGAGCGCATGCTCGCAGAGCACACCCTAAGTCTCTTGCGCGCCTAAGGTCAGACGAATTCGCTAACGGAGGACGCGGCATGAAAGACTCATCCGCAAACAAGCGAAAAGCGACGAACAAGAAGGTTGGAGTAGCGATCGCGGGAGTTCTCGCGGTTATTGCCGTGAGCTACGCCGGATGGACTGCTTTGAGGAATGGGGAGGCGGATACGCTCACACTTTATGGCAACGTCGATATACGCGAAGTTGAGGTCGGCTTTCGCGTGTCCGGGCGATTGCTCGAGATGGACTTCGATGAAGGCGATGCGGTAACGGCTAAGCAGCGCATCGCCGTGATGGATCCGCAACCGTATCGTGATGCGCTTGCCGTGGCAGAAGGGCGGGTAAAGCAGGCCGAGGCCAACCTCGAGAAGTTCCGGCGCGGGTCTCGCCCGCAGGAAGTCCAGCATGCCCGAGCGCGGGTTCGGGAGGCCCAAGCTGCCTTTGCGAATGCCGAGCGCGACTTCAACCGGCAGCGGGGCTTGCGTGAATCGGGCGCCAGTAGTCAGAAGACGCTCGATGCGGCCCGCGCACGCCGGGACGAGACAGCGGCGCGCCTGGTAGCCGCGCGCGCAGCGCTCGCATTGGCAGAGGAAGGTTTCCGTCGCGAAGACATCGCGGCGGCGGGCGCCGAGCTTGCTGCCGCCATTGCGCAGCGGGATCAGCAAAAAACCCAGCTCGCCGACACCGTACTCCTCGCGCCCAGTGACAGCACCGTGCTGGCGCGCGTCCGCGAGCCGGGCACCATGCTGATGCGAGGCGAGCCGGTGTACACACTGTCGTTGGATAAGCCAGTCTACGTGCGCGCCTACGTTGGCGAGCCGGACCTCGGCAAGCTCGCGCCGGGAGTCACGGTGTTTGTGACGACCGACTCGTCCGAGAAGCGCTACCGCGGCCAGATCGGATTCATATCCCCGCGCGCCGAGTTCACCCCGAAGTCGGTCGAGACCACGGACCTGCGGACGGACCTCGTGTACCGGCTTCGAATCGTTGTTGCCGAATCCGACGCAGGACTGCGTCAAGGCATGCCGGTCACCGTCCATCTGCCGCGTGCGAGCAAGGCGGAATGATATGGCTGCCGCGATAGAGCTTCGGGGCGTGGTGAAGCAGTTCGAGCAAGTCCGCGCGCTGAAGGGGCTCGATGCCAGTATAGAAGCAGGCCGGGTGACGGGCCTGGTGGGACCGGACGGTTCTGGTAAAACCACGCTCATGCGGATCATGGCGTGCCTCATGTCGCCTGACGAGGGAAGCGTGCATGTCGCAGATCACGACGTCGCGACCGACGCGCAAGCTATCTATTCCGTCGTCGGCTACATGCCGCAGCGCTTCGGGCTCTACGAAGACCTTTCGGTGCTGGAGAACCTGAGGCTCTATGCAGACCTTCGCGGTCTCGATCGCGAGGCCGTCGAGCCTACCTTCGAGCAGCTTCTTCGCTTCACGCGTCTAGCTCCGTTCACCGCGCGACCGGCGGGCAGGCTGTCCGGTGGCATGAAGCAGAAGCTGGGGTTAGCGTGCGCGCTGATGGGTCGACCCAAGGTCCTCTTGCTTGACGAACCCAGCGTGGGCGTCGATCCGGTAAGTCGCCGGGATCTGTGGCGAATGGTCCAAGAGCTTTCCGGCGAGGGCATGGCCGTGGTCTGGTCAACGGCGTACCTCGACGAGGCGGAGCGCTGCGACGCGGTGCTTTTACTCAACGCGGGCGTGCTCGAGTATGCAGGGCGACCGCAGGAGCTCGCACAGCGCATCGCGGGGAGAAGCTTCCGCGTTGTCGGTGTCGACCGCGATCGGCGCCAGATGCTGGCGGACACGTTGGATCTGCGCACGGTGCGCGATGGCGTGATTCAAGGCGGAAGCGTCCGCGTGGTCCTGAGCGAAGGCGCAAGCCGCGCTGAGCTCGATTCGACAGCCGCGGCGCGCGGCGGCCGGCTCGAACCCGTCGCGCCACGCTTCGAAGACGCTTTCATCGATCTGCTCGGCGGCGGGCCGGGTGGTCGATCCGCAATCGCGGAAAAGATGACGCCCATTCGAGTGGATGCGGAGATCACAGTGAGCTGCCGCAACCTGACGAAGCGCTTCGGAGAGTTCGTCGCGACCGACGACGGTCAGCTTCGACGTGCGCAGGGGAGAAGTGTTCGGCCTGCTCGGGCCGAATGGCGCCGGCAAGTCCACCACGTTCAAGATGCTGTGCGGCCTGCTTAAGCCGACGTCCGGCGAGGCCAAGGTCGTCGGTCTGGACCTGCGTCGCGCCCCCAGCGAGGCCAAGCTGCGCCTCGGGTACATGGCGCAGAAGTTCTCGCTCTACGGGCTGCTGTCGGTGCAGCAGAATCTCGAGTTCTTCTCAGGCGTCTACGGACTGTCCGGGGCGCAGCGCCGCGAGCGAATCGACGAAATGATCGCGACCTTCGATCTCAAACGCTATCTCGTGGTATCGCCCGACACCTTGCCGCTTGGCTTCAAGCAGCGCCTCGCGCTCGCCTGCGCTTTGATGCACCGGCCACCGGTCCTGTTCCTGGACGAGCCGACTTCGGGCGTGGATCCGATCACCCGACGCGAGTTCTGGACTCATATCAATGGCCTGGTGCGCAAGGGCGTCACCGTCATGGTGACGACGCACTTCATGGACGAAGCCGAGTATTGTGACCGGGTCGCATTGATGTATCGATCCATGCTCATCGCGCTCGACTCGCCCGATGCACTGAAAGCCGGCGTGGCGAGCGCAGAGCGTCCTGATCCGACGATGGAGGACACCTTCATCCACCTCGTCCAGGCCGCCGACGCCTTTGAACGTGAGCGCAACGCGGCGTGAACGCACGGCTCGCAACCGCCGCTCTAGATCCGCGCAGGCTCGGCGGCTTGGCGCGCAAGGAGACTCTGCAGATCCTGCGCGATCCCTCTGCGGTGCTGATCGCGTTCATTTTGCCGGTGGTCCTGCTTTTCCTGTACGCCTATGCGGTCTCACTCGACGTGCGCCACGTGCGCATCGGCGTGGTATTGGAAAGCGATGCGGCCGCGGCACAGGATCTGGCCGCGACGTTCGCTGGCACACGGTACTTCGACGTCACCCCTGCGCGCGATCGCCGGGAAGTTGTGCCGCAGCTTATTTCCGGAGAACTGCGCGGCTTGGTAGTGATCCCCCAGGACTTCGACCGGCGCGTGGTGTCGCGTTCCGGGGCGGCGCTGATTCAGGTCATCACCGACGGGTCTCAGCCCAATACGGCGCACTTCGTCGACGGCTATGCCCAAGGAGTGGTTGAGACCTGGCTCGCGGTAAGCAGGAGCGGCATTGCGCAGCCGATCCGACTGGAGCCGCGCTTCTGGTTCAACCCCGAGCTCGAAAGCCGCCGTTTCCTGGTGCCCGGCGCGATCGCCATCGTCATGACGATGATCGGCACGCTGCTCACGGCGCTCGTGGTGGCCCGCGAATGGGAGCGCGGCACGATGGAAGCCGTCATGGCGACCCCCGCGACCGTGCTGGAGATCCTGTTGGCAAAACTGCTCCCTTATTTCGGGCTCGGCTTGATTGCCACGCTCGGCTGCGGACTGCTGTCGATCGGCGTGTTTGCGGTGCCATTCATGGGCTCGTGGCTGGCTCTCTTCACGCTCAGTTGTGCTTTCCTGGTACCCGCGCTCGGTCAGGGACTGCTGATCTCGGCGGTGACGAAAAACCAATTCGTCGCGGCGCAGCTCGCGCTGTTCTCGGGTTTCTTGCCCGCGTTTATTCTGTCGGGCTTCCTGTTCGAGATCGACAGCATGCCGCCCGTCATTCGGGCAATCACCTATATCGTACCCGCACGCTATTTCGTCGCGTCGCTCCAGACCGTGTTTCTCGCGGGCGACGTGTGGTCGCAGTTCCTTCCGAACGTGCTCGCCATGCTGGCGATCGGGGCCGTGCTCTTCGGCGTCGCTTCGACCAAGACGCGCAAGACTCTCGATCCATGAACACCCGGCTGAAATCGCAGATCGTCAAGGAGCTGCTGAGCTTCCTGCGAGATCCCAAAAGCAGGATGACGCTGATCGGTCCGCCACTGATCCAGCTGCTCGTGTTCTCGTTCGCCGTGACGCTCGATGTTCGCAACATCGACGTCGCCGTGCTCACCGAGGACACAGGTCGCTGGTCCTATGAGCTGGTGGCACGGATCGGAGCATCCAACTTCGTCGATGAGGTCATCGCCGTTCAACGCCCCGAACAGCTATCCGATCTGATCGATCGTCGCCGGGTGCTGGCGGCCCTCCATATACCGGCGGACTTCTCGCGGAACATCGCCGCAGGGCGGGCCGCGACGGCGCAGGTTCTCGTCGACGGGCGTCGCGCGAATTCGGGACAGATCGCCGCTGATTATCTGCACTCACTGGTCGCCAACCTGGGAAACGAACGACGGGGAAACACACGCGATGCTATGCCACGCAGTATTGTACGGAATTGGTTCAACCCGAACCTGACCTATCGCTGGTTTGTCGTGCCGAGCCTGGCGGCCATCTTGGCGATGCTCATCGCGCTCATCATGACCGGCCTCTCGATCGCACGGGAGCGCGAGATGGGCACGTTCGACCAGTTACTCGTCTCGCCCGCTACACCGATCGAGATCGTGGTCGGCAAGACGGTGCCGGCTCTCCTGATCGGCACCGTTCTCGCCACCCTGATGATCGCGGCCGGTGTATTTCTCTTCGCCATACCGTTCAGCGGGTCATTTCTGCTGTTGCTGACCTCGTTGATCGTGTTCATTCTCTCGGTGGTCGGGGTCGGTCTGATGGTCTCTTCCGTCTGTCAGACGCAGCAGCAAGCGCTCCTTGGCGTCTTCGCCATCGCTATACCGGTCATTCTGATCTCTGGTTTCGCGACACCGGTGGAGAACATGCCTCGAGTGTTGCAATTCATCGCCGAGGCGAGTCCGCTGAGGCATTTCCTCGTGATCGTGCAAGGCAGCTTTCTGAAGGCGCTGCCCGGCTCGGTGGTCTTTGCTCACCTCTGGCCGCTCGTCGTGACTGCGGTGCTGACGCTGTCAACGGCAGTGGTGGTTGTCCAGCGGCGGCTGCAATGAATTCGACACCTCAGGTGGCGAAGCGACGAGCGCTGGTGGCTACGGTCATGGTCGTCGTCCTTGCCGGCTGCGCCGTCGTCGGCCCTGACTACCGCGAGCCGAGCCTGGATGTTGGCAGCGGTTGGACCGAGCGCTCGCCGTCCAGCGAGCCCGGCCCGGACCTGTCGCAGTGGTGGACGACGTTCAGCGATCCGACGTTGAATCGCCTTGTCAGTCACGCGCTCACCAACAACCGGGGTCTGCGCGAGAGCGTTGCGCGTGTCGCTCAGGCGCGCGCACTCCGCGATGCAACCGCAAGTCATTATTACCCGAGCCTCGACACGAAAGGCAGCGTGACCGACCGACGCCAAAGTGAGAACGGGCCGTTGCCCGTGGGGCAGATCCCAGGCTTGGAGCGAGACCAGACTATCTATGAGGTCGGCTTCGATGCACTGTGGGAGATCGATCTCTTCGGGCGTATTCGTGGCTCGGTCGAAGCCGCCGAAGCGCAGCTCGGAGAGGTGGTCGCACAGAGTCAGGCGGCACAACTCACGGTCGTAGCCGAGGTTGCCCGCACCTATCTGGAGTTACGCGGCTCGCAGCGCGAGCGGGCGGCTCACGAGGCGGCGGTGGAAGTGGCGCGGCAAACCGCGGAACTGGTTCATCGCCAGTTCGAGTTGGGTGATGTGCCCGAAACGCAGGTAGCGCAAGCAGACGCCGAGC
>JBOIDT010000100.1:8716-11847 GCA_050740755.1 Gammaproteobacteria bacterium
TCGCAGCGCGAGCGGGCGGCTCACGAGGCGGCGGTGGAAGTGGCGCGGCAAACCGCGGAACTGGTTCATCGCCAGTTCGAGTTGGGTGATGTGCCCGAAACGCAGGTAGCGCAAGCAGACGCCGAGCTGGCATCGCTCGAAGCGCAATCGCCTACGTTCGACGCCGAGATCCGAGCCTCAGCGCTCGCGCTGGGCGTATTGCTCGGCGAATTGCCGGAGACCGAGCTCGCCCTGATTTCGCAGCACACCGATTACCCCGCCTTGTCGCCGCTGCCGGTCGGTGAGCGGGCGGATCTCTTGCGACGCCGCCCGGACGTGCACATGGCAGAGCGTCGTCTGGCCGCGGCGACGGCCGACATCGGTGTGGCCACGGCGGAGTTGTTCCCGCGTTTGTCCATCGGCGCGGCCGGCGGTTTTCAGGCGCTGGATGCCGCTGACCTTTTCGTACCCGGGAGCGCGATCTGGTCCCTGGGGCCACGCGTCTCGTGGCGCATCTTCGATGGCGGTCGAGTCCGTGCACAGATCCGAGCGACCGAGGCGGGCGCCGAAGCCGCGGCGCTGGCTTACGAGGAAGCCGTGCTGGCGGCGCTGTCGGAAGCCGAGCGCGCGCTATCGCGTTACCGCCTAGGCCTCACCGCGGTGGACCGGCAGGGAAAGGCAGTTGCCGCTGCACGGCGCAGCCACGAGCTTGCGCAGACTCGGTATCGTGCCGGCGACATCGCGCTCATCGAGCTGCTCGATACCGAGCGCGTGTTACGCAACGCAGAGATGAGTTACGCGCGGATGCACCTGACCGCCGAAACGGATCTGGTCGCGTTGTTCAAGGCGTTGGGAGGCGGATGGCGGGAACCAGAAGGAGAAACGATCCGACTCGGGATCTCCCGCACCAAAGAGTGACGAAGTATCGCCCCACTGGCGAAATAGCGCCGCCACTTTCTTTAGTCCTTTCCACAGCATATTCATTTCATGACTTCAAGTAGAACGCTAATATACTGATCTATATTAGTCTTTAAGACTCGACCGGGCCTGGTACGATTGTTGAGCTGTCTAAATACAGACAAACGGCGGCACTCCACAGAGGCGCAATACGCCTCGGCCAGCATGAGCCCCGAGTGAGCTCCCGCCGTTCAGGGTCGAGCACGTAGTCGCCAAACATGAATCGCATTTCGGCGCTCCATGACTCGTGCGCGTGTCGGGCGCACGACCGAGTCAACTGCCCTGACGATGTCCATCCGGAAAAGCGATCGGTGGCACTGCAATCAGGTCAAACGGATCGCTGCCTTTTTGGACAAGTAGCCAAGCGAAATTCAATCACAATTCAAGCCCACTGCAAAGCTTTCCGGCCGGCTATCCGGCATCCTCTGCTCAGTCGAACACGAAATCGGCAGGAGGACTAAGCATGAAGATCGTCGTCATCGGAGGCAGCGGCCTCATTGGAACGAAGCTCGTGAACAGGCTTCGCGAGAGCGGCCACGAGGTCGTGGCTGCGTCGCCCAACTCGGGCGTCAACACCATCACCGGTGAGGGACTGGCTGAGGCGCTGATGGGCGCACAGATTGTCGTCGACGTGGCGAACTCGCCCTCGTTCGAGGACCGCGCAGTCCTGGAGTTCTTCGAGACGTCCGGCCGCAATCTTCTCGCGGCGGAGGCGGCCGCCGGCGTGGGTCATCATAGCTGTCGGCCGTCGGAACGGAGCGCCTTCTCGAGAGCGGATACTTCCGCGCGAAGATGGCCCAGGAGAACCTGATCAAGGCCTCCGGGATTCCGTACACCATCCTCCACTCGACACAGTTCTTCGAGTTCATCAACGGCATAATCAAATCGGGCTCCGAGGGCGACGTGATCCGCCTGTCGCCCCCCCCCCTCGTGCAGCCGATCGCATCGGACGACGTCGCCGCCACGCTGGCCGATCTCGCGGTCGGACCGCCGCTGAACGCCACCGTCGAGGTTGCCGGTCCCGAGGCATGTCCTCTCGACAAGTTCGCCCGGAAGCTCTTGGCCGCGAACGAAGACGGACGCCAGGTGATCGCCGACGTTCACGCGCGCTACTTCGGCGCGGAGCTGAACGACCGATCGCTGACGCCCGGCGCGCATCCGCGCCTCGGCACGACGCGTTTCGAGGACTGGCTCAGCCGCACATCGGCGCAGCGATAGTCCGTTGCTGCCCAAACGCGGCCGAACGCCTCTCAAGCTCAAACACAGAGGATCGCAACAATGAACAAGCACTCGCTTTCGGCTCGCGTAAGACCCTCCTTTGGTTGGGGTGAGTAAGTGCGCTATTTCGCTTAGACACTTATCTCCTAAAATACGAAGAAAAACAGATTGTGGATGCGCCATTTATTGCTAGGAAAAAAGCATGAAAACCTTATTAAAGAATCCGCACATCCGCCTGTTTGTGGCAGGCTTATTGACGATCTCGAGCACCGGATCTTATCCGGCAGATGGGACGAGCGCTTTTGCTGAGGGGCAGCGATTCTATGCCGAGGCCCAATTCACGGCCGCCCAAGCCGCCTTTGAACAGGCTGTGCAATGTCAACCGGCAGTCTCGGAGTACCATCATTGGCTAGGCCGCACGTATGGGCGGTTGGCAGAACACGCCGGCTGGTTCGAGGCGATGCGGCTTGCAAAACAAACGCGAGAAGCGCTGGAGCGCGCCGTCAAGCTAGACCCAAACAATATAGAAGCGCTCTCCGATCTCAGGGAATATTACTTACAAGCCCCTGCCTTTTTGGGGGGCAGCCAAGTGAGGGCTGATCGGATCCGTCAGCAACTTGAAGATGTGCTGAGCGATAGCGCCCGCACGCCCTAGTACCCTTGAGTATTTAGCAGGATGAAACCCCGTGATCCCAAGCTCCGGGAACTTTTAGCCGGTGAATAGCGCTACACCGTTACAACGGTAACTGAATCGGTTCCAGTTGTAAGCAGATCGCCGGGTTCTGAAATCGTCGCGTAAGGCGCGTCCGATAGGCTTGTGGTGTTGGATGATCAGGAGGGGCAAACCGTGAACCTTTTCGCCGCTCCTGGGAATCCCTCAGTGTGACCCCGAGCGAGTCGGGATTGAACAGCGAACATCATCACCGAGAGGAGCACGACCATGTACACATTGAGCGATTCGGGAGTGGAGCGATCCG
>JBOIDT010000101.1:0-11778 GCA_050740755.1 Gammaproteobacteria bacterium
TTCCCTGCTCCGGTAGCAACGCCGCGCCATCGAGCGTCGCTCCCGCCACGATCCCGTGTGCGCGTCCTTCATTCACTACCGTGATATGGTAGCAGGTGACGCGGTCGGGGAGACGGTAGCGCAAGGTGAATCCGGGCCAGCTCGCGGGGATGCGCCGCTCCAGCACCAGGGTCCGACCGTCCGCCACTGAAAAGCCCAGGATCGACTCGAGCGCCACGCGGTAAAAGCAGCCCGCCGCGCCCGTATACCAGGTCCACCCGCCGCGGCCCACATGAGGGTCCTCGCCGTAGATATCCGCCGCCCGCAGGAATTCGACCACAAAGTCTTCCAATCTGGGCAGGCGTTATGTGTACTTCAATTTCACCTACCGGCGCAGGTGCCAACGCGGGGATGAATGCCGGGAAGCTGGAGCTTCCGGACCGGGTTCCCAAGCAGGAACTTGGGAACCAGCAACGGTCGCGTAAGGTGTGCAACGGTAGGGTATACTCTGACACAACTTTACTGAACAGTAGAGGCACCGAACGATGATTGAGTGGCGCCAATACGTCATTAGCGACCCGCAGATCTGCCATGGCCAGCTTTGTGCTAAAGGAACCCGCGTATTGCTTACCAATATTCTCGACAGCCTGGCAGAAGGGGCAAGCCGGGAAGAAATCCTGCGGAGTTACCCCTCGCTCGCGCCGGAGCACATTGATGCGGCCATCGCCTATGCAGCGGAACTGGCGCACGAAGAAAGTCTGCTCCCTTTGCGGTCTGTATGATTCAAAGTGGATGAAAACCTTCCCGCGGAACTGCTCTATGACTTGCGTGTTGCAGGTCACCAAGCAGAGACTGTACATGAGGAGCGGCTCACCGGTGCGCCTGATGCAGTCGTCCTCGAGCGCGTGCGAACAGAAGGTTACGCGCTACTGACCATAGACAAAGGGATCGCGGACGTTCGCGCTTACCCTCCCGACCGCTATGCCGGGATCGTCTTATTTCGCCCCTCAATTTCGGGCCGAGGTGCGGTGCTCGCCTTTGTCCGCCATCATCTGCCCACCATACTACAAACCGACCTGGCTGGACATCTCATGGTCGTCACTGACCGCAGCATCCGAGTTCGATGAGCAGGCATGGGGAACGTAAGCTGTGCGCACAGTTACCCATGCTTACCCATTTCGTGCGCATGGCGTATGAGTTCGGGGCGTGAGTTCGGGGTCAGACTACAATCGGTGGCATCACCAGCGCCCCTTTGTGCGGTTCCAGCGGTAAAGGAGGCGGGCAAAAAGGTTGTACGCCACGTGCGTAAGTTGCTTGAGCCCTGGTAACCGCAATAGTTTCGCAAGCCAGCGCTGGCCGCGCGTTTGTGACCACAAACACGTGAATGCGTCGGCTCCAACGTTCAGCTGGCCATCCGAGTCTTTGACGTACAACCGCTCCCGAACTTGCTCTAACGAAGCACCCACCTCCGACACCGCCTCCGGATTCGTGTGCACATCGACCCACTCGACGTCCTTGATGCCACATGCCTCCATGCGCCCGCGCTGATCCTTGATGCCCGCATTGCAAACAGGGCATGCACTATTGTAGTAGACCTTGCTGGCCATGTCCTCGGACTGTCCTGTCTCCTGTCTCCCCGACCGTGCATCCTCTTGATCAACGCAAGCTCAGGCGCAGCTCGTGCCGAACCCCGTCACTCACCAGGGGAACGCGCAGTCTTCCCTGCTCCGGTAGCAACGCCGCGCCATCGAGCGTCGCTCCCGCCACGATCCCCTGCGCGCTTCCTTCATTCACTACCGTGATATGGTAGCAGGTGACGCGGTCGGGGAGACGGTAGCGCAAGGTGAATCCGGGCCAGCTCGCGGGGAGGCGCGGCACGAGCACCAGGGTCCGGCCGCCCGTCACGGAAAAGCCCAGGATCGACTCGAGCGCCACGCGGTAAAACCAGCCCGCCGCGCCCGTATACCAGGTCCACCCGCCGCGGCCCACATGAGGGTCCGCGCCGTAGATATCCGCCGCGACCACATAGGGCTCGACCTGGTAGACCGCGACCTCGGCCGGCGTGCGCGCGTGGTGGATGGGGTTCAGCATCTCGAGTAGTCGCGTGGCGCGTTCGGGCCGGCCGGATTCGGCCAGGGCCTTGACCACCCACAGCGCCGCATGGGTGTACTGGCCGCCGTTTTCCCGCACACCGGGGACATAGCCCTTGATATAGCCTGGGTCGTGGGTCGTCTTATCGAAAGGTGGCGTGAGGAGGCGAATGAGCCCGTCGGGCTCCGACACGAGGAATCGCTCGACGGCGTCCAAGGCCTGCACCCGCCGCGCGGACGATGCCGCACCGGAGATCGCGGCCCAGGCCTGGACCAGCGCATCGATACGGCATTCGTCGCTCTTTGCCGAGCCGAGCGCGGTGCCGTCATCATAATAGGCACGACGATACCAACCGCCGTCCCAGCCGCCGTCTTCGAGCGCCTGCACTAGCCCCGTCGCGTAGCCCCGATACCGCGCGAGGCGCTCGCCGTCGCCGCGCTCGGCGCAATAGGGGATGAAATCCTGGAGCGCCCGGTAGAGGAAGAACCCGAGCCACACGCTCTCGCCCTGCCCGCCGCGGCCCACGCGGTTCATGCCGTCGTTCCAGTCACCGCTTCCCATGAGCGGCAGTCCGTGCCGACCGCGCGTCAGACTGCGCTCCAGCGCCCGACAGCAGTGCTCGTAGAGGCTCGCCTTCTCGCCGCGATCCTCGGGGCTGAGATACACCTCGTCCTCTCCGGGATCGAGCGCGGTTGCGGCGAGGAACGGCACGGGCTCGTCGAGCACCGCGCGATCCCCGGTGGTTTCGACATAAAACGCCGTGAGATAGGGGAGCCACAGGAGATCGTCGGAAAAACGCGTGCGGATCCCGCGGCCCGCGGGGGGATGCCACCAATGCAGGACATCGCCCTCGGAAAACTGATGGGCGGCATGCAGGAGGATCTGCGTGCGGGTGAGTCCGGGCAGGAGATGGACGAGCGCGGCGGCGTCCTGGAGCTGGTCGCGAAACCCGAAGGCCCCGCCCGACTGGTAGAAGGCCGAGCGCGCCCACAACCGGCAGGTGAGATTCTGATAGACGAGCCAGCCGTTGAGCATCATGTCCAGGGCCGGAGACGGCGTCTGTACCGTGAGACCGCTATGGATGTCCCGCCACAACGCGCTCACGGCTTCGAGCGTTCGCTCGACGGCCCCCTCGACCCGATAGCGGGCCACGAGCGAGCGCGCCTCGTCCTCGTCGCCCGCCTCGCCGAGCATGAACACGCAACTCACTTCCTCGCCCGGTTCGAGCGCGACCACGACCTGCCAGGCGAAGCAGGGATCGGGCCCCGCACGCCCGTCGAGTGTCTCGGAACGACAGAGCGCCTGTGGGCCGGCCGGGCTGCCGTAGGGGCCGATGAAGGACTGCCGGTCGGCGGTAAAATAGCGCGGCGCGCCCTGGGGCGCCGCGGCTACGGCGAAGGCCAGGCGCTCGGCGAAGTCCTGTCGGTTCGGGTTCACGGCGAACGAGATGCCCGCTTTCGCGTCGTGGCGCGTGGCGATGGATCCGGCCGTATCCTCTGGCAGCCCACCCAGGACCAGACGCGCATAGGCATAGAGCGACAGGCGGCGGCGCGTGCTACCGGTGTTGCGCACAAGGACACGGGTCAGTTTGACCGCATCGCGGCACGGTACCAGCTGCAAGACCTCCTGCGAGAGCCCCTCCCGGCTGTGCAGCACGCGGCAGTAGCCGAATCCATAGCGCACCCGATAGGGGGCATCCCCGCCCGCGGGAGCGGGCAGGGGTGACCAGAAAACCCCTCGCTCCTCATCCCGGATATAGAACGCCTCGCCGCAGGGATCGCAGACCGGATCGTTGTACCAGGGCGTCAGGCGGTTCTCGCGGCTGTTACCGGCCCAGGTGAAGCCGGCTCCCGACTCGGAAACCAGGAACCCGAAGCGCTCGTTGGCGATGATATGGACCCAGGGCAGCGGCGGTCTCTGCGAAGGTGTGACCTTGATGACATACTCCCGTCCATCCGGCGTGAAACCGCCGTAGCCGTTGTCGAAGAGCAGTTCCTCCTCTGAAATGGGAGACCCACCGGGTGGAGGGGTCGTGTCACCGGCCGGTCGGTACCGATCGGGCGCGGCCGGCAGTGAAAAATGGGCGATCGAGCGCGGGCAGGAGGGCTCAGTCGCCGGCTCGAAGAGCGGACCGATCGACCGCAACCTGCCATAGCGATCCGCCCATTCGAGCGCGGTCTCGCGCGTCGGAGCGGCGCCCAGACCGAAGCACACGGTCTTCTGTGCTCCGGGCGGGAGGTCCAGGGTGATCCGCAGGCTCATGATGGCATCGAGCACCGCGCCGACCGTCCCCGAGAGCGGCATGCGCTCCGTGAGGGCGCGCGGGCGGGCTACGTTCCGGCCGCGACCGATGAAACGCATGCGATCGGTCTCGTGCTCGATGGCGCCTGCTTCGAGGTCCTCGAGCGCGAGCCAGTGCACCAGCCACAGAAGTTTCTCGCCGGCGCTGCGGGGACGCCGCCTCGCCACCAGGGCCCGGCGCCCGGGCTCCTCTTCGGTTTCCACGAAGAGCTTGGAGAAGGCCGGGTGTGCGGCATCCAGAGACTGCGGCGCGAGCACCACCTCGGCATAGCTCGTGACCTCGATTCGCCGAGGGACCGGAGCGTCGTTCTGGACCGTGCAGCGGCGCAGCTCCAGATCCTCGTTCGGGGCGACCCGGACCGCAAGCGCCGTCGCGATCCCCTGGTCGATGCGCTCGATCTCGAATGAGCCCGCGCCGAGAGTCACCGCGTAGCGCTCCGGCCTGCGCCCCGCCGGCTGAAATCCCGCCGACCAATGCCCGCCGGAATCCCGATCGCGGAGGTAGACGAAGAACCCATCGCGGTCCTCGATCGGGTCGGCGCACCAGCGCGTCAACGCGATCTCACCGAGCTTGGAATAACCGCTGCCGGCTTCGTCGAGGGCCGCCGTGTAACGCCCGTTCGAGAGGCGGTGCAAGGACCCGCGGCTCAATAATGCAGGACCACGTACGCAGGGAACTCGCCGATCACCGCCTCGTCTCCCGCAAAGGTCTCGATGGCCCTGCCGTTGACGGTGACACCCTTGATGGCCGTGGGAATGGGAGACCGGATCACGATCTTGCCGGGGGGAACGACCACATCCCCAGACATACGGATCGCGAGCCCATTTTCCCCCAGCGTTCGGGCGCTGTAATTGAGCGTCCCGTAATAGGTGGGGAGCCTGCGGACCGCCACCCCCTCCTCGTTTTTCACCCAATCGCCGGTAAGGCCTGCGCCGATCACCAGGGCCTGATCGGACTCGCGCTCGAAGACGAACATATTGCGCACCGCGCGGATGTACTCCGCCCCCACCCAGGTGTGCGGCATATCGCCGATGAAGCGCGGGGCATCGCGGTCGCGCCACACGATCTCGGCCCAATGGTTCCAGGCCGCCGGGCGCTGATCCTCCAGGAAGAACTGCAAGAGCTCGTGACCCCGCTCCTTCTGGCCCATGTGCAGGAGCGCCCCCAGGATGCGCCATTCATACGGGGTGTAGTTCTCAGAGACGCCCTCCCCGCGCCTCCTCCGGTCGAAGAGGTCAAAGTAGCGATCGAAGGTGCGCGCGAGCGCCGGTTGCGGTAACCGGCGCAGATCGCCCAGGGGATCGACGCCGATGGAGGTCGCCGTGACATCGAAGTCCCCGAGCTCGACCGCACCGGGGATGTAATCGATCCGGTGCATCGAGATGCTGCCGTCGAGCGAGGCGTAGAGGTGGTCTTCGAAGGCATCGCGGGAGGCCGTCACGGTCTCTGCGTAGGCATCCTCGCCCAGGATGGCCGCGAGGCTCGCCGCGTCCTTGAGGCCGCGCAGGACGAAGAAATTGTCCCAATAGGAATGCACGGCCCGCGCGGAGTAGCCCTCGTGGCTGATGGACTCCGGGACCAGTCCATAGTAGACGCGCTTGTCCGCGCTCTTGAAGTCCTCGGTGATGCGCTGGCTGCGCAGGTACTCGATGTAATCGACGGCCTTCACCACCTGCGGCCACATCTCGATGAGGAAACCGACATCGCGCGTGTAACGGTAGTGCTCCATGATCAGATAGATCCACTGGCCGTTGCTGTCGTTTTCGGGGATCGGATCGGCGCCGCGCCCATCGACACAGCACGGGACCTTTCCATCGCCATACTGGTACTGCGCATACCAGCGGATGAAATCGCGCGCCTCGTCGGTGTGGCCCATGCCGAGCAGCGCAGCCGAGGTGAGCGACCCGTCGCGGATCCAGGAGCGCTCGTAGGTACGGGATCCGGGCTGGATACGCGGACCGTCCTGATTGATCAAGATATACGCGAGCGTAGTACGCAGGGTGTCGGTGATCTTCCGGGCGCCCTGCGGGAGCCGCAGCTCCACCCGGTTCAGGACGCTCTCCCAGTCCTTGCGTACCGCCGAATACGTCTCGTCCCACAGGGTCCGGGCGTCGCCGGCGGGCAGATTGACCGGGGGCGGCTTTGATGCCTGGTGAAACGGTACGGCCAGGAACACCTCATGTTCCGTCCCGGGTTGGAGATCGAATCGATACTCCAAGGCCCCCGAGGCGTAACCGAGCGCGTCGCTCACGGCGGTCTTGTCCGGCAAGTGGCCGGTCCTCAAATAATCGGTGATGGAGCCCTGCGCGAAGCTCGCGGCCCCGAAACGTTCCGGTTTCACCAGGGGATAGACCCGCTTGCCGTCATCAATCGACACGGTGTTACCGTCGTAGGCGATGTTCCGGATGTGGCTCACCCCCCCCAAAAGATTGAGGGATTGCCACGGCGGAAGCACCTGGAAGGGGCGTAACGCCAGGAACAGGCTGCCGTGGCGTTGGAGCGCCGAGTCGTTCCGCAGGGCGTAGCGGAGGTAGAGGCTGGACTCGCCGGCCTTCCCGGCCGCCAGCGCCGTGACCTCGAGCTTCAAGCCCGCATAGGCCCAGGTCACCGAGGGGATCGGCAGATAACGGTCTGCCAGCGCCTGCTCCGACTGTACGTCGTTCCAGGTGACGAGCTGTCCGCCCTCGTAGAGGAACGGCTCGATGGAAAAGCCCTTGCGGTCCACCTCGACCAGACCCTCTTCGTTGATGAGGGCCTCCTTCTCGTCCGCCCGCACCCCCGCGACGGTCCAGTAAGACTGCTGACCACTCAGGTATTTCGGGTACTCGCCCTTCACCGCGTCGCCGGCGATCGCGGCGAAGAAGTGGTTGGGCGATAGCGAGAACTCGTACGGTTTGATGGCGATGTCCTTGATCCCGTACCCCTCGTCCCGGCTGCTCCTGGTGAGCCACAGCCGCAGGTAACGGGACTCCGCGTCCGGGAGCGAAATGAAATCGCGCCCGCCGTTGCCGTCTTCGACGTGGTAGACCCCCCGCCAGTGTTCTCCATCATCGGACGCCTGGACCTCGTAGGCCGCCGCATAGTCCGCGGCCTCCCAATCGACCACCAGCCCACCGTATTCCCGCAGGTACCCGAAGTCGAACAGGAGCCATTGGTCCTCGGCCACGGCGCCACTCCGCCAGCTCGTCCCCTGAAGGTTATCCAGCACCCATCCGGCTTCGTAGCCGGGCGCCGTGGTGGAAGCGCGCACCAGCGGCGCCGGTTGCGCCGGTCCCGGTGCCTTGCGTTCCTCCAGGGTGAGATCGTCGATCCACAGCGAGCCCTTCCCGCCGCTGCCTGCCGCGATCGCGATCTCGATCGCCGACAGCTCCCGCACCTCGCCGCCGCCGGCCGGTCCCCAGGCGAACTCGATATGGCGCTTCTTGATCGACCTCTTCTGCCACTCGGCGGGGAAGGTCACTTCTCTTTCCTTTCGCCACCACACGCTCTGGCCCGAGCGATCGATGAGCTTGAACTCGATGTCGTTGACCGGCGCCTCCCCGCGGATCTGGAAGGTGAACTCGTAGTTCGCCGGGAGCTTGAGCGCCACATCCCGCCGGGCGATCACGAAACCCCCGCCACCGTGGAAATCGAAATCGAGCCGCATGGCCATCCCCGTGCGGCCCTGGTCCTGGGCGATGTCCAACTCGACCCCGTCGGCGGGCTCTGCCTTCCAGAGGCCCGCCGTCTCGAAGTCATCGATTACCGCGCCAAACGCGTGTGCCGAGGTCAGGGCCAGGGCGACGCAGATCATGATGATCATGGCCTTACCCGACCTCGGCCGCTGCTCGCGCGCGTCCCTGCCCAGCGTCTCCCAAACGACTGTCGATGCCATCTCGTACCCCCTCAACCCTTGATGCTGCCCACCATGATCCCCTCGATGTAATAGCGCTGCAGCAACGCGTACAGCACGATGACCGGCAGCACCGTCAGGAGCGCACCGGCCATCATCAGCTCGGTGTCCTGCACATGCTCGCCCGAGAGGTTGGCGAGCGCCACCGGGAGGGTGTGCAGCCGGCTGTCGGTCAAGACCACCAGCGGCCACATGAAATCGTTCCACGTCCCCATGAAGGTGAACACCGCGAGCGTCAAAAGGATCGGCTTGCAGAGCGGCAGCACGATGGAGCGGTAGATGCGCCATTCCCCGGCCCCGTCGATGCGCGCCGCATCCAACAGACTATCGGGGATCGACAGGGCATACTGGCGAAAGAGGAAGATCCCGAACACGCTCGCCATGCCGGGGACGATCACGCCCCAGAAGCTATTGATGAGACCGAGGTATTTGAGCAGCATGAAGAGTGGCAGCATCGTAACCTGGCCCGGCACCACCAAGGTCGCCACCAGGCCCCGGAATACGCGCTCGCGCCCGGGAAACCATAGCTTCGCGAAGGCATAGCCGGCCATCGAGTTCACCACGAGGGAGATCGACGTCACCGCGCCGGCGATGAGCGCACTGTTCACGATATAGCGCACGACCTCGAGCCGGGAGAACAGTGCCCGGTAATGTTCCAGGGAGAGCGCGCTCGGCAGCCAGCGCATGGGATAGGCGCTCGCCTCGCCGGCCGGCATCACGGAGGCCATGACCATCCACGCCAGTGGAAATATCGTGAGGCAGACGGCAGCGACGAGGAGCAGATGGATCCCCAGGGTTCCAAGCGTTTTTCGAGGGGCGCTCAGGGGACCCACCTTCTCTGCACGCGGCGCAACACGACCCCCCCGGCCACGATGATGCCGAACAGCAGGAAGGCCACGGCCGCCGCGTAGCCCATGTTCCACCACCGGAAACCTTCTTCATACATGAGCAAGACGACACTCAGGGTGCTCTGCGATGGCCCGCCCTGCGTCATGACGTAGGGCTCGGCGAATAGTTGCAAATAGCCTACCAGCGTCAGGACCGCGACGAACAGTGTGGTCGGCGCGAGCAAGGGCAGGGTGACGTGCCGAAACTGCTGCCAGGCGTTGGCCCCGTCGATGCGCGCCGCCTCGTAGAGCTGTCCCGGTATGGCGTGCAGACCGGCGAGAAACACCACCATGCTGTAACCGAAGTTCTTCCACACCGCCATGAGGATGATGGCCGGCAATGCCCAATGGGGGTCGCCCAGCCAGTCGATGGGTTCGACCCCGAATACGCTCTGCACAGCGGCCATGGGCCCGTACTGCGGGTGATAGAGATAACGCCACACCACCGCCACGGCGACCAAGGTGGTCACGACCGGCAGGAATAGTGCGGTGCGGAAGAAGCCCCTGAATCGCGTGAGTCGCGTATGCAGCAAGAGCGCCAGACCCAGCGCAGGAAGGACGGTGAGCGGCCCCGCACTCACCACGAACACTATGGTGTTCCCGAGTGCCTTCCAGAACAAAGGGTCGCGTGCGAGCCGGGTATAGTTGTCGATCCCGATGAAGCGCAGATAGGCGAGGTCCCCGAGGGCGTAGATATCGAAGTCGGTGAAGCCGAGCAGCAAGGCCCCCGTGAGCGGAATGACGAAGAACACCAGGATGACGAAAAGCGCCGGGGCGACGAACCCATAGCCGGCACGGCCGCGCTCAGGGGCCATGCCGCGTACCCGCTGCCGGATGTCCGTCGGGTGCCTGGCTTGGAGCCGCCGACGGCTCATGGGCTGCGCCGTTCATGAAGGTTGGCGTGGGTCTTGGCATCGAGAATTGAATCGAGAATGGGTCTCGTCGCTAGTTTTCTCGTGGCGGATCACGGCCTCGGCAGCGGCACGCTCGATGCCGGGGGCGATGCACGCCCGATAACCGATCGCGCGAGGTTACCCGATCGCGTGCATCCCTACGAGATCCAGTACGCACGAGATGCAGGCGCACCTCACCTTTGTGCGCTCGCAACGGAGCGGCCTATCCTATCACTACTTCAACCGGCCGAGCACGGTGCACTTGAAACCACCGCCGTGCGGCCGCGGGAGCTAGGCGATCACCACGATCACCACGTCACCTTGTTTACGCAATACGTTGACCGACACATCGTATCCGTGGCGGCGAACGCGAATGTCGAGGACGGAATCCCCGACCCTTAGATCCCTGATCTCCAGCCAATCCAAATAATCGGGCGACACGGGACGGTAGAACCGCACTTGGGGTTTCTGCAGACGGAAGGTCAATCCTAGTAATGCCTGTAGCAGGTGAAACGCAGCCCGCTAGCCCACGCTTGGGGCGAACACGCGACCGGGTATTGCGTCGGTCCTTGTCCAGCGCGCCGCGGAAAGCCGCCGCGCAGCCTGCTCACTGAGCTGGTGCGCACGATGATGCTCACTCAAGAGCCGCGTTGGCGCAAAATGCAGGTCACACAGTTTCCAAGCTGCCCTACGGGAATGACCAAGCTTGATGGCCTGCGCCGCCCGTAAGGACCGAGGTCAGCCGCCCGGCACTCCTGTGGCGCTATTTAGGGTTGCTGTGTCAGCAGAGACGGGCAGAGTGTACAGCTCCTCGATAACCCCCTTGATGCGCGCCCGACTCTCCCTGGGACACAGCTCCATAGTTCGCTCGATGCGCGCCGCTTTGGCTGCCAGGTCTTCGTCCTTGATGACGTTTTGGAACCAGCGAGAATAATCTCCGTTGCGCAAATGATAGGTCCAGGTCGCATCATCGACGCCCTCGGCGACTTGGCTGAAAAGTATGAGGTTCTGCGCGCGGAGATTTAGCTGTTTATACTCTCCTCGAAAATAGAAGCTTCGCTCCGATCCTAGGTCGCCTTCCCCGTACTTTCGACGATGGCGAGTCCGCTCGGTACGGCTGACCTCCGGACGTATGCGGATAGGAGCCTCACCTGTGTGCCGTGCCCACAGGAGGCCTTCGCCCGATTCGGTCTTCAGATGCTCGGTCTTGGGCAGATGCCCGCCGACAGTTTTCACGAACTCGTCAAGCACGCCCGCGGGGTTCTTGCCTAGAGCGATGACGATATCCACTGATTCTGATTCCAGTACTGTAGGCGCTACGGACTCAGGATGTACCGTGATGAATGCCATGCTAGTGAAGCGCCGAGCGAGCGTGGTCTCGGCCGGCCCCCAGTCCGCTGATAACAAGTGGTGTGTCTCGTCCAACACAATCCAATGCGGTCTTCCAGTGCGAGACCTCAACTCTTGCAAACGAGCAACTAACCGAGCGAAGAAAGGTGGTCGCTCTTCCAACGTCAATCCTACTAGTCTAACTGCTGCGTTGCGCGCCGGGTCGCCCAATACCAGCAGGACTTCATCGACACTGGGTGCGCCTTGAGTATCACCCAGTGCGATCACATTTTCCAGGCCTTCGAAATCGCCCTCAGGATCGATGACGCAAAACTGATAATGCCTCTCGGCAAAGCGTTCCAGTAACCCGGTCGCGAATGTGGATTTTCCGCCGCCGGAAGCCCC
>JBOIDT010000102.1:0-11724 GCA_050740755.1 Gammaproteobacteria bacterium
TAACTTATTTGCCTCCGAGCGCGTCGGATAGATGTGGATGGTGCCCAAGATCTTGTTGAGCCCGAACCCGTGGCGCAGGGCGGAGGGCCTCTGGGGTCACCGGATCCACTCCACGATCGAGCGCAGGACGTAGAGACCTACCCCGCCGGTGATGATCCACTTGATCCAGCCGATGTCGGACTCCAACCTCGCTAGGCGGGCTTCGATCGCCGTTCTCATCTCTGCAAAGTCGGTCTTGGTCGCGAGCTGGTCCTTGTCGTAGACGCTGGCTGCGGCGCGCTTGGCAGCGTCTTCCGAGGCCCCGGCTTCCTTGAGGGCCTCGTAGAGTTCCTGGTTGATGGTCGTCATCGGGTCTCATTCGATAGTGTGAATCGGCCCTGCACGCGCTCGTCCAGCCGCGCGAGGCGTTCTTCGATCCATGCCTACCGGTTCGCGCCACGTATTCCTCTCTGGCACAATCATTGGCATCGTTTATTTCGAGGGTCGCACGATATCCGCTTCGCCGCGAAGTGCCCAAGGTGCCCGGAATGGCGTCAACCGGATAGGCATGCTTCGATCTTCGCGAGGCATTCTTCCACCCGCTGGAACCGCTCTTTTTCCCGTACCGCCTCAATGGCCTCCGCCGCCGCCAGGATAGGAAATTCAAAGCGGTTACGCAAACACAGTGTCTGCTCGATGGGGGGGCGCGACGGCTCGCGACGGCGCTATTAGGCACAATTCGGCGGGGCCGGAGGTAAAACCGCACGGTCGAGCCGCGCGCCCGCCTCGCCACACACCGCGCAACCCGGATCGCGGGCGATCCGCGCGTCCTGCCACGCCATGGAGAGGGCATCGAGCCGCAAGAGACGGCCTTCGAGCGTCTGTCCGGCGCCGGTCAGGAGCTTCAAGACCTCCATTGCCTGCACACTGCCGATGATCCCGACGAGCGGCGCCACGACGCCGGTGTCGGTGCAGCGCTCGGGAAGATCGGCGATCTCGGGATAGAGGCAGGCATAGCAGGCGCCCCGACCCGGGCGCAGGACCATGACCTGGCCTTCGAAGCGAACGGCGGCGCCGGAGACCAGCGGCTTCCCGGCGCAAAGACAGGCCCGGTTGATGGCGTAGCGGGTGTCGAAGTTGTCGCTGGCATCGACCACGATGTCGCAGCGCCGGGCGAGGACGGCGAGAGCGTCGTCCGCGAGGCGGCAGAGGACGGGGGTGATGCGGCAGTCCGGGTTGAGTCTCGCGAGGCGATCACAGGCGACCTCGACCTTATCCCGCCCGAGATCACCGGTGTCGTAGAGCACCTGGCGCTGGAGGTTCGCGAGGTCGACCCGATCGGGATCGGCCAGAACGAGGTGCCCGATGCCGGCGGCCGCGAGGTACAGGGACACCGCCGAACCGAGCCCGCCGAGGCCGACGAGGAGGACCGTGGCGGCGAGGAGCCGCTCCTGGCCCTCCAAGTCGATCTCCGGCAATAGGATATGCCGGCTGTAGCGCAGGAGCTGGTCGTTATTCACGCAACGCTTCGCCGATCCCCCCGCGCCGGTAGGCATGATAGCGCGTCACCAGGCGCAAGAGGCCCTGGGGCGCGTGTCTCCGCTTCCAGACCCCGGCCGCGTACTTGTTGGCCTCCGAGCGCGTCGGATAGATGTGGATGGTGCCGAGGATCTTGTTGAGCCCGAGCCCGTGGCGCATGGCGGTGATGTACTCGCCGATGACCTCGCCGGCATGGCTGCCGACGATCGTGACGCCCAGGATGCGGTCCTTGCCGGGCACCGTGAGGACCTTGACGAAGCCATCGGTCTCGCTGTCGGTGATGGCCCGATCCAGGTCTTCCAGCCCATAGCGCGTGACCTCGAAGGCGATGTCCCGCTGCCGCGCCTCGTCCTCGTTCAAACCGACTCTCGCGATCTCGGGATCGGTGAAGACGGCGTAGGGGATCGCGGAGTAATCGGCCTTGAAACGCCTGAGCCCCCCGAACAGGGCGTTGACCGCGGCATACCAGGCCTGATGGCTCGCGACATGGGTGAACTGATAGGGCCCGGCCACGTCCCCGCAGGCATAGATATTCGGATAGAGGGCCTCCAGGTATTCGTTGGTCTCGACGGTACGGGCCGGGCTCAGGGGGATCCCGAGCGCTTCGAGCCCATAACCCGCGGTATTCGCCTCGCGCCCGACCGCCACCAGGACCACGTCGAAGTCGATCCGCACCTCCCGATCGCCGTGCTCGCAGACGAGCGCCTTTTGGCCACGCTCGCTCACGAAGCGTAGCGCGCGATGTCCGGCGCATACGCCGATCCCTTCCGACGCGAAGCGCCTGGCGATGATCTCGGACACCTCCGGGTCTTCCCGCGCCAGGATCCTCGGCAACATCTCGACCTGGGTGACCCGCGATCCGAGCCGCGCGAAGGCCTGGGCCAGCTCGCAGCCGATGGGTCCGCCGCCGAGCACCAAGAGGCGCCCAGGCCGCGCCCGCAACCCCCACACCGTGTCGGAGGTGAGATAGCCGGTCGTTTCGATGCCCTCGATCGGCGGGACGGCAGGTCTCGCGCCAGCGGCGATCACGATGGCGCGGGTGGTGATGATTCTGCCACTCACCTCGACCTCATAGGGCGAGAGGATGCGCGCCTCGCCTTTGAGGCACTCGACGCTCAGGCCCTCGTAGCGCGCCACCGAATCGTGAGGCTCGACCGCCTCGATGACCCGCGCCACGCGCTCCATCACCTCGCCGAAGTCGAGCTCCGCGGTGGCGCGGCGCAGGCCGAAGTCCCGCGCGCGCCGCATGTCGCCCAGGAGGCGCGCGGTGCGGATGAGGGCCTTGGAGGGCACGCAGCCGGTATTGAGGCAATCGCCGCCCATCTTGTCTTTTTCGATGAGCGTGACCTTGGCCCGCACGGTGGCCGCGATGTAGGCGGTGACGAGCCCGGCCGAGCCCGCCCCGATCACCACGAGGTTCCGCTCGAATTGCGGCGGCCTCGGAAAGCGCTCCAGGCGTTTTCTCGCCTGGAACCATCGGAGCACCCGCTTGGCGAGGAGCGGAAAGACCCCGAGCAGGGTGAAGGCCAGGATGAGCCCGGGCGAGAGGATCCCCCCCAGGGACTCGAGGGCCCCGATCTCGCGCCCGGCGTTCACGTACACGAGCGTTCCGGGCAGCATGCCGATCTGGCTCACGAGCGCAAACGTAGAAGCCCCGAGCGGCGTGAGGCCCATCAAGAGGTTGATGACGAAGAACGGGAAGATCGGGACCAGCCTCAAGGTGAAGAGATAAAACGCGCCATCCCGTTCGATGCCGGAATTGATGGCGCCCAAGTGCCTTCCGAAGCGCCGCTGCACGGTGTCACGCAGCAGAAAACGGGCGGAGAAAAACGCCAGCAGGGCCCCGAGCGTGCTCGCGAAGGACACGATGACCGTGCCCCACAAGAGCCCGAAGAGTGCGCCCGCGACCAAGGTCATGAGCGCCGCGCCGGGCAGGGACAGCGCGGTCACCGCGACGTACAGGCCGAAGAACCCGAGCGCCGCGGAGAGGGGATGCGCGGCCCGATACGACTCGAGGGCCGCCCGCTGGGTCCTGAAATACTCGAGGCTCAGGTACTGGCCGAGGTCGAGGGCGAAGAACGCGGCGACGAGCAGGGCGATGCCAGAGGCGAAGAGCGCGCGCTTCACCCCCCGCGCCTCGGCCCGGCGCCCCGTGCCAACGAGGCAAGAAAGACTCTGATGGTCTTGAGAAGTGCTTTACAGGACGTCATGGGGCTCTCCAGCGTGCGAGATTGGAGTGCATTATATCGTCAGGCCGCAGACCCCCACCCTACACCCTCCCCCGCTACGCAAGGGAGGGAACCGGAAACTCCCTCCCCTGTCCGCGCTTTTCGCGGACGGGGGGGTGGGGGTCGGCCGTCGGATCGCTGCCCAAGCCTGTTTCCCGACGCAGCGCCTTTTACCCCCACCCTGACCCTCCCTCGCTCCGCAGGCTCCGCAGGGGAGGGAACCGGGGATCTCCCTCCCCGGTCCGTGCTTCTTGCGGACGGGGGGCTTCGCCTCCTTCCTCGCGATGGGCAGTGGTGAGGAATGATAACTGGTGTCCGGCGGGCTAGCGGCGCCGCGCGATGGTCAGCCGCAGCCGGTCGGAGCCGAGCACGACCCGGTCCTCGATCAGCACCATGGGGGTGCGCCGGAAGTTCGCCCCGTCGAATCACCACCGAGCCGGTGAAAGGAAGGGATGTCCGAAGGCCACCGCCTGGCCGCCGCAGACGTAGGTCGTCGCCCCGGTCGCCGCAACGGTGAGGTCCCCAAAGGACAGCGCGGCGCCGATCGCGTCGCCCGGCGCGAACCTCGCCGACGGTGGTCCCAGGGTGGCGCTCGCGCCTCGGGTGACGATCACGCGGGCACCGGCCCCGATCAGGGCATCGCGAAGCGCGCTGAGCTGCTCGGGGACCGCGAAGGGCGCCTTTTCCCTGACGGGTAACGCCAGGCGGGCCACCTCATCCACCAGTAAGGCTCGTTTCCCTTCAGCGAGATTGACGGTGAAGAAATACGTTCCGCCTGCACATTGGCGCGCCGATAACGCATCGCAACCCCAACGTAAACCCCACCGCCGCAAGATGTTGGGGTTTATTGCATTCACCCCAAGCGCGCGGGCTAAAGAGATGGACGCTCTGAAAGACCGATCACCTGTGGGTATCGATATAGCGAGCAACGAGGTTGCCGATGGCATACGCCAAGTTTTCGATAAGGGCAGCCCGCTTGTCTCTATCATTCCGCAGGGTCGAGGCGATCTCGAGTTGGATCGCGTCCACACCGTCCCCCTCGGAGCTGCCATAGGTTCTAACGGTGTGGCCACCATCAACCGCCGGTGTCTCGGGGATGCCTGGTTGCTTGGGCGACACGACATAGCCAGCGGCCTCCGGCCCTAAGAATCCCCGCAGGCTGCGGCGGCGCCACAGGGCCTGTGGGTCGACCTGCAGCAAGCGGGTGACGGTCCTTCCGTTGTCAGTGCCTAAGTACAAATCGGCGGGGTCATCGTCGATCACGCGAGTCCCGTGAATGTCAAAGAGAAGACCCAGCCCACCGGTTTCGGCACGGATCTCGTTCACGAAGTCGCGAAAGGTGTTGTGGTATTCGTCGTAGTATCGCTGGGCGGCGGGAACCTCATCGGTAGCGGGAATCTCGTAGGCACACTCCCGTGCGCGGTTGGCATCGATGTACGTGCGGTGAAACTCGGCGATCACGACATAGGGCGCCTCTCCGAAGATATCCAGCAGGCGTTGGGCCACGCCCGTCGTGATCTCGCGGGTGTGAAGGTCGCGGGTGATCGTAAACGGCGGGCAGTCTGGCGCTGACCCCATGCGCTCGGGCACCCCCGATGGTTTCTCCTTACCTTCATGGGCAGAGCTGACGATCACCGGTAGGGTGCCTCGGTGACGACTGACCAAACTGGTCTCTTCATACGCGATTTTCCACATCGTTTACCTCCTCACAATCACTCAATTCATCCTGTTCTGCCCGCACTGCCTTCGGTCGCGCGGAGGTCCAGGACTATTTGATGTTGACTCTAACCTAACCGTCGAGATGACACCGACTGGGACGGCGACCGAACTGCCGGGAGAATCCAGATGTCAGCTTCACCATGAACGATAATTGAGCTGGTTCGGTCATTCCAGAATCGACTTACTACCGGGGTATCTTCCTTGATATCGATGAAGCGCCCTTGGAAATGATAGTGCTCATACAGTCTGACGACTAACCCTTGAGGCGTCTTGAGGGAGCTTAGGCTATCGTGCCGATAGAGAGTTGCTATCGCCCCGTCGCATCCGGGGCCGCACCCGGCCACGGATGCTACACTCGGATCAATCTATCCAACCGGCCGGACACCGGAGGGGGACCGCATGGCGAAGAGGACCGGAACCGCAAACCCGACGCTCCTCGTCGCGACCGCAAAGGGCGCTTTTTTCCTCACGGGTAACGCCAGGCGGGCCCGCTGGAAGCAGAGCGGACCGATGCTGTTCGGTCATATCGTCAGTCATGTGGTCCGCGATCCGCGCGACCGCCAGACGCTCGTGGCCGGGGCGCGCACCGGACACCTCGGTCCTACCGTGTTCCGATCCCAGGACGCCGGCGACACGTGGCACGAAGCGAAACGCCCGCCCGCTTTCCGTAAGGCCCGGGCAAGAGAAGAGAAGCGCGCCGTCGAGCACGTCTTCTGGCTGACACCAGGACACCCGTCGGAGCCGCTCACCTGGTATTGCGGTACCATCCCCGACGGCCTCTTCGAGAGCCGGGACGGCGGGCTCATCTGGAGACCCGTGGCCGGTTTCAACGACGCCCCCGGCCGCTCCGGGTGGGGCATCGGCGCCGTACCCGGCGGACCCATCACCCACTCGGTGATCGTGGACCCGCGCGATCCCCGGCACCTCTACCTCGCCATCTCGAGCGGAGGGACCTTCGAGTCCCGCGATCGAGGCAAGACCTGGCGCGGCCTGAGCCGCGGGATCCGCGCGGATTTCCTGCCCGATCCCTACCCCGAGTTCGGCCACGACCCGCATTGCATGATTATGGCGCCGTCCGACCCGGAACGCCTCTACCAGCAGAACCATTGCGGGATCTATCGCCTCGACCGACCCGCCGAGACCTGGACGCATATCGGCGAGCACATGCCGGCCGCGATCGGCGACATCGGCTTCCCCATCGCGGTCCATCCCCGCGACCGCGACACCGTCTGGGTTTTCCCGATGGACGGCACCAGCGTCTGGCCGCGCACCAGCCCCGGCGGCAAACCGGCGGTGTATCGGAGCCGCGACGGCGGGCGCAGATGGACCCGCCATGACCGTGGTCTTCCCAAGCGTCACGGATGGCTCACGGTCTATCGACAGGCGATGGCGGTCGATGGTCTGTCTCCGGCCGGGCTCTACCTCGGGACCACGAACGGCGCCGTCTGGGCCTCTTCGGACGAAGGCGAATCGTGGTCCCAGATCGCTTCCCACCTGCCGCGCATCCTGGCGCTGGAGGTCGGGTGAGAGATTGTGAAAACCGTCGCGAGCGAAGGGAGGTCGCGTTCCGGAGTGTATACTGAAATACATGAGGATTCCGGGCACGGCCGGGACGCCAGGGCAGGGAATTTCCCTGTTTGGCGCGCCGAGGACGCAGCGCGAGATCCCGAGCGCAGTAGGTTTTTTCACAAGCTCTGAGCCCGTGCGCGTCTTCCTGTCCTCTCACCTGCGGGATTACACGGGCGGCCGCGCCGAAATCGCGGCCGCCGGCGGCGACCTCATGGCGCTCATGGACGACCTCGATCGGCAATACCCCGGTCTCAAGTTTCGCCTGGTCGACGAGCAGGAAAGGCTGCGCCCGCACCTCAACGTCTTCGTGAACCAGTTGCCGATCCGAGACCTTCGCAAGCGCCTCTCGGCAGACGACCGGATCGATATCCTGGCGGCGCTGAGCGGCGGATGAGACCCGATCCCCTCGTGCGAGAAGGGGCCGATCGGCTCGACACCGGGTTTCGACGCATGCACCTCTCTCGTTTCGGACAGCGGTTCACCCGGCCGTCCGGGATCGCAGAGCTCATGGAGGACCTGGGACGCGCACTGGCGGGCGGCCGCGACATGCTCATGTTGGGCGGCGGCAACCCCGCTCACATCCCGGCGCTCGAGGCGCTGTTCCGCACCGAGCTCGCGAAGCTCGCGGAGGCACCTGAGCGCTTCGCCCGCGTTTTCGGCGACTACGGCCCCCCGCAAGGCGAGGGGGGGTTCATCGAGGCGCTGGCGGGGCTCTTGCGGGAGGAGTACGGCTGGGACCTCGGCCCCGAGAACATCGCCCTCACCTCCGGCAGCCAGTTGAGCTTCTTCATGCTCTTCAACCTCTTCGCCGGCGAGGGCGGAGAGGGCACGCGCAAGAAGATCCTGCTACCCCTGTGTCCCGAGTACATCGGTTATACGGACCTGTGCGCGGACCCGAACGGTATCGCGGCCCGACGGCCCTTGATCGATCTCTGCGAGACCGGGGTAGATCCGTGCGGGGACCGGCGTTTCAAGTATCGCGTGAGCTTCGAGGACCTCGCGCTCGGCGAGGACATCGGTGCCGTTTGTCTCTCACGCCCCACCAATCCGAGTGGAAACGTGATCTCGGACCTCGACTTGAAACGACTGGCGACGCTCGCGCGGAGCCACGAGGTCCCCTTGATCGTCGATGGTGCCTATGGCCCGCCTTTTCCCAACATCCTGTTTCGCGATATCACCCCGCTGTGGGATGATTCCATGGTGCTGAGCCTGAGCCTTTCGAAGCTCGGTCTGCCCGGGGTGCGGACCGGTATCGTCGTCGCGCGCCCGGAAATCATCGCCGCCGTGGCACGCATGAACGCTATTCTGGCACTCGCGCCCGGCGGTATCGGCCCGGCGGTCCTCCGGGATCTGGTCAGGAATGGTGCGATCATCCGCATCACGCGCGAGATTATCCAGCCCTATTACGCGGCGCGCCTCCGCGACTCCCTGGGCCGATTATCGCTCGCCCTCGAAGGCCTCCCGTACCGCGTTCACGACCCCGACGGCGCGATGTTCCTGTGGCTCTGGTTTCCAGACCTGCCGATCCCCACCCGTACGCTCTACGCCCGCTTGAAAGACCGTGGCGTTTTGGTCGTGCCCGGCGAGCATTTCTTCCCCGGTCTTTCAGGGCACTGGCGCCACACCGAGGAGTGCATCCGGGTGCATTACGCCCAACCCCCCCAAGTGGTGGAGCAGGGATTCACCGTCCTCGGCGAGGAGCTCCGGCGGGCGTATGCCTGAAGCGGGCGGTGCCGACTGTGACCGACCCTACCGGCGACGATCATGAATCGCCTCCTTCATCGAACCGCAGGCGACGATCTTCGCCGCCTTGAACATGACCTTCGGGATATGAACACGGTAGTGAGGCGCGTCGCCCGGATGGCCTGTGCCGTCTCAGGCGAACGGGTCGACGACCTTCACGCCGCTTTGCTCGAAGTCCCTAACGTTACGCGTAGCGACGGTAAGCCCGTGTTCCAACGCGGTGGCAGCGATCATCCCGTCCAGCAACGGAAGCGCCCGTCCTTTCCTCTTCAGATCCACGACCAACCTCGCCCACCGCCGGCTGACGGCAGCGTCCCAGGAAGGCAGGCGATGGTCCGTGCAAGCGTCTATCATCCGAGATGGGGTGCCTCGATGTCGTCGGTCGTCGCGGTTTGCTCCAAGGGCTTGAACCAACCTTTGACCGGACAGGCGAGCAGGAGCTCGACCAGCCCTTCGTTCCGGCGGGGCGCAACGCGCACGAGCCGATATTCGCCGCGGTCGATGCGCTCGATCTGGAACTCTTCCCCCGGCTCGATCCCATCCCGCTGCCGGATCTCGGCGGGCAGGATGATCTGGCCCTTGGTGGAAACTGTGATCTTCATCCCGCGTAAGATACGGTCTTACGCGGCGTGGGTCAACCGCCTGTCTGCGTGCTCACCCTGAATCGTTCGCAAGGAGACCCCTCCCATGACCTACCGCTCACCCCGTTACGCGCGCATCGCCGCCGGCCTCGCGCTTCTCGCCATCACGGAAACGCCAGAGGCCCAAGAGCCCGCGCCTCCCGCCGTCGACGAAGACCTCAAGAAGCTCGCGACCGAAATCTACGTCTACGCCTATCCGCTCGTGCTCATGGACATCACGCGCGCGGTGATGACCGACACCTCGTCCGGCGATCCCAAGAAGGCCCCGGTGAACCACTTCTCACACCCGCGCGCCTTCCCGGACGCGAGCTTCACCGATGTCGTGAGCCCCAACGCCGACACGCTGTACTCCTCGGCGTGGTTCGATCTGTCACAGGGGTTCATCGTGCTGTCGCTGCCCGACACCCAGGGTCGCTATTATTTGATGCCGATGCTGGACGCCTGGACCAATGTCTTTGCCTCGCCCGGCAAACGCACCACGGGCACGAAGAAGGGCGACTATGCGTTGGCCGGACCGGGCTGGACCGGCCCGCTGCCACAGGGCGTAAAAGAGATCCGTTCGCCGACGCACATGGTATGGATGATCGGCCGCATCCAGACCAACGGCAAGGTGGATTTCCGCTGGGTCAACAAGCTGCAGGATCAGCTCAAGCTCACGCCGCTGTCGGCCCGGGAAAACCGGCGGCGGCGACGGCGGAGCCCGCCCCGCCGCCGGCCGGCGTGGATCCCAAGACGCCACCGGTCGAACAGATCGCACGGATGGACGCGCAGACCTTCTACTCGCGCCTGGCGGCGCTCCTGCCGGGCAACCCGCCGGCCGCCGCGGACGCACCGATGGTCGAAAAGATGACAACGATCGGCAGTCCTTCGTCGACAACCCCATCAATCGTTACGCAATCGGCGACCGCGACAAGCTCAGGTACAACCCGGGCGGTTCACTCGACATCTACATCCAGAACGGGAGCCCCGGAAAGGATCGCGAGTCGAACTGGCTGCCCGCACCGAAAGACAGCTTCAACCTGATGTTGCGCCTCTACTGGCCCGAGCCCGCGGTGCTCGACGGCACCTGGCAGCCGCCGGCCGTCAAGCGGGCGCAATGAAACCTGAGAACGCCAGGCGCGTTTCCTCCGGACCTTTCAATTCCACGGTCAGCGAATGGGGTCGCGCACGTCGAGAAACTCAAACTTGTGGAAGTCCCGGTCATGTGTGTAGAGCGTCTTGACGCCATGCTGCCGCAAGAGGGTCGCGAGATGGGCATCGGGCACGAGGTTGCCGCGCGTGGGGACCCGTGCGGTCACCTCGCGATAGACCTCCCAGAAGCGATCCTCCTCCGCCAGGCACCGCACGTGGGGCAGTCCTAAAAGTGCCTCGACGTTGGCCTCTGCCTCGGCGGGCACGAGCGGTCGGGCGAACACGGAGGGGTGCGTCGCGATGCGCAGATAGCCCATCACGGTCGGCCAACCGAGGCAGAACAACTCCCCGCCGCGCATGCAGGACTCGAGAAATCCTCTGGCCCGCTCATGGAGCGGACTTTCCGTATCGGAGGCGTAAAGCAAGAGGTTGACATCCAGCGCGAAGCTCACGGGCGCACTTTTCCATCGGTAGCGGGAGACCGTTCCATCACCGCATACACGGCCTCCTTGTCACCCAGATCCACCCGCGCGCCCATGGGTTTCGAGACCCAGCCGGGTGTAGCGGCCTTGCCGGCGCCAGTCTTGCGCGCCCGCAGCGCTTGCGCCAGCAGGTCGGAAATTAGGCGACCGAGCGATTGCCGCTCCTTTTTCTGCAGAGCCTTCACCTCTTTCAGGATCGGGGTGTCGATGTCTATGGTCGTGCGCATGATGCGGTATGATCTCGATCGACGCATCAGATGTCAACCTAGGCCTCCCCGGGATCGAGCCGACGCCGCGGCAGGCGAGATCTCCTGGCGGCGTTGGAGAGGCCCACGGACACCGCCGTCCAAGCGCGCCGCGGGGAAACGAGCACATCTGTTCAAAGATACCCCATCGCGATCAATGCACCGGCAGTCGATGTCCGGCCTTGACACATCCCCGCCCTTCAGGTGAAATGTTCGGAAGAATACGGAACTCCTTGTTCTCATGCGCTGCCTCACGGCGCGCCACAGCTTCTCGGGGGAGCCAAGACCTTGCGCTTACGGCGCTTCGCGGCGATGCTGCTCTTCCTCGCCGGCCCGGCACACGCCCTGCCCCCGGCCGGCAAGCTCGCGGCACAGGCGCCGCGCGCCAATCGCGCCGTCATCGATCTGGCGGTCAAGGCCGCGCAGTGCGCCGCGCGCGCCGGCGCCC
>JBOIDT010000103.1:0-11657 GCA_050740755.1 Gammaproteobacteria bacterium
AAACCAGGGCAAGAGAAGGCGGATTCACGCTCGTCGAGATCGCGATCGTGCTGGTCATCATCGGCCTCCTGCTAGGCGGGATCCTGAAGGGCCAGGAGCTCATCACCAGCGCGAGGGTGCGCAACCTGGCGGATCAGGGGTCCGCGGTGCAGGCCGCGTACTACGGCTTCGTCGATCGCTACCGCGCGATCCCGGGGGATATGAGCGCAGTCAACGCGTGCGCCGCTATCGGCACTGCTGTATTGATAGGCTGTACCACTGACCCCGGCGGTGACGCCAACGGGAATATAGACAGCGGGGATTTCGGCGAAGCCGCGGCGGTATGGGCTCATCTATCCGGAGCCGGTTTTCTGCAAGGCAACTATCAAGGCACAGCCGCGAGCGCCGCGGATTACACGAACCCGGCCGCCCCAACGCGAGCGCCCACCAACCCGTGGAATGGTTCGCTTCTGCTGGCCCGGACCAATCAATACCTTGGAACCGCTCCGTTGCGGCTGCACCTCATCATCGGTCGACAAATCCCCGTCAACGTCATGAGGGAGCTGGACGTCAAGATCGATGATAGCGCACCGGGCTCGGGTGTGCTTCGCGCGCCCGCGGCCACCGCAACCGCTTTTGGACTGGTCGGCGATGATGATGTAACCTGCGTAGATCCAACAAATCCTCCGACCTGGAATATTACAGCGGCGTCGGTCGACTGTAACGGCTATTACCTCTTCTGACTTGCCTACGACAGGGCAATTTAACCCGCCGCACGGCGGGTTTTTCTTTCATGCGTCGCTGATCCCATGCTGCCGTCGCCCGGATGAAACGAAGTGCGATCCGGGGAGGCCTCCCCGGATTTCGCTGCGCTGCATCCGGGCTACTTCTGCGCCTTCAGGAGGTAGCCGATGCCCGTCGCGGTCCGAATAGAAGGGGTGGTGAAGCGGTACGGGCGCACCGCCGTGTTGAACGGGGTGGACCTCATCATCGATCAAGGGGAATCGGTGGGGCTCGTGGGCGTCAACGGGGCCGGCAAGACCACCCTCATCAAGGCGCTCTTGGACCTGTGCGAGATCGAGCGGGGCTCGATCGACCTCTTCGGCGTGAGCCATTTGAAACCCGAGGCGCGCAAACGGATCGGCTTCCTCCCCGAAAAGTTCCTGCCGCCTTATTTCGCGACGGGCAAGGAGTACCTGCGCTTCATGGCGCGGCTGCACGGCCGTCCCGTCGAAACACCCGCGATCCAAGAGGTGTTGGCCACCTTGGACCTCGAGGAACGCGCCCTGTCGAAACCGGTCCGCGAGCTGTCGAAGGGCATGGCCCAGAAGCTCGGGCTCGCGGCCGTGCTCCTATGCGGCAAGGACCTCTTCGTCCTCGATGAGCCGATGAGCGGGCTCGACCCCAGGGCCCGCGCCTCGCTCCGGCGCCACCTGGCCGCGCGTCGTGCGGCGGGCGGCACCTTGCTCTTCACCAGCCACCTGCTCGCCGATGTCGCGGATCTGTGCGACCGCATGCTGGTGCTGCACCCGGGTCGGGTGCTCTTCGCCGGGCGCCCGGAGGTATTCCGCGAGGAGTACGGCGGCGGCACCCTGGAAGACGCCTATCTCGCATGCCTGGCACGCGGCGCAACGCCGCCGGCCCTCGAACGGACGGCAGCCTCATAGGATCGGATAAGCGATCCAACGCCCAACACGATCCGGTCGAATGCCCGGGTGTGTTCCTAAGCCCATTATCCTATCGAGCCAGCCCACACCGGTGACGAACTCCCGTGTGCACGGGGGATGGGGGAGTCGCGGGGTAACATCCATACGACAGTGTGTTCACTCGGGGACAACACTTTTGTTATGCTGTACTCTGTGAACAGCCGGGAATTCAAACGCTGGCTGGAGCGGCAGGGAGCCACCTTCAAACCGGGGAGGGGCGGCCATCTCAGGGTGTTTCTCAAGGGTCGCCAGTCGGTGTTACCGATGCATTCGGGCGAGCTCAAGAAAGGTACGGTCGAAGGCATCAAGAACCAGTTGAGTCTTGAGTGAGGCGCGAGATGCTCGAATATCCGGTGGTTCTGGAGCCGGTCGCAGAAGGTGGATATGTGGTCACGTTTCCGGATGTCCCGGAAGCCATCACGCAAGGGGAGGATGCCGACGAAGCGCTGATGCGCGCCGTCGATGCGCTGGAAACCGCCCTGGAGTTCTATCTGGAGGACCGGCGCCCGCTGCCGGCCCCCTCGGAAGCGAAGGCCGGTCGCGTAGTGCGCCCTAGGGCGCTGACTTGCGCGAAGCTCGGTATATACCAGGCGATGCTGGACGGTCATGTCGGTAAAGCCGAACTTGCCCGGCGCCTCAATTGGCATCTGCCGCAGGTCGATCGCCTATTGGATCTCGGCCATGCCTCACGGATCGACCAGATCGAAGCGGCCTATGCCGCACTCGGCAAGCGGCTCGT
The DNA here is from genome assembly GCA_050740755.1 of Gammaproteobacteria bacterium. Taxonomy (GTDB): domain Bacteria; phylum Pseudomonadota; class Gammaproteobacteria; order JACCXJ01; family JACCXJ01; genus JACCXJ01. The sequence continues at coordinate 2,425 of JBOIDT010000103.1, forward strand.
GGTCGGCGTTGCCGAAGCCGCGTGACGGTTCGCGAAAGCGCGGTAGGCCAATCGGCTGAGGTTCGCGGGCTCATCCCATCAGACTACGGTGCCTGCCACGGATCAGGCTGCCTCCTGAGAACCGCCGGCACGCGGCTGTCCTTAGAACGGAATGTCGTCGTCGAGATCCGGCGGCCCGGCGGTCTCCGATCCAGACGATACCGGCGCGGGGCTCGCACTCTGGGCCTCGCCCGCGGGTGGCGTCTCGCGCTCCATTGGCGCCGCGCCGCCGCGGCCGCCCAGCATCTGCATGTCGTTCGCCACGATCTCGGTGGTGTAGCGGTCGTGGCCGTCGCGGTCCTGCCACTTTCGGGTCCGGATCCGGCCTTCGACATAGACCTGCGAGCCCTTGTGCAGGTATTCCTTGACGATCTCGGCGAGCTTGCCGAAGAACACCACGCGGTGCCACTCGGTGCGCTCCTGGTTTTCCCCCGTCTCCTTGTCCCGCCACGAGTCGCTGGTCGCGAGCCCCACGTTGGCGACCGCCTGCCCGCTCGGCATGTACCGGACCTCGGGTTCCGCACCCAGATTCCCGACCAGAATGACCTTGTTGATACCCCTTGCCATAGCCGTTACTCCTCACGAAAGAATGCCCGCTGTGCGGGTCGCGCCACCTTAGCCCCGCGCCTCGCAGATGTCACGTAACCCCTGCCAGTCCAGCGTGTCTCGGTCCACCTTGAGGAAGGCCACGCCGTCCTCACCGACCACCACCGCCTCGCAGACACCGGCAACCGCCGCGAGCCGGGCGGTGAGCGCGGCGGCCTCGGCGGCCGTGACCCGGCCCACCTTGACCACATGACTACGCAGCGGCCGCGGCAGCGCCATCCCGCGGGCGTACGCGAACCACAAGAGCGCCAGCACGGCGCACATCAGGAACACCCCGGTGGCGCCAGCATAACCCGAGAGCAGGCCGCCGGTCGCCCCCCCGGCGAAGGTCCCGAGAAACTGCGACATGGCGTACACGCCGAGCGCGGTGCCGCGCCGATCGGCCGGCGCCGTCTGCGAGACCAGGGTGGGCAGGCTCGCCTCCAGGTAGTTGAACCCCGCGAAGAAGCCCCACAGCATGAGGAACACCCAGGGGCCGCTCCCATGGCCCAGGGCCAGACCCAGTTCTACGACCCCGACGAGGGCCACCGCCCCGAGGAACACCTCGCGCCCGCGCCGCTGGGCCGCCCGGATGGCGGGCACCATCAAGACGATGGATAGCCCGAATACCGGCAGATAGACCTCCCAATGCGAGCGACTGGCGAGTCCGAGGCCATCGCGCAGCACCACCGGCAGGACCACGAAGCTCGCGGTCAGCAGGAAATGCAGGCATCCGATGCCGACATCGAGCCGCCTGAGATCGCGATTCGACAGGATGCCCAGGACCTGGCTCCACTGCGGCTCGCACTCGTGGTGGAAGGCGCTGTGCGCGGGCTCCGGCACCAAGAGATACAAGATCGCAAGCCCAGCGAGGGCCAAGCCCGCCGCCAGCCAGAAGAGGCCGTGCAGCCCGAGCACGGCATCCAGGGCCGGGCCGGCGACGAACGCGGCCGCGAAGGCCAGCCCGATGGTCACGCCTATCACCGACATGACCTTGATGCGCTGTTCCTCGCGCGTGAGGTCCGCGGCGAGCGCCATGACGGCCGCCGAGATGGCGCCGATACCCTGCAGGGCCCGGCCGGCGATGATCCCCGCGACATGCCCGGAGACCGCACACAGCACGCTGCCGAGACCGAATATGAGAAGCCCGGCCGCGATCACGGGCTTGCGTCCGTAACGGTCCGACAGGCCCCCGAAGGGGATCTGGAACACCGCCTGGGTCAGGCCGTAGACACCCATCGCGACTCCGATGAGGAAGGGGGTGGCCCCCCCCAGGTGCTGGGCGTGCAGGGCCAGCACGGGGAGGATCAGAAAAAGCCCGAACATCCGGAAGAAGAACAGGGTCGCGAGCGACAGCGCGGCGCGCCGCTCGCAGACCGCCATCGGTTCCTGGCTCGACAGGCCATCCCTTTGCGTCATGGGTGCTCCGACCATTAGTATTCGGCCCCTTAGTATTCGGGGTTACCTGCCTTTGCGCCATGGACACCATCCGCATCCGGGGTGCCCGGACCCACAATCTCCAGAACATCGACCTCGACCTGCCTCGGGACCGGCTCATCGTCATCACCGGGCTGTCCGGCTCGGGAAAGTCCTCGCTCGCCTTCGATACCCTCTATGCGGAGGGCCAGCGCCGCTATGTCGAGTCCCTGTCCGCCTATGCGCGGCAGTTCCTGTCGGTGATGCAGAAACCGGATGTCGATTCCATCGAAGGGCTGTCGCCGGCGATCTCCATCGAGCAGAAGTCCACCTCCCACAACCCCCGCTCCACGGTCGGGACCACGACCGAGGTACACGACTATCTGAGGCTCCTCTACGCCCGTGCCGGCGAGCCGCGCTGCCCCACCCACGGCACGGTGCTCGCGGCCCAGACCGTGAGCCAAATGGTGGACCAGGTCCTGGCCCTGCCCGAAGGCACCCGGCTCATGCTCCTCGCCCCGGTGGTGCAGGGGCGTAAGGGCGAGCACGAGGAACTCATCGATGACTTGCGCAAGCAGGGATTCGTGCGCGCCCGCATCGACGGTCAGGTCCATGAACTGGATGCGGCACCGGGGCTGGCATTATACAAAAAGCACGACATCGAGGCCGTGGTGGACCGGTTCAAGGTCCGGCCCGATCTGCGCCTGCGCCTGGCCGAATCGTTCGAGACCGCCGTACGGATCTCGGGCGGCGTGGTGCGCCTCGTGTCCATGGACGAGGGCGGTGCCGACAAGGGAGGGGGCGAGGAGATGGTGTTCTCCGCGCGCTTCTCCTGTCCGCACTGCGGTTACAGCCTGAACGAGCTGGAGCCGCGGCTGTTCTCCTTCAACAACCCGGCCGGCGCCTGCCCCGAGTGCGACGGGCTCGGGATGCGAGAGTTCTTCGACCCCGCCCGCGTGGTGCGCCACCCGGAGCTCGGCCTGCCGGCGGGCGCAATCCCCGGCTGGGACCGCCGCAATGGCTATTACTTCCAGCTCCTCTCGGACCTCGCGGCCCATTACGGTTTCGACCTCGACAAGCCCTTCAAACAGCTTCCGGCGCGGGTCCGTAAGGTGATCCTGGAGGGCAGCGGGGACGAGGCCATCGCCTTCACCTATGAAGACGGTCAAGGCCGCCGCCGCAAGCGGCGGCACCCGTTCGAGGGCGTGATCCCGAACCTCACGCGGCGCTACCGGGAGACCGGCTCGAGCCTGGTGCGCGAGGAGCTCGCGAAGTTCCTCGGCCAGACACCCTGTCCGGCGTGCGGCGGGATGCGGCTGACGATTGCCGCACGCCACGTCCTGATAGGCGGCCGGTCGCTGCCCGAGGTCACGGCCATGCCCGTGGAGACGGTGCTGCGGTTCTTCGAGTCCCTGAAGATCGAGGGACACAAGGGCCAGATCGCGGCCAAGGTCCTGAAGGAGGTGAAGGAGCGGCTGCGCTTCCTGGTCGATGTGGGGCTGGAATACCTGACCTTGGATCGCAGCGCCGACACCCTTTCGGGCGGAGAGGCGCAACGTATCCGCCTGGCGAGCCAGATCGGGGCCGGGCTCGCCGGGGTCATGTATGTCCTCGACGAGCCCTCGATCGGGCTGCACCAGCGCGATAACCGGCGCCTGCTCGGCACCCTGAGCCAGCTCCGCGACCTCGGCAACACCGTCATCGTGGTGGAGCATGACGAGGAGGCCATCTGGGCGGCCGATCATGTGGTGGACATGGGACCCGGCGCGGGGATCCACGGCGGGCGGGTGATGGTCCAGGGCCCGCCGCAGGCCGTCGCCCACCATCCCCAGTCGGTCACCGGCCAGTACCTCTCGGGCCGGCGCGCCATCCCGATCCGCTGCCCGCGCAGGTCGATGGATGGGCGCGGGCTGGTGCGCCTCCTGGGTGCGAGCGGGAATAACCTCAAGGACATCGATGTCGCGTTCCCGACCGGGCTATTGAGCTGCGTGACCGGGGTGTCCGGCTCGGGCAAGTCCACCCTCGTCAACGACACCCTGTACCGGATCGCGGCGCGCCGTTTCCATCATGCGGGCGAGGATCCGAAGCCATACCGGGGCATCGAGGGTCTGGAATGGCTGGACAAGGTCGTGGACATCGATCAGAGCCCCATCGGCCGCACCCCGCGCTCCAACCCCGCCACCTACACCGGTCTCTTCACGCCCATCCGCGATCTGTTCGCCGCGACCCCCGAGGCGCGCTCGCGCGGCTATGCGCCGGGACGCTTCAGCTTCAACGTGCGCGGGGGGCGCTGCGAGGGCTGCCAGGGCGATGGCGTGATCAAGGTGGAGATGCACTTCCTGCCGGACGTCTATGTGACCTGTGACCTCTGCCAGGGGGCGCGTTACAACCGCGAAACGCTGGACATCCGCTACAAGGGCCTGACCATCGCCGAGGTGCTGGGCCTCTCGGTCGAGGACGCGCGACGCTTGTTCGATCCGGTGCCGGCCGTGGCCTCGAAGCTCCGGACCCTCATCGACGTGGGCCTCGCCTACATCAAGCTCGGCCAGAACGCCACCACGCTCTCGGGTGGCGAGGCCCAGCGCATCAAGCTGGCGCGCGAGCTGTCGCGGCGCGATACCGGCAGCACGCTTTATGTCCTCGACGAGCCCACCACCGGGCTGCACTTCCACGACATCGAGCAACTCCTCGCGGTCTTGCAGCGGCTATGCGAGCGCGGCAACACGGTGATCGTCATCGAGCACAACCTCGATGTCATCAAGACCGCGGACTGGGTCGTGGACCTCGGCCCCGAGGGTGGTGAGGGTGGCGGCGAGGTCGTGGTCACCGGCACGCCCGAAGAGGTGGCCGCCCACCCGCGCTCGTATACCGGTCGCTTCCTGGCGCCGGTCCTCGCGCGACACGGGGCCGGCACCCGGGAAGGGCACGCGCGCCTGGCGCGCTTGGGATGAATCAATGAGCCGTCACGGACTACGGCGCGACCCGGCTCCCTCTGGGTAAGCGTGTAGCAATGGATCTGCGGACACGAGGCGGTTTCGAGGTAGTATGCAGTCCCTAACCCAACGTTCTTGAATCTCGTCCCATGCGACAGATAGGCCGTCGCCGTCTGCCGGAACCTGCGCCAATACCCAGCGCGGCCGCGTTGCGGGCGGCCGCGACGCACCAAGCCACGGGCGCTGCACTCGCGGCCATTGCAACGACCGGTATTCCGAAAGGCCTTTATCGTTTTGCCTCGCACGCCGAGATGAATCGCCAAACCGATGAAGCGATCGCACGCGCGGTGGCATTGAACAGCCGATTGCGTCATTCCGCTCCTCGATGACCGATCCGGCATCGAATCTCGCACGCCCCGCGACGGTCGAGGATTTGAAGTTGCTGCTACGCGCACTCGACGAACACGGTGTCGATTATGTGCTGATCGGGGGATACACGTTGTATGCGTTGGGTTATAGAGTCCCCGTCCGAACGCTCGACATCGAGGGCTTGCTGAAGACCAAACAAACGTTGCGCGAAAAGGATAAACTCGATCGCGACATCCTCGAGCGCGCGCTCGGGGAATTGAAGAGATGAGACCCTGCACCCGTGCCTGTGGCGCGCCCGGGAGGAATCGAATCGGGTAGGGGCGGCCCTTGTGGCCGCCCTATGCCGGGGAGGACATGCCTGGCGCGCTCGGGAGGAATCGAATCGCCAACCACAGGAGAGACCGATGTCCATGACCGCCCTGATCTGCGGCTCGCTGGCCTACGACCACATCATGGTGTTCCAGGATCGCTTCAAGAACCACATCCTGCCGCACCGCATCCACATTCTGAACGTGTGCTTCCTGGTCCCGGAGATGCGGCGCGAGTTCGGGGGCTGCGCCGGGAACATCGCCTATAACCTGAAACTATTGGGTGCGGATGCGCTCCCGGTGGCGACCGTGGGGCGCGACTTCGACGCCTACGCGACCTGGCTCGACGCCTGCGGGATCTCCCGCCGCCACATCAAGACCATCGACGACCAATGGACGGCCCAGGCCTTCATCACCACCGATCTCGACGACAACCAGATCACGGCCTTCCATCCGGGGGCCATGAGCCACTCGCACCACAACCCCCTGCCGGCGCTCGATGACGTCCGGCTCGCGATCATCTCCCCCGATGGCCGCGAAGGGATGCTGGAGCACACCGCCGCACTCGCCGAGGCGGGGGTCCCGATCATCTTCGACCCCGGCCAGGGCCTGCCCATGTTCGAAAAAGACGAGCTCCTGTGGTTCCTGAGCCGCGCGACCTACGTGACGGTCAACGACTACGAATGGCAGCTCCTGCACGAGCGCACCGGCCTCTCCCCCGAGGCGCTTTGCGAGCGGGTGCGCGGGCTCATCGTCACGCTCGGCGCCAAGGGCTCGTGCATCTATGCCGAGGGGAGGCGCTACGAGATCCCCGCCGCCAAGCCGCGCGCCGTGCGCGATCCGACGGGTTGCGGCGACGCCTACCGGGCCGGGTTGATCTTGGGGCTCCTCTGCGATCTGGATTGGGAGACCACCGGCCGCATCGCCGCCCTCATGGGGGCCATCAAGATCGAGCACCACGGCACCCAGAACCACCGCTTCGACCCCCCCGAGCTCGCGGCCCGTTACGCGGAGGGCTTCGGCGTCAGCCCCCCGGAGATCTTCCGGTAGGCAGGCGGGTTCGTTCAGCCGCACACGTGTCCCCCTGGCATGGTCGGGTAAGGGCGATCCGCGTACACCCCCCGTTCAGTCGCCGTTCAGCCGCGGGCGCGTACCGTGTGCGGTATGCCGGCAAATGCCGGCGCCACCTGTGAACGGAGGTTTGCCATGTCCAAGAGATCGAAGCGCATGCTGTCGTTGCTACTCGGTGCGGGGCTGGTACTGATCGCGCCCGAGGCGCTGGCCTGGAGCTGGAATCAACACCCACCGCGCCCCTATAACGGGTTCGGGGGCTATTCCCCGGGTTACGGATCCTCCGGGTACGGCTACCAGCAGGCGTACCCGAGGAGCCATCGTGGGGCCTACCGCCCCCGCTACTATGGCTACGGCCACGGGCGTCACTATCAATGGCCCCGTTATGGCCACTACCGCTACTTCCCTCGTTACTTTCCCGGCTGTCGCTACTGACGTTCCGGACGGTCGGCGATCCTCCCCTTGTCGGGAGGGACCGTGGGGGGCAAAATAGCGGCTCGCCGTTCATTCGAAAGGAGGGGCCATGCGCCGCCGGTCAAGAATCGATATCATCATCGGCAATATCATCGTTGCAAGTGGTCTCGCAGTGCCGACGGCATACGCTCAAGGCATCGCGATCCAGAGCCCGGCCGATGTCGCCGGCAACTGGGTGCTGGAGTCGACTGCCCTTACCCTGACGGGCAACCGAGCCCTCGAGGGCTCCAAATGGGTCTTCGGGGCCGACGGGAACCTGGCTCGGACCAGCGTCTACAGGTTCTCGGAGGGCTTCGCCGGTGGCGGACGTGCAGGGACGATAGAAGAGACGTTCGAGGTCAAGGACGGCAAGATCGTCACCCCGAACGGCGACACCTTCGTCCTCATCGATAAGAAACCCGATACCATGACCTTGAAGGGGCCGTTTGGGTATTACTTCTTAAAGAAGGAGTAGCCCGGCCGGTAGGCTCGGACGAGCGTAGTGGGTCCAAAGAGCGCGCGTTCCGAGGCCTCCGTATAGCGTCTTCACTTCAAGGGCTTGGCCGCCATCCGTCTGAGCCTGCGCGATACCGGGTCCACACTGATGCCGGTATTCTCCAAGGCCACCGTGCCGAGGATCGGCTCGCATCCCTCGGGGCCGAAGATGATCTGCGCCACGGTCTCGCTGCCCATGAAGCTTACGCGCGCGAAGCCGAAAGGATATTCGATGACTTCGCCGTTCGCGAGTTCATAGGCATCTCGGCCTTCGACCTCGATTCCGGCCGCTGCCAAGGATGAGGCCGGCGCCAAGCAATCGATCGCGCCGGTATCGACCAGGAAGTCTGCCTCGTAGGGAGGCTGATCCCGTTTCAAGTTCGCGACGCTCACCGTGACGCGCGTGATGCCCATGTGTTCTCTCCTCGAATCAACGTTGCGCTAATAAAGGTTGAAGATCGAGTATTCCACTCGTCGCCCGAGATGCTCGCGTAACCTCCCCCGTGTGTACGCTTCAACTTCCTGAAGACGCACAATCGCCTCTTCGCTACTTAGAATGCTGATCTCACTCAGTTTCATGCCAAGTGAGTTGATTGAGGTGCCCAGACGCAATCCCTTTTCCCCCGACAGAACCCAGCGATCATGAATCGGGGACTCCCCACCCGGGGCTACGCCGAACAGCACGATCTCTGTGTCTGGAGGGGAATGATCAGACACGTTCTGTATCCAGCAACGTCGGTACTCTTCATCCCATGGCTTCGGCACGCCTGAATCGCGATGATGTTTTATGCTGGTTAGGTGAAGACGATCCTCTGGTAACGTTGCTCGACTTGCAGCCGCAATCGCGGCGGGATACACGTCCATCGCCATCAACGCCTCGATCTCGGCGTGGTTAGTGCGGAAGGTTGCTAACCCTTGGAAGATATTTGAGAAAAGTGTAAAGCGTAATGCATCCCGGTGCGCGCCGAGCTTCTTCGCGGTAGCGGCCCCCAAGCGGGCACTTCTAGTCAGGGGCGCAAACGCGCGCGCCTTTGTAAGCAAAGCGTCAAAATAGTCTCGGGTTAGGCATTCAAGGATCCGCTTTTCGTTGCCTGAGGCCTCGAGGTACGCCGGAAGCGCTTGAAGGGCAGGCGCGCTTAAAGGCATCGTTAGAAGATACTCGGTGTGGAGATCAAGTACCGACCGCTCAAGCTCTCTAAGCTTGTTCCGAGCAAACCGACGGATGCTCTCAGATTCGAAGACAACCTCATTTGAGCTTGTATCAACTCTCAAGAAAGTGACTGCTGACAATAGGTCGGCAACGTCTTCTACAGGTAATCGGAAAACTTGCGCTAAGTCATCAGGGGCAAAGTTCCACCGTTAGTTGAACACCCAAGTTCCAGCGTTAGTTGAACACTCGTAGTACGGATATACAGGAATGTCGGATGGGGCGGTGTTCATTGTTTTGAAGGTATCCATTTAGTTGGTGAGGCCCAGGCCGGTGTGCGAATTGTGGATACAGGAAACATCGGTTCGAGGGCAAGGGGTGGGTAAGTCCAGTCCCACAGGTGGCACCGGACGGGGC
>JBOIDT010000104.1:0-4961 GCA_050740755.1 Gammaproteobacteria bacterium
CGAAGGGCTGCCACCGGATTTGCAACTGCGCGTGGAAGACGTGATCCGTCGTACGCTGTCTGCGCTGGGCGATCACGTCCTCACAAACGAGCTCGAGAGCGCGCTCACGGGATTGATCTCCACTCTCGAGCAGGCTGGGCGCCGGCAAACTGCTGCCGCGGTTCTCGCGGCGAAGGATCAACTGGCGCGTTCCCTGGGCAAGCTCGGCGGCCGCTCAAACCGTCTGGCAGGATGCCAATGAGCGGTCGCGTTCACTCGATCACGATGCAGCGGCGCCAATCAGCCACCGGCCATCCCGTCGCGTAAGCTGGAAGAACGTAGCCTGGGTGGAGCGAGGCGTAACCCAGGGATTGGCCATGCCCTACCGGATTCCGCTTCGCGTCATCCGGGCTACACTTGCTATACTTGCTACCGATGCAGAACCAGCGAGCCGAGGCCCAAGTCGACGTACGGGTACGATAGAAAGACGCTTTCTATGTCGCGAAGGTGAGCTATGATTCATCTAATCCACCGGGGACTCCAACTGAATGACAGGACAATCCTGCGTCGCATTGGCTTCAGCAGAATCGGCAACTGCTGCAATATTGATAATTAATCCAGCGGCCTTTACGTTGACCCGGATTGGCTGGCCCCCGATCTGATCGCCGCTATGCCGAGCTTCTGCGCGGCATAGGTTCGGAACGCGTGAGCCGCCTCGATGAGGACCGGCGCGAATCGTCTGGCGGCGTCGAGGGAAGCACCGAGTTCGGCCAGGTCATCGATGTACTCGTGCACCAGCCGGTTACGCAGCCCCCTCGCGCCCAACCATTCCTGGGCGTCGGGGATGATCCCGAGGCGCTCGGCGCGGTTGAGGTTTTCCACCGCAGTCCCCGGAAGCTCTCCGGCGGCCCGTAGAAAAAGCGGCAGGAGCTTGTCGCTCAGGGTGTCTTGCAGGCGGGAGAACTTGGCGCCTAAGGACTCCAGGCGATCGATCCCTTCCGGCGTGGCAAGCTGTTTCGCGAGCCATTCGCGGTCGATTGCTTCGGCACCTCCAAAGAACCGTTGCGTGACTTCCGCGAGGTGACGAGCCTCCCGATCGACCAACTCGAGGACGCGCGCGAGTCTGGCGGCGAGGTCGTTCACAGAGCGACGCCGGATCGCTTGGCCGTCTCGTGGATCGGTTTCAGCGGTTCGCTTGGTCCGCGGGTGATGACGTCGATGTGCTGCGCTCCGAAGGCTTGCTGGAGGGCGCCATTGAAGCGCAATACGCGCCAGGCGGCATCGGTGAGGGGCTCGGCCAGCTCGACGTACAGATCGATGTCTCCGCCCAGCGCCTTGTCGTCCACGCGGGAGCCGAAGAGCCAGATCTTGGTGTTTGGCCCGAAACACTCGGCTGCGCGCATCTTGATGATGCGGACTTGGGTATCGGTGAGGCGCATTCTATCGGTCCCGGCGCATGCCTGGAAATCCTATCCTCGGTGGAGCGAAGCATAACCCAGGGATTCGCCATGGCCTACCCGGATCCCGCTTCGCTTCATCCGGGCTACGATTGCTTGTCGGCGCGAAGCCGGCGTTATCCCACCGACGCGAATGACAGCGCGCTGTCCTTCTCCGGCAGGCCGCCGACGCGGGCGACGCGCACGGCGCAGAACTTGAACTCCGGGATCTTGCCGTAGGGGTCGAGGGCCTCGGTGGTCAGGAGGTTGGCGGCGGCCTCGTGGTAGCAGAAGGCCATGAACACCGAATTGCGCTGCATGCCGGTATCGGATCGAGCGCGTCCCTCGATGCATCCGCGCCGGGAATCGATCCGGATCATATCTCCGGGCAGGGCGCCGATCCGGTTCAAGTCCTCGGGGTGGATGCTGATGACGGGCTCGGGTTCCAGGGCGTCGAGCACGGTCGCGCGGCGGGTCATGCTCCCGGTGTGCCAGTGCTCGAGGTGGCGGCCGGTGATGAACACGAAGGGATAGTCCTCGTCGGGCCACTCGTTGGCCTCGATGTAATCCGCCGGGACGAAGCGGCCGCGGCCGTCCTCGGTCGGGAAGCCGTCCGTGAAGATCACGGGGTCGCCCGGATCGCCCTCCTCGATGAGCGGATAGGTGAGGGAGTCCACCCGCGTGAGCCGGTCCCAGGTCATGCCGGCCATCGTGGGCACGGCCTTGCGGATCTCCTCGAAGACCTCCGCGGGGCCCTCATAGTTCCAGTCGAGCCCGATGCGGCGCGCGATCTCCTGGATGATCCAGAGGTCCGGGCGGGCATCGCCCGGAGGATCGATCGCCTGACGGCCGAGCTGCACCCGCCGGTCGGTATTGGTGAAGGTCCCGGTCTTCTCGGGGAAGGCCGAGGCCGGAAGGATCACGTCCGCAAACCCCGCGGTCTCGGTGAAGAAGATGTCCTGCACGACCAGGTGATCCAGTAATGCCAGCGCCTCGCGGGCGTGGTTGAGATTGGGATCGGACATCGCCGGGTTCTCGCCCATGATGTACATGCCCTTGATCTCGCCGTGGTGAATGGCGCTCATGATCTCGACCACGGTGAGCCCCGGATAGGGGTCGAGCCGCGTACCCCAGAGCTGCTCGAAATACTGGCGGGCCTTGCGGCTCTTCACCGGCTGGTAGTCGGGATAGACCATGGGGATGAGGCCGACATCGGAGGCCCCCTGCACGTTGTTCTGGCCGCGCAAGGGATGTAGCCCGGTTCCCGGCCGGCCGATCTGACCCGTGAGGAGCGCGAGCGAGATCAGACACCGGGCGTTGTCCGTGCCGTGGATGTGCTGGGAGATGCCCATGCCCCAGAAGATGATGGAGGCCCTGGCGGTCGCATAGGCGCGCGCAACTTCTTTGATCATTTCCGCAGGCACGCCGCAGAGAGGCGCCACGCGCTCCGGGCTATAGCCCTTGACCGTCTCGGACACCGCCTCGAAGCCCTCGGTGTGCTTGACGATGTACTCCACGTTGTGGAGCCCCTCGGCGATGATGGTGTGCATCATGGCATTGAGTAACAACACGTCCGTATCGTTCCGGAACTGCACAAAGTAGCGGGCATGACGCGCCAAGTCGGAGCGATAGGGATCCATGACGATGAGCGTCTTGCCCGACTTGGCGGCGTTCTTCATGAAGGTCGCGGCGACCGGGTGGTTGATCGTGGGACGCGCTCCGATCACGATGATGACCTCGGCGTCTGCGACATCGGCGACGGGGTTCGAGACCGCGCCCGAACCCAGGGTCTGGAGGAGCGCGGCCACCGAGGAGGCATGGCAGAGGCGCGTGCAGTGGTCCACGTTGTTGGTACGGAAGCCCGTCCGCACCAGCTTCTGGAACAGATAGGCCTCCTCGTTGCTGCCCTTGGCCGAGCCGAAACCGGCGAGCGCGTTCGGCCCCTTCTTGTCGCGGATGCGCTTGAGCCCGCTTGCCGCGAACTCCAGGGCCTCTTCCCAGGTAGCCTCGCGGAAATAGGTCGCGAGGTAGGTGGGGCTCAGGAGCTTGTGGGTCTTCGGGGTCCCAGGCCGTCGGATCAGCGGCTTGTGCAGCCGGTCGGGGTGGTGGACGTAATCGAAGCCGTAGCGCCCCTTGACGCACAGCCGGCTATGATTGGCCGGCCCGTCGCGACCGTCCACACAGAGGATCTTGTTGTCCTTGACGTTGAAGGTCAAGAGACACCCGACGCCGCAATAGGGGCAGGTGGACTCGACCTTCTTCTCCGGCTCGATGAGGCCGACGTTGCGGGCCGGCATGAGCGCGCCCGTGGGGCAGGCCTGGACGCACTCCCCGCAGCTCACGCAGGTACTCTCGCCCATGGGGTCGTCGAGGTCGAAGACGATCTTCGAGTGGGTGCCGCGGAAGGCGTAGCCGATCACGTCGTTGACCTGCTCCTCGCGGCAGGCGCGCACGCAGCGCGTACATTGGATGCAGGCATCGAGGTTGACGGCGATGGCAGGGTTGCTGAGGTCCGGCCCCGGCTGTTCCCGGCACGGGAAGCGCGAGGTGCCGATCGCTAGCCAGTCCGCCCAGTGGTCCAGCTCCGAGCGCGGGGTGTAGGGCGAGCGCCCCGCATCCGGCATGTCCGAGAGCAATAGCTCCACGACCAGCTTCTGGGAATGGCGGGCGCGCTCGCTGTCGCTCCGGACCTCCATGCCCTGCGTGGGCTTCCGGCAGCAGGAGGGGGCCAGCACCCGCTCGCCCTCGATCTCGACCACGCAGGCGCGGCAGTTGCCGTCCGGCCGATAGCCCGGCTGGTAGCAGAGGTGTGGGATGTCGACGCCGACCCGCTTCCCGACCTCGAGGATGGTCTCGCCCGGCAGGGCATGGACCTCGCGTCCGTCCAGGGTGAAGGCGAGGGTCTCGGGTTCTGGCAGGGGCTTGGGGATCGCGGCCATGTCAGACAAACTCCTCCGGGAAATACTTGATCGCACAGCGCAAGGGGTTCGGCGCGGCCTGGCCGAGCCCGCAGATCGAGGCGTCCTCCATGGCCCGGGCCAATTCTTCCAGGAGGGCGGTGTCCCAGTGGTCGCGCTCCATGAGCTTCACGGCCTTGGCCGTGCCCACCCGGCACGGGGTGCACTGGCCGCAGGATTCGTCCTCGAAGAAGCGCAGGGCGTTGAGCGCGGCATCGCGGGCACGGTCGTGATCGGACAGCACGATGATGGCCGCGGAACCGATGAAGCAGCCGTAGGCGCTCAGCGTATCGAAGTCGAGCGGCAGATCGCCCAGCGACGCCGGTAGGACCCCGCCCGAGGCCCCGCCGGGGAAATAACCGTAGAACTCGTGGCCGGGCAGCATCCCGCCGCAATATTCATCTATTAGCTCGCGCATGCTGATCCCGGCGGGGCAGAGGTGCACGCCGGGTTTCTGCACCCGCCCGCTGACCGAGTAAGAGCGCAGTCCCTGCCGTCCGCGCCGCCCTTCCGAGGCGAACCACTCGGGACCGCGCTCGATGATGTCGCGCACCCAGTACAGGGTCTCCAGGTTGTGCTCCAGGGTGGG
>JBOIDT010000104.1:5061-11522 GCA_050740755.1 Gammaproteobacteria bacterium
GGCGTCCTCGACGCGCTCGATGCTCGCCGTCTCGATGGGGTTCTGCCCGACCACCGCCACCGGCGCCGACTGACAGCGCCCGACACACGGCACGTGCTGCACCCGGACGCCCTCGCCCAGCCGCTCCTCGAGGCCGGCGAAGAGCTCGCGCGCGCCGTAGAGCTCGCAGGTGACCGAGTCGCAGATGCGCACGGTCAAGGCCGGAGGCGGCGCCTCGCCTTCCTTGACGACGTCGAAGTGGTGGTAGAAGGTCGCGACCTCGTAAACCTCGGCGGTGGCGAGCCCCATCGCCTCGGCGAGCGCCACTATGTGGGCGGCCGAGATGAAGTGATAGCGGTCCTGGATCTTGTGCAGGTGCTCGACGAGCAGATCGCGACGCCGCGGCTGCTCGCCGAGGAGCTCGCGTACCTCCGCCAGGGCCGTGAGATCGACGGCCCGGCCGCGGATCTGTCCGCGTTTCTTGATGGTCGTTACGTTCACGCAGCGTCTCCCTCGACAGGGTGTGCTATGCGCACGCGAAGCAGATCATTCACCGTGGTGCGGACGAAGGCCTTCAGGTTGGCGCCGGAATCGACCACCGCGATACACATCCGGGTATCGATCTCGACCGCCTTTTTCTGCGCCGCCGCGAGCGCGATCTGAGCCTGCTCGAGTGTTACATGCATGCCCGTCCTCCCCATGGTCTGCAATGATAGCCCCGCAGACCGCACGGGGTCCCGATCGTAGGATTCTCGTGAGTGCGGAGCTGAATGTCAATGCGAGCGGTCCCCGATGAGTTGCTGTATGATTGCCGGGGCAAGGGGGCCACGACAGTGTCTCGCTGGCCGGCATGATCCCCGAGTGCTGTGGTTAGCCGGACAACACGACTCTGTTATTCACGATGCTCAACGCAGTCCAAGCCCTCGGTCGTCTTTGCGAAGGGAACCGACGGTTCGTTTCAAACCAAACGGTGCCTGTTCTCTCGAATCCGGCCCGTCGTGCCGAGCTGGTCAGTGGGCAGGAGCCGTTCGCAATCATCCTTGGCTGCTCGGACTCCCGCGTCCCTGCAGAACTGGTCTTCGACCAGGGCTTCGGCGACCTGTTCGTCATCCGGGTCGCTGGCAACGTCGTCGCACCTTCCCAGGTTGGCAGTGTCGAATTTGCGGCGTCACGTTTCGGTACCCGACTCGTGGTCGTCATGGGTCACTCACAGTGTGGTGCCGTGGTCGCGACACTGGAAGAACTTCAGGGGCGGGCGACGAATCAGTCGCGGAACTTGCGTTCTATCGTGGACCGCGTCCGACCGTCCGTGGAGACGTTGCTCGCGTCCCGGCGGGAAGATGAGTGGGTTGCACTACTACGCGAGGCGGTTCGGGCGAATGTTCGTGCATCGGCGAATCAGTTGCGTCACGGCTCAGAACTTCTGGAGCATCTCATCCGCGAAGATGGGCTGGTAGTGGTTGGAGCTGAGTATTCGTTGGAGACCGGCATCGTGGACTTCTTCGAAGGAGTTCCGGGGCTGCCCAAGGTGCCCGCGGCCGAGAACATCGATGTCGATGGGGATGGCCAGATCATCGGCCTGTTTTGAGAGCCGCAACGAGCCGGTCTCAGTGTCGACCTGGCGGGAGAGAGTAAGAACAATGGAACGACCCGAAAAACGCAGCGTGATCCACCTGTTCGATCCCATGCCGCATGCCAGCCCGTTTGATATCAACATGGCGGTCGATGCCGGTTTTGAGGTGGTGATCCCCTATACGGATGTGAAGCTGGAACAGGTGCACGGTCTGGTGCAAGATGCGATCTTCTCCCGCGGTCCGGCGGGTGTTAAGCGCACTGGGATCTTTATCGGCGGGCGCGATATCGGACTCGCCATGACCATGCTGGAGGCGACCAAGAACGCCATGGTGCCGCCCTTTCAGGTGTCGGTGCTGGCCGATCCGAGCGGGGCTTTTACCACCGCCGCCGCCTTGGTGGCCTGTGTCGAGAAGCAATTGAAAGCCAAGCACAACCGGGAGCTCAACGATTGCCGGGCGGTAGTGTTCGGGGGCACCGGCCCGGTGGGGATCGCCACCGGGGTGATCGTCTCCCTGTGTGGTGCCCACACGACATTGGTGGATCATCTCAACATGGACAACGCGCTGCGGGTAGCCGCGGAGTACAGCCGGCTGTGCGAGTGCCGCCTGCGCGGCACCTTCGCCGGCTCCGACGCCGACAAGGCCTATCT
Source organism: Gammaproteobacteria bacterium (assembly GCA_050740755.1). Taxonomy (GTDB): domain Bacteria; phylum Pseudomonadota; class Gammaproteobacteria; order JACCXJ01; family JACCXJ01; genus JACCXJ01. Next base: position 7,265 of record JBOIDT010000104.1, read on the forward strand.
GATCGGGGATGCGGAGGTGGTGTTTTGTACCGCCAAGGCCGGCATCGAGGTGCTAAACGCCCGGGTTCTTGCCGATACGAAAACCCTCAAAGTGGCGGGCGACGTCAATGCCGTTCCCCCACTGGGGATAGCGGGGATAGGGCTGAACGATTGCGGGGCCCCGCTCCAGCAGACCAGCCACTCGCCCGGGGCGGTGGGGATCGGCGCCCTGGCCGTAGGCAACGTGAAATATCGTCTGCAGCAAACCTTGCTGCGTCTGATGCTCGATAGCGAACAGCCGTCCTTTCTTGACTTTCGCCACGCCTTCGAGCGCGCGCGTCTCATAGCCTAACCCGTACCGGGTGGTTGGGATAGAATCGCTAGGGCGAGCTTAAGATGTACCTAACCGTGGAGGGCTTAACAATGTCCGAGTCAAAAGCACCCCCGGAGGGAGCAGAGGCTCCCGCAAGGGGTGAGAATCAAGCGATCCGGGAACGGGTGCGGGGGCTGACTGCTGAACTCTTGGAACGGGGTCGGCTCGACAGCGAGGGTGTTACGGAGGTCATGCGCGCCATGACTGGCGGCGCGGTGTTTGAGGCCGAGATCCCAAGTGCGGAGGCCCGGCAGGCGCTCTCTGAGGCGATCAAGGAGCTCGATCAGGCGCTGCTGAAGTCCGCGAACGCCGCGCACTTCGCCCTCGAGCAGCTCGCTCAGAAGGGCGGGGAGTTCTCCGACAACGACCTCAAGGAAGCCTTAGCGCGCCTGAGGAAGCTGCAGGAAGATTTCGTTGCGACCGCGAACCGCCTTTCCGAGGCCGCAAGCGGTGGCCTGCAACGCGAACTGGTCGAGCTCGCGACGCACGTCCAGCAGGTGGGTGCCGATGCCGGCGCCCGTGTCGCGACCGTGGTGAATGAGTTTGCGAGCCGCCTCGGCAGCAGCTACCGCGAGAGCACCACCTCGGGGCTGGAAGCGGCCCGCGAATACAGCGCCCGCATGGCCTTCGTCGTAAGCGGTGTCCTCGCCGGGGTAGCGGACGCGCTGCGCGAGCACCCCGAGACCAAGACGGACCGGTAGGCCCGTCCATGATCTTGCAGGCGAGCGGCGCCGTGCGCGATCTGCCTCGGCTGCACGAGATCACCTCGGTCTTTATCCGCCACGGGCTAGGAGACCTCGTGCGTCGGGCGGGGATCGCCGGCTTTCTCGAGCGCACGGGCCAGATCCTGCACTGGGGCGAGCGGGGCGAGGTGGTGCATCTAGAGCCCCAGCAACGCGTACGGCTCGCCTTCGAAGAGCTCGGGCCGACCTTCGTCAAGCTCGGTCAGATGCTCTCGACGCGCGAGGATCTGCTCCCGCGGACCTGGACAGAGGAGTTGGAGCGACTCCAGAGCGAGGCTCGGGCGGTGCCGTTCGATGAGCTGCTCCCCCTGATAGAGCAGGGCCTCGGCCGCTCTCCCTTCGAGGTCTTCCGCGATATCGAGCGCGAGCCTTACGCCTCCGCATCAATCGCCCAGGTGCACCGGGCGAAGCTGGCGGACGGAACGGCCGTGATCCTCAAGATCCGCCGTCCCGGTATCGTGGCCAACATCGATGCCGATCTGAGGATTTCCGAGCATGTTGCGGGCCTGGTCGAACACGAGATGCCGGAGGCCCGGCGCTATCAGCCTGTGCGCATGGTCGCCGAGTTCCGCCGGTCGCTCGAGCGCGAGCTGGATCTGGCCGTTGAGGCGCGCAACATCGCACGTTTCGCACGCCACTTCGCCGACGATCCCCATATACTGATCCCGCGCGTGTACCCGCAGTGGACGAGCAGCGTGATGAATGTGCAAGAGCACATCCCAGGGATCCGCGGCAACGATCTTGGGGCTATCGAGGCGGCCGGTCTTGACCGCAAAACGCTCGCCGCGCGCGGGGTCAACGCCGTGCTCAAAATGATCCTGGTCGACGGTTTCTTCCACGCCGATCCGCACCCGGGCAATGTGTTGTATCTGCCCGGAAACCGCATCGCGATGATCGATTTCGGCATGGTGGGGCGTCTGACCCCTGCACGCCGAAGCCAGATCGTCGATCTGCTTGCTGGGATCGCACGCCAGGATGAGGAGGTGATGTTGGAGGCGCTGCTCGACTGGACCGGTGAGGCGGTGGTGGACGAGACCCAACTCGCCGCCAATCTAGGGGAGCTCGCCTTCGACTATGTCGATGTGCAAGTAAAGGACCTGCACATCGGAACTCTGCTACACCGCGTCGTCGCCATCATGCGCGCGCACTCGATCCTATTGCCGGCAGACCTCACCCTGATGTTCAAGGCGCTCATCACCCTGGAGGGGCTCGGCCGCCACTACGATCCGGAGTTCCAGCTGATCGAGCGCATCCGGCCGTTTGTCGAACGAGCGATCGAGGAGCGGTATCGGCCCGCCATGGTCATGCGCCGCGGGCAGGCGGCCCTGGGCAGCTACTTCAGCCTCCTCACCTCGGTACCGCGGGACATGGCTCGGCTCATCAAAGACGCACGGCGCGGCCGCATGCGCGTCGATCTCGACCTCAAGCGCCTCGACAGTTTTGGCCGCAAGCTCGACAGCACCATCGACCGAATAACCATCGGAGTCATGACTGCCTCGCTCGTGATCGGGTCCTCGATCGTGATGACCGTGCAGGCGGGGCCTACGATGTTCGGTTTACGCCTCCTCACGCTGCTCGGGCTGCTGGGCTATCTGATGGCGTTTTTCAACAGCCTGTGGATCATCCTCTCCATATGGCGCTCGCGCCGGGAATGAGCTGGCGCGCCGGACAAGCCCGCCCAGGCGCTGTCCCCGCAGCGGGGGCCTAGCGACCCAGAGGCCCATGCACATGAGCACCTAAAGACGTGTCATCCGAGCAAGCCATCGCCACCGCCTACCGTCCCCAAAACGACATCCGAAGATGTCTCGCCGCGGGCCGGTTCTTCTGGACCATCGAGTTTGTCGCCTCGGCCGATCACCTGCTGAGCGATGATATGGTCCGGATCGATGCCTTTGTGCGTGAGCTCGCGCGGCGCCCAGAGGTGGCCGGCTTCTCAGTGACCGACCGCGTGCATTCGGATCGCGACCCCGACCCGGTGAGGATGGCCGTTCACATCCGCGATCACAGTGGCACAGAGCAAGCTTGTTCACTGGGCGGGAAAGGATCGGGAGCTTGAGGATCTCGATGCGGCCTTGGAGCGAATGCGGGGGCATCGTCTTGAGAATTTGCTGCTCCTGAGCGGTGACAAGCTAAAGGAGCCGCCTACCGATCGCCGTCCTCGCTATCTGGAATCGGTGAACGCCATTCAAGCGGCCAGAGCGGCGCGGCCCAAGCTGACCATCGCAGCGGCCCTCAACCCGTTCAAATACCGGGAAGAAGAATCCATGGCGCAATACCTGAAGCTGGGTAAAAAGGTGGGGGCCGGCGCGGACTTCATCATCATCCAGATCGGGTTCGACATCAACAAGTACGAAGAGGCTTTGTTTTGGATGGACACCTGTTGCTATCGCGTGCCCATGGTGGCCAACGTCATGGCGCTCTCGGCCTGCCGTGCCCGCCACATCAGGCACCACCCCCTCGCCGGCGTGATCGTCACCGAGTCGTTTTATCGTCTGCTGCAGGAGGAGGAGGAGCGGCTGATGCCGGAACGCCACAGCGCGCGGGTGACCCGCCGCACTGCGCTCCAGATCATGGGATTGCAAATGCTTGGCTACTCCGGGGTGCAGCTCACGGGGATCCACTCGGTTGAACAGATCGGCACCTTGCTGCATCAGATCGATTATCTGAGGCAGAGATGTCCTGACCGCGTTTCTTGGAACCGTGCGTGGCGCGAAGCGCTGTCTTTGCCGAATGGCTTGAAAGCCGATCCCGTGCCGATGGATCCCTGGTATCTGGTCGACCGAGAGATCTGTCACGCATCAAACCGTGACCGGATCAGATACCGCTTCTGGGACTGGATCCATGCTCATTTGTTTAGCCAGGGGCCGCGGGCACGCGTGCTTGGAGGGCTGCTGCGGGATATCCCAAGGCATAGCAGGCTCGATGCGCTTCTAAGACGGATCGAGCAAGCGATCAAGAGACCGCTGTTCGGCTGTGAAAGCTGTGGGGTGTGCCGCTTGGCGGCTACCCAGTATCTATGCCCGGAAACCTGCCCTAAGGAGCCCCGTCAAAATAAGTTGACTTATTTGTCAGGTTATGCTTTAAAGTGGTTGTGCAAGATGCCACCGCCATTGAGAAAATTGAGTTGAAGTACCGTTCGCTTGCGCCCATGATGGACGAACGC
>JBOIDT010000105.1:0-11453 GCA_050740755.1 Gammaproteobacteria bacterium
ATGCCTCTAGCCAGTAAGGGTAGCGAATGGGGATGCGGGCTGCTTGGCAGCCTATCCACCAGCAGCACACCGAGTCGATCCGCTGAGACCGCTAGGCGTCCGGCCCCCTGGGCGCGATGGCTATTCCCTTGTGCAGGAATCGAAAAGAGCATGCAATTTCAAATATATTCTGGGTAGATTCTTTCAAAGGCCCTCAGGGCTCGTCGAGCACTGCAATGGCCGGCGCATCTCGCGCGCGGCTCTGCGATGCCGCGGATCCTTCGCTCTTAGCCGACGCCCCGAGCGAGCCGCCGCTCTCCCCGTGCATGTCCACCCAGAAATGAGGCAGGCCCAGATCGGCCAGCCAGGCCGGGCCATCAGCCTCCATGAGCATGGCGATCGTGGAGGCGCTGCCTGCGATGAGACACAGATCTCCGGCGACGCTCACCGACGCCAGGTGGCGCACCGGCCAACCGGTTTTCGGATTGAGGATATGTCCGTAACGCACCCCGTCCAGTAGCATGCAACGCTCGTAGTCGCCGCTGCTGGCGAGTCCCCCACGGTGTAGGGAGACCGTCTGGATGAGAGCCCCGGGACGGCGGGGATGCCGAATCCCGATCCGCCACGGGCCGCCATCCGGTCGCGGCCCGATGATCTTGATGTCGCCGCCCAGATTGACATAGCCCGATCGGGCGCCGGCCTCCCGGCACAAGGTCGCCGCCCGATCGACCGCGTATTCCTTGACCACGCCGCCGAAGTCGATCTCCATACCCGGCGTCGGAAACTCTAGCAGCGGCGGCGCAAAGCGCACTCGGTTCCAGCCGACTTTGCCGAGCAGATCCTGGATCTCCGCCGGTTCCGGCAGCGCGCCTCGATCGAAACGCCACGCGCGGCGCAATAGGCCGGAGGTGATGTCGAAGAGCCCCGCGCTCTCGCGATAGCAGGTCGCGGCGTAATCGAAGAGCCCCGCGGTCTCTTCGTCTACGGAGATGCTTCCCCCAAAGGCGGCGGCGCGATTGATCTCGGAGAGAAAACTATCGCCGCGATAGCGTGAGTAACGCGCTTCCAAACGGGCGACCTCGGCGATCGCGATGCCCGCGATGCGCTCGGCCTCCGAGGGGCTTGCGACGAAGAGCCGGATCTCACACGGAGAGCCCATCGCCTTGAAGGCGGTCCGGTAACCCTCGAGCACGCCACGAGGCTCCACCGTGGTTCTCCGATGCTCAAAACCTGAGCTTGAAGGTCGCGAACAACGAGCCGTCGCGCTCGAGCTGGAAGCCGTTGAAGTCGTCCTCTACGGGTTGCAGCCACTCGACGCTCAGACGGTTGTCCTTGAGCCCCGCGATCGGTATCTCGGCGCTGAGCCCGAGGCCCACATCCCAGAACCGCCCGCCGTAGTTCTCCGGGAAGTCCATGGGTCCCTGTCGATTCAGGTGGCCGACCTGGCCCTCGAACTCGCCTCGGATCTCCCCTTGAGTCGTGTAAACTCCGCGTACGGAGGCGGAGAGCCAGTCGCTCAGGGCATAGCCGCCCCATGCGGTGGCTTGGAACTGATCCCCGAGCGCATAGCCCGAGCTGTTCGCATCTTCGAGGCGATGGATGCCGCTCAATTGCCCGCCCCAAGACCAGCGCGCCGCCTGTCCCGTATAGGTGAGGCTCGGCAGGAAATCCCAGGTACCGCTCCCGAGCTGCATGTGGAAGTGGATAAACTCCTCGGTCGGTGATTGATGCACAGGCCTGAGCCGGATGTCCACCTCGCCGGTCGGCGCGCTCAGGCCCAAGCCGAGGTGCGTATGATGCCCGGGAACGTCGAAGAGCTTGAGCAGCGCGAACATGAGCGTGTCGCCGACCCCGCCCGTGCCGTGCCGGGTTAAGTGAGGCGGGGGAGTGCCGGGCGGCGGGGGCGGCGCACCTTCGAGGTCCCGCAGGGTCATCTCCATGTCGACGAACTGCGGCATGAGCATGAGGTTCAGCCAGTCGGTCGGCGCGTACATGATCTCGAGCATGTGCATGTGCATGCTCATCTCCTCCGGCGTGAGCCTACACACGTCCCGACCGCAGCCTTGGTCGATGATATCCTGGTCGCTCGCCGCATCGGAGCCGCGCAGGATATCACCTGCCTGGCGGTGGTACATGTAGCGGTAGCCCACCATGAAGTCACCGGCTTCGGGCAGCATGTGGTCGAGCATGACGCCCGCCGGAGCGTCGCCGTGGGCGTGGCCGTGCGCGTCCTCGTCACGGTGGCCGCTGTCGGCGGCCGACCACGCCGCGTCGAGGGCGACGTTCAGTGCGGCATTGACCTGGTAATAGCTGAAATCGGCGTAGTCGCCCTCCCCGCCGCCGCCTAGCTTGAGCCCGCCCTCATGGGTGTAATATTCGAAGCCGGCCTCGAGGCTCACGCCGCGAGCGAATTCCTTGGCCACGGTCACCCCACCGCTCAACGCCCCGAAGCCCGAGAGGCGGTGGTCGCTCGAGAAGTTGTCCGGAAGCTTCTTGGGGTTGAAGGGGACTTCGCGGCAATTGCCCGCATCATCACAAACGGTCCGCGTGGGCGCTTGCCTGGAGATGACGAAGGGTCGATAAAAATCGGCGGCGTCTTGCGAGTAATAGCGCACCCAGGGGGTCGCGGTCCAGCCCCGGCCCAGGGGTTGTCCAAGGCTCGACTCGAAGGTGTGGGCGTCGATGCCCCAATCATCGGAAAAGAAGCGGTAGCCGAGATGGAGCGATGCATCGAAGGGTTCGATATATTGCACATAACGCGCGTCCCAGGTCCATTGGTTGCGCGTATCGGGCCGCTCTTCGAGCAAGGCCCTCACCGTCCCGACGGATCCGCCGGGAGGCGCCAAGAGCTGTTGCTCCGGATCGATGAAGGCGACCTCGACTACCTTGTACGGGTTTTCCAGAAACCCGGTGCTGCGGGTATAACCGAGGTTGGTCTCGACGAACGCGTCCTTGGTCAGGACCTGCGTCAGACCGAAACGCGTAGCCCAGTCCTGCCGCTGCCCCCGAAGGATCCGATCTCCCGGCAGGAATTCGATCTGATCGTTGAAGGCCGAGGTATCGATGTAGGGTAGGGCATCGGGATCGAGCAAGGCCTCGGTGTCGCTCCTGGTGTAGCTCAAGCCCAGGTTCAGGGTAGTGCGTTTCTGGTCGAGGTCCCAGCGCCCGCCCAGGCTGCCCCACCGCGATTCATAGTCTCGTTCCGTCGATAAGCCGCCGCCCGCGTCCAGCGCCCCCTCGTTCCACTCGTAGCTGAGCCGGAAATCGCCTTGCTTGCGGGTCTCGGGCGAGGCCGACGAGAGCGTATGGACCAACTGTGTGTCCTTACCGAGCGATTGGCCGAACTCGTCGACGGTGATCGGGTTGAATTGAGAATCGAAGAACAGATTACCTTCGATGAAAGGCGTCGCCCCCGAGACCCCATCGGGGGAGGTCGGACAATTCCCGCCCGAACAGTTGGGGACACCGCTAGCGAATGCCTGTGGCGCGGTGGCGATCGGCGTGGCCCCGGACCAGGTGTCCTGCACGTAGTTGGCAAAGAATTTCAATCGATCGAAGAGGGTGAGGTTCGCGCTGCCGTGGAGGCTGTCCACGAGGAGGGGGTCGAACTTGCTCTTCACGCCGAAGAGGTCGCGTTCGCCTTCCTGGTAGCGGCCATACTGGAAGCCGAGCTCGTCGCCCTCGGCGGCATGAGCAGGCGACGGCACGAGCCCCGGCAAGGCCAGGGCGGCGGCCGTCAGCGCCCGTGAGGACACCCCCGCCGGCATCGCCGGTTGCGGGCCGGCCTCGGCCGATTGCAACCCCCCGCTAAATGAGAAGAGGGGCAGGGGCCGGCCGAAACGGCGCGGTGCAAGGCGCTCCGTGAAAAACCGGCAGGCGGCGCGCACCCCTCTCCCGAGGGCGGCGAGAGGCCGTGAGACCACGCTCAGGAGCCTTTGGTACACCGGCGTCCCTGCTCGGCGTCCGGCGACGGTGTTCGGTCTAAGAGCCTTGCGCGTCAGGCCTAGTAGCAGCCACAACCGCCGCCCGCGGCGGTCCCGCCGGCCAAGGCCGCCTCGCGGCTCATATAGGTGTGCGCGCGCAAGGCGCGTAGCGCCGGGTTGGGCTCCAAGGCCATGTGCGGCTTGGCGAGACGGCCGCGCTCCCACGGGGCCACCGGCGCGCAGCCCGAAAGCCAAACGCCCAACCCGAGCACTAGGGCCGTCAATGCCCGTGTTGTTTTCTTCATCGTAGTCCCTCGTCCAACCCGCCGGAGGATGTGACCAGCCCGCGGGGCCCTCCGCCAACGTACGGCAGCGTCCTAATCGATGTGCGGATTCCCGGCAACGCTCCGCAGCGACCGGGCACGAGATCGTTCTTCGTCACGCCCTCGCAACGCTTCGTTGCACCGTACCATGACGCCTCCACCCTGTACATGCGACAAATTGTCGCACCCCGTCGGCACAGGCGGTCGATCGGACGGCCAGACGTTCTACGGGTCGATCTGTCCTGGTCATCTTATTTCTAGCTCGGCCGTGGGCCGCGGGGGTGCGACAATTTGTCGCATTGACGCGTGCTACAGCGTGAAATAGACTCCTCCGACGCCGTGAAATGTGCTTCGGGTAGAGGGTATTCGAGGGCGGGAAATCCACGGGCCGGGGGCAAGATGAAACCACACCTCTCGACTGCCTGTGCGCTGGCGTTGGTCTGTCATGGAAACGCCAACGGTTTCGATGCGGGTCAGGAGGCACCCAACTGCTCGCTGGTACCGGTGGGGAATGAACAATCCTTCGAGTTGGATCGATTCCGCGGCAAGGTCGTGTACGTCGATTTCTGGGCCTCCTGGTGTTCTCCGTGTGTGCAGTCCTTCGCCTTCATGAACGACCTGGAAGGACAGTTTCGGGGTAAGGACTTGCACGTTCTAGGCATCAACCTGGATGAGAAACCCGACGACGCAAGGGACTTTCTCGTGAAGCACCCGGCCAACTTCACGGTGGCTTTTGATGCGGGTGGACGGTGCCCTCAGGATTTCGGCGTCCAAGGCATGCCGTCGTCCTACCTGGTCGACCGCAACGGCGTCATTCGCCACGTGCACCTCGGCTTTCGGCGCGGGGAGGCCGAGAAACTCCGTGGGCTGGTAGAACAGCTATTGGCGGAGGGTCCGGCGGGGCATTGACGCCGACCTGTCGCGCTAAACCGGCGGCATTCGACCGTTGGTGAAAGGCGGGCGGGAAACGCCCATGCACGCGCGCGGTACAGTCTTCTTTCGGCCGTCGTTCCTCCTGTTCAATCAATCATGAACGGGATCCCCAAACCGCTACATGCGTTCGAACGTGCCGGACTGTACCTGACCGTGTTCCTGATCGGAGGCGCGGTGATGGTGATCGAGCTTCTGGGCACGCGCATCATCGCCCCGTTCTACGGCGTGAGCCTCTATGTCTGGTCGTCCCTGATCTCCGTGGCGTTGATCGCGCTTGCCATCGGCTATTTTGCCGGCGGCCGGTGGGCGGACCGGGCGAAACGCACCGGACTTTCACTCGTCATTGCACTCGCCGCCCTGTTTACCCTCTTGATCCCGTGGATCACCCGGCCGGTCTTGCTGGCGACCGACGCTCTGGGGTTGCGCGCGGGGGCCTTTGTAAGCGCGCTGGTGTTGTTCTCGCCCAGTCTCATCCTGTTAGGAATGGTCGGGCCCTATGCCATCAAGCTCGCGACCTCACGGTTGGAGGGTGTCGGCACCAGCGCCGGGTCGATCTATGCCGTCAGCACGCTCGGGAGCGTGGTCGGCACCTTGCTGTTGGGCTTCTTCCTGTTTCCGGTGCTGGGCTCACGCGCGATCCTCATCGGTCTGGGTGTGGCTCTGCTGGCGCTGGCCGTGGCCGTGGCGATCTATGAGCAAAAGCGCTTGGGGCGAACCGCCGCCGTGCTACCGTGCGTTTTGTTGGCCGCGCTCGGGATGGTTTCGCTGCCCCAGGCCGTCGGCGCGGGGCGTGCTAACTCAATCTTCTCAACAGGTGGGGGCGGCGGGGACACTCTAGAGATCCGCTCGGAGCGGGAAAGCCTGTACGGCTGGGTGCGGGTGATCGATCAAAAGAAAGCCGATCTCCGTCTCCTCCTAGCGGATGCCTCGACGATCGGCGCCGCCAGCCTATCGAGTGGCGAGAACCGGCTCGCCTACCAGGAAATAGTGCGGCTGATCCCGGCTTTGGCGCCCGACATGAAACGCGCTTTGCTCATTGGCCAGGGCGCAGGCCATATGGCCACGACGCTTGGTGAGCGCAACCGGATCGTGACCGACACGTTGGAGATCGATCCGGCCGTCGCGGACGCCGCGTCCGCCTTTTTTGGCTTCACCCCGATCGGCAAAGCCATCGTCGGGGATGCCCGATACGAGATCCGACGTCTCACAGGCCCTTACGACTTGATCATCCATGATTGTTTCACGGGGGGATCGGAGCCCGCGCACCTATTGACCGTCGAGACCTTGTCTCAGTTACGCGGGCTCCTATCGGACCAGGGCATTCTCGCGCTGAATTTCGTCGCTTTCTTTCAAGAAGGCCGCAATGCCGCCCTGGCGTCCGTGGCGCGAACCGTCGCACAGGTATTCCCCCATCACTCGGTCTTTGTCTCCGAACCCGGCAGGGACTTCAACGATTTCATCTTCCTTGCGAGCAGCCATCCCATCGACCTCGGCTCTCCTACCCTCGATGCCGGGCAAGCCGCATGGTTGAAGAACCGGATCATCTCGCTTGACGAAACCCAAGGCGTGATCCTGACGGACGATTTCAACCCGCTCGAACGACTGCAGACCGGCAAAGCCGAACATTACCGGCGCATCCTGGTCGACTGGTTCGGTACGGATCTGTTGGTTCGCTGAGTGTAGCGCCGCCCGGTCCCCTCCGCTGCGCGGAGCGGGGGAGGGTTGGGTGGGGGGCCGGGCTAGAAGCTCACCTCGAGCCCGGCCGTGGGCACCGCGTCGGAGCGCAGGCCGTCGTCATTGAGCGGAATGAAGACGGCAGCGAATCCAACCACCGACTGTGCGAAAGCGGCCTTGAAGCCGATCGACAGATCGACGATGTCCGTGCGGAGCCCCCGGGTGATGGTCTGGCTGCCGCGCTCCTCCGACCGGACAATGACCGGTACGGTGACCGAGAGGTCCTGCTCGGTGAGGCTCGAGCTGCCGATGATATCGATGAGGAATGCGAGGCGGTCGATCAATTGGGTGGTCAGGCCGATCCCGTAGCGGGCGCGGCTGCGCTCGGTGTCGTCGGCGTTGATATCGAAACCCGCCTGAAAGTGGAAATCGAACCGACTCCACTCCTGGGACAGTGTCAGATAGGGGGTCAGAACGACATCGTCCAGACCTTGAAAATTGTCCTCGTCGCCGGTCGGCAGCCGCAACGACAGTCCTGAAGCCAGGTTGAAGCCGTTGGTGCTCAGGAAATGATACTTGGTGCGCAACAGGAGGTCGCCTACCCCGGTCGCATCGTCGTCTACGGTGCGAGTCTGCACATTTGTGCCGCCCGGGAACACGTGAGTCAGGTCATCGGGATCCGGGGTGAATTCATTCAGGCCGCTATTGAGCACCGCGCGAGCGCTTACATCCAGGGATGTGAACATGATGGGGACCAATACGTTGACGTCCCAGCGATCCGTGATCCCGTAGGTCGCATACAGCGACAGCACATGGGATTCGAGATCGAACTCCTCGAAGGTCAGATCCGCGGTGTCACGTTCGAAGTCGGGGTCCCCTGGGGTCCCGATTGGGTCACAGCAGTCGGCATGCTCCAGACGGAAGGAAAGACCGTCCAGGCTGTCGCCGTCCAGCTCGTCGAAATCCTGGAACAGATAGGAGAAGCCAATATCGAGCTTCCCGCGACCGAGCGTCTGCGGACGCTCGACATACACCGGTCCGAGTGATCCCGAGGAGCGCTCGAAGGCCTGCAACTCGGTGTTGTAACGGAAGGTTAAGCCCGGCACGGTCGAAACCGCCGGAAAGTCGGCCGCACCCGGCGCGAGCTGCTGCACCAAGAGGCTGAGCGTCGACAGGCTGTCGCTCGTGAAGTGGGCGAGATGAAATGCATCGGTTTCGAGGATGATTCCCCGTGGGCCGAACAAGCCATTGAATTGCTCGGCCAGGCCCTGGTCGGCGTATGCCTGCGGTCCGATGCCGGACGCCATCGATGCCGCCAAGACCCCCGTCGCCAATCGGTGTGCATTCATGGTGGTCCCCCCTTAAGCCTCGAGCCGGTGCCCCGGCCATTATCTACAGAGTGAGGTGACGAGTCGCGTGTTGGTGTCACGTCACAGTTGTTTCGCAACGCGCGACGGGTCGGGCATTCGTGCCCGATCCCGGATATTAGTCAGATAGACCGGTCAAGTCAACGAGATAAGACGGCGGACCGCAGGTGACACGGGCCTCGCGCTTGTTGCTTAGATGCAACTTTCCCCGCCTTCACTTGCGGCGCGTGAGGCGCCCGTTGGCCTGCTTCTCGAGCAGGACCTCCTTGAGACCCGGGTGCGGAAGGTTCTTGCCGTCGATCGTGTCCTCGCGCCGGAACGTGACTCGGGCCGAATCGGCATCGATGCGGATCGTCAGGTCCTTGACTTCGACGCGGAAATCGTCGTATCCGGCCAATGTCCCCCGCAGTTGGGAGGCGCGGTCTCGTGTGACCTCGCCCAACTGGATCAGGAGATCGACATCCTTGCTCTCCCAGGCACGCCGGTAGAGCGCCAGCCAGTCACGCACCTCCGACTCCGCCAGTGCGGTCCTGGTCTCTTTGGCCTTGACCTCGATCGTCCAATCGCGCGGCGCGCTCTTCAGGCCCTCCGGGCTCACCGCGAGGACCGTGAGCTTGTGGGTCCCGGCGGGCAGCGGCGGCAGGCGAAACTGCCCGGCTGTCGTGCTGCGGCTCGGGCCGGCATCGATCCGCCATTCGTAGGTCACGGCGCCCTTGCGCGCATCCCCCGCGAGGCTCGCCAGCACGGTAAAGTCCAACCCGCCCTCGGTCTCGGCGGTGATGCGCTCGGCCGCCGGCTGCACCGCCGTGATCGAGGGTGGGCTCGCGGGCTCCGCGACCGCGACCGTCCAACGCTGCGTTGCGCCCTGGCCCGATCGGTCGGTCACCTTGACCTCGACCCGGTGCCGTCCCGCGGGGACCTTCGCGTCCATCTCAAAGGCGGTCCCCTTCGCGAGCGGCCGCCCATCCAGGAGCCAGCTATAGGCGAGCGGATCGTCGTCGGCGTCCGTGGCCTCCACGGTAAACCTCTGGGCAGTGCCCCTCGCGACCTCTATGCGGGTGTCGGTCGGCGTGAATCTGACGATTGCCGGGGGACGGTTGGCCGGATTGACCCGGATCCGCCAGAGATACTCCACGGGAGGACCCGCGCCGCCGGATACGACGACGCGCAGCTCCTTGGTGCGGCTTGCCGAAGCAGGGGCTTTGTAGGTCCAGCGGCTGCCCGTCGCCTGTTTCTTTCCATCCAGCTCCCAGGCATATTCCAGCGCGGCGGGATCCCCACCGGCGACCTCGATCGAGAAGGTCTGGCTCTGCCCTTCGACGAGCACCAGCTCCTGGCCTTTGCCGACCTTGGGGCTCGCCGCGCGGATCGCGAGCGGGGGCAGCGGCGGCGGCGCCTCCACGGCGATCTCCCAACCGCGCCGTTCCGATAGTCCGGCCCGATCGACCACGGCCACCTCCACCCGTTGGCGCGCGCCCGGGGTGCCCGACTTGAGCTCGAAACGCTCCCCCTCGGCCATCCGCGCCCCGTCGACGTTCCAGACATAGGCGAGCGCATCCTCCCTATCGGGGTCCTCGGCCTGGACGGAAAAGCGGACCGCTTCTCCCGATTTCACGGTCAAGGTCTGCGTGGCCGGCATCGCCGCCACGAGGCGCGGCGGCCGGTTGGTGTCCAAGACCTTGACCCGCCAACGGATCTCGGCCTTAGTGGCCTCTGTGTCGGTGACGACGACCTTGATTTCCTTGAGGCGCTCGCCGGCGGCGTCGAAGTCGGGCGTATAGGACCAGGTCGGTTCCTCGGCTTGCCGTCCGGTACCCTGGGGCGCGTCGTCGAGGAACCAGGCATAGCCCAACGGTCTCGAGACCGCCCCCTGGACCTCGATCGCAAAGGTCTGGGACGCCCCCTCCGCCAGCGCGATCGGCGCCCCGGCATCGGGGCTCGGCCTGAGCCTCAGTGGTTCCGCGGCCGGTGGGGTTGGCTCGATTCCCGGCGGCGCCGTCACCTCCGGGACGGTGGACGCCGGGGGTTCGGTCGGTAGGGGCTCCCGCTCCGCCCGCATCCAGTAGAACGCGACGCCGGCCGCGAGCGCGCCGAGCGCAAGGAGGGGAAGCGCTTTGGCCCACGGCACCGCGAAGCGGGGCTCGCGCCGGCTGCCGGCGGCGGCCTGTAGCCGGGCCTCGAAGCGTGACCTCGCCTTCTCGAAGCTGGCTCGGGCCTCCGCGTAGTTCGCTGCTTCGAACAGGCGATGCCCACGTGCCAAGGCGGCCTTGGCGCGCGCCATTCGCCAGCCACCCGCAGCGCCGAGGTCCCGCTGCAAGCGCAACGCCTGGGCCCGTGCCTGTGCCGCGCCCTCCCGCGCCTGATGGACGAGCGCCTCCTCGCGCAGTTGCCGGAATCGGGTGGCGCTCTTGTCGGATCCCGCGCGGGCGTCCTCCCAGCGGTCGTTGCGCAGGGCCGTCTGGGCCTCCGCGAACAGGACCTCGGCCTGCTCGATGCGCGCGGCGAAGGACTTCGGAGCGCCGGCTTGCTGCAATGCGGTATGCGCCGCCCGGGCGCCCTCCAGAGCCGCCTCCGCCGCCGCACGGGCTTGGGCGCGCTCCGCCTCCTCCCGGGCCTCCAGGTACAGGCGCTGGGCCTCGGCGTAGCGGCGCCGCGCATCCTCCCAATGCCGTGCTTGTGAGTCACGGGTCCCTTCCTGATGCGCCGCCTGGGCCTGGACGTAGAGCGCCCGGGCGAACTGGGGAGCCCCCGCGGCGCGCGCAACGCCCTCGGATCGCGCCGCTTGCGTTCGGGCCTCCGCCGCCTCATGCTCATCCCGGGCAGCCTCGGCCGCGGCACCGGCCTCGGTGTAGGCGCGTAGCGCCCATTCGTAGAGACCGATGGCCTCGGCGTAGCGTTGCTTCTGCCAGGCGCCCTCGGCTTCTTGTGCCGCCTGATCGGCACGCGCCCAGGCCTTTCCCGCCCAGGCCCGCAACGCGGCCGCTTGGGTCCGCGCCACATCGAGTCGTTCCCGCGCGGCCCCGGCCTGTTCCTGGGCCAGCAGTCCCTGGGCATCCTGCTCCAGTCGCGACCAACGCTCCGCGGCCTCCGCGTAGGCCTCCGCGGCGGCGACATAGGCGCCGGCCTCTTCCTCGGCAACGGCCCGCGCCAGCCCGTCCAGCACGTTCGCGAAGTCCTTCGGAAAACGCTCCGCGGCTTGCACCGCCCGCGCGCGCGCCTCCTCGGCCCGCCGCCGTTGCCAGGACGCCGAGGCC
>JBOIDT010000106.1:0-11347 GCA_050740755.1 Gammaproteobacteria bacterium
GAGGTTGCGCCTGAGCTCGGCGGCGCTGAGATGCAGGGTCTGGCGCCCGATCATCGCCGTGCGCTCGAAAGAAGCCCCGAGGCCCCGTGCATAGAGCAAGAAGCGCGTGCCGTGAACGTCCAGACCCTTCGAGAACCCACCCATTCGAGAACCTGCCCATTCGAGAACCCGGGGCCATGGCGCCAGGGACATGCCTGGCGATCTCAGACGAGCCCAGCGGATCCCGACACCGTTCCGAAGCCCCGTCGCCGGGGATTCCGCCTTCGCCTCTTCCCATAGCCTACAGGCCGGAAGCCGCCGCGACCAGTGTCACGGCCTCGACCACCTCGACCGTGGCCCCCAGGGTGTCGCCGGTGCAGCCCCCTAGGTGGGCGGTCATGATGCGGCGTAGCAGATACACCTTCATCGGACCGCTCGTATGCGGCTATCTGGCGGCGAGCGCGCGTTACGGATGGCGTTACGGGTTCGGGGCGGCCGGGGTGGGGATGGAGGTCGGGCTCGCGGTGTATCTCCTCGGCAAGACGCGCTACCTCGGCGCCCTCGGTGCGCCACGGCGCGGCGTCACCACGCCGGCTAGAGACGCACGCCCTATAGCCGATTGGGGTAATATTTCACGGAGATCCTGTGAAATAGTACCGTGCGTCGCGGCCGGCACAGGCCGTATTCTGAGCGCAGTTCGACGCCCGGTCTGACTTTTCCCGACAGGTCCGGCATTCCCTATTCCCTGGCCCGGAGTCGTTGCGGGTTCCGCCGAGGGTCGTGCCATATTCCGAACACCCGGGCAGATACAGGCGAACAAAGATCCGAATTCAACGTCCACCATTCTAGAGAGGAGGTGACATCATGTCCGAGCCCGTGGGCCCGATTTGGACGGGAGGCTTCGAGTACGAGGACTCCCAAGGCTTCAGGATCCAGTTCCTGCCAGACAAGCACAATGATGAGCTTCAGGGCGAAGGCAAGCCACCGGTGTACTACTGGATGCCGGGCGGCGTACGTCTCGCGCGAAAGACCGGCAACGGCGACTACAAATTCCATTTGATTCACTTCGTCGGCGTCCAGAGCGGTGACACGACGATCGGCGTTGAAGGGACGCGCGAAGTGGCGGGCGGCGTGCTGTCGCTGACAACGACTGCCGCGTTTCCAGCGGGCGTGCTGGAGCAGGCAGAGCAGCAACTCCTCAATCGGTTCCGCGGCAAGGACCAGAAGTACTGGGGCTGGCGAACGCCGGCTGCGCCGATGTTCCGCGCGGTGCCGATCACGGCAAATGTCACGGCAATCACGAACCTTGCGCCCGATTCCAGCGGCAACGTGCCGGCCGCGGGCGGCGGCGCCGCCGCCGGCGGAGCAGCGGGTGGCGGAGCGCCCGCTGGAGGTGGCGCTCCGACGGGCGGCGGCGCGGCGCCCGCAGGCGGCGGGCCACCGCGGTCGATTATTGCGGTGCGACCGGCGGACTTGAGCCGCCGCGTGCTTCATGGCCGGGACTTCCGCGGGCCTTCCAACCTGGACGCGTGGCACTGGAAGCTTCAAGGCCAGGGGCCGGGCTCGATTATCCCCACGGGTGAGAATTCCTATTCCGGACTGATCGGCGATTTGCCCGCTGCCATCGTGTGGCAGGGATTCCACGGCTCCTACAGCCCGATCGCTGTCGTCCAAGCTCTCAAGATCCCGGTCTGGAGTCAGGCCCTGCGAATCAAGATCGACGGCAACTGGGACAGCGTCTTCCAGCACCTCTCGGCACACGCCAAGGTCAACAACTGGTGGTGGGACGCCGACATCAAGGCCGAATTCAACAACATGAGGAAAAGCGGGGGGATCACGGTGAGCCTGGAGATCGACGGCACGATCCCGGGAGCCGACAAGATGGAACAGGAGGCCACCAAGCGCATCGACATCATCTACCAGAAGTTCATGGAGGATGCGCAGAAGGTGATCTTCGAGCCTCCGGCGCCCAACGTGAAACCAGCCGAGACATCCGGCGGAGGCGGGCTGTTCGGATGGGGCGGCGGGTTCGCCCTCAACTACCGTCGCGACGAGACCAATCTGGACTTGCACTACGACGAAACCTACGACAAGCGGTACAACCTTGACCACGTCATCAGCAGCACGCTCGAAGGCTTCTACGACGAGATCAAGCAGGACCCCGCCGCCGAGAAGAAGTACTTCACGACGTTGTACCTCGATGACTGGAGCCGCAAGGTGACCCGCATCGTCAAGCCGGTCGTGAATTGGCCCGACCCGGCCAAGAAGTGGATCGGCGATCCCGTGTCGTTTCTCTCGGTGGAGCTGGGATACCCCAGCGCTCGCGGCGACATCCAGTGGGTCGCGCATGTGTTTCAAAGTACCGACACCGGCGACACCACGCGGTGGGATCCGAGCTTCGCGAAGAAGAACGCCGACGATGTGAGCAATCCACCCGCAGGGTGGACGCCAGACAAGACGTTCGTACGCCGCCGCGTACACCTCAACGAGCCTCCGGGCGAGAGCGACTCGCCATTCATGCGAGTGTTTGTCGAGAAGAACGTCGTGGAACTGGATCCCGGTGAGAATGGGCGGCTGATAAACGAGAACACGCTGGAAGTGCGCGCCGATTCGGTCGGGAAATTGGAGGTCGGCCCGATCACTCTCAATGTCGAGCTCGAGAATTCCAAGCAGGTCGTCGAAGTGGAGTTCGAGTGCAAGGGAAACCGGCACGACGGAACGGCGCGGAACATCACGAAGTTTTCCTGGAAAGTGGACGACCAGGACGAGCCGCGTTTCTGGGAGATCTTCACTGGACAACTCGACTTCGTCCCGGCGTACAGGCACCGCGTGCGAGTCATCGTGCGCGGAAGCATCTTCAGCAAAGGGATGGAATGGACCGGACCGTGGATCGAAGCATCCGGCAACGGACCGATCATGGTCTCAGTCCCGACGGCGGAGGACGAAGGCGTCACGCGCCGAAGCCTGGTGACGGGCGAAGAGTTCGTGCCCGTGGAGCCGGTGGCGTCACGACCAACCACCGGCACGGGAGTTGGCCGGCCACCTCGGGCCGCGCTCGCGGGGGCACCGCCCAGGCGACTCTCGGAGCTTGTCGGCGTCGGCCTGAACATGCGCGATCTCGAGTACGAGACCGCGGACGCTTCGGATCGTCGCGCATCTCGCACGACGGGCGGGTATTCGCTGGATCCGGACCGGCCGCATTCACGAATGCCAGCGCCACCGCCGACCGAGGAGAGGTGCCACCGGGAGACCTCTCGCGGACCGGTGAAAGGCGAGATGGGCGGCTCACGCGCTCGGAGTGCGGACCAGTTGCGGGGACTCGAACTCGCAGAAGGTTGGCGCAGCGATGGAAGGGCCGGGCACGAAGGAGCGTAAGCGGTTGACGTCGTGGTCGGCGGCGGGGTGGCCTCAGTCACCCCGCCTAACTGCACCTGAGAGGTGTGCTATGTTGAACCCAACCGCGGCGGGACCCGGGGTCGGCGCCAGTTGGCGGACGATCCAGTTGCCGCCTCGAGCCGACTCTTCGGACCCCCTGACTCGTCGCGCGGAGCGCGTTCTTGTGCTGCCGGACGCGGCCAACGACGAGCTCGTGCGCAACGGGCAGCCGGCCGTGTATTACGCGCTGCCGGAGGTTCCACTTGTCGCGCGAGACTCTAAGGCCTCACCCGTCTTCTCGCTCACGCTTGTGCTCAGCCGGTCACCGGCCGTCCACGAACAAAGCGCCCATCACTTGATCCAGCAGGGCATCGTCAACTTCGATGTGACGCTGGGTTTGACGGATGGCGTCATCGACGCCCTCGCGTCGTCGTCTGATCTGACGGGGGACTCTGGTGCCGTTGACGTCCGGCCACTCTTTGTCCGCGAGTCGAGGTTTGCCTTGGAGTCCTTTCCCGACGCGCACGCGTTGGCGGGCGCTCAGTCTGCAGGAGGCACAGCGGTTCGAACGGCGCTTCCCGCCACGCTCAATCGTGAACAGACTCTCGGATTACTAGCGGCGCTGGACGGCGGGCAGTCGGGGCTGAAACTCACATCCGAGGTGACGTACCGCGTGTCCGGCGGCGCTCGGCGACGTCTCTCTGGCGACTGGGCGGCTGTGTACGACTTCGTCCGTCCGAAACTTTCCTCGCCCGAGGAGATCACAAGAGAGGATCTGTACGTACTTTACGGGCAGATGGTCCGCGCGGGCGTACTCGTCACGTCCGTTAGCCCCACTTCAGGCAATCGTACAAACGACGATCGCGGGAGAAGCGGTCCGGGCGGGCTACCCGGAGCTCCACCCGGGAAGCGCAACCAGACCCAGCCTTCGGCACATACGCTGGCCACGGATCTCTCCAGCGTTCGAACCGTGCGCGCCAGTCGCACGTCCGACAGTGTCGGCGACAGAGGGCGGCTCTTCGACGCCTTCATCAGACAAGCGATCGTCATCCTGCGGCGTCTGACACCGGACCTCGTCAGCACCGATCCTGGAAACGTGTACGCGCTGCGCGCTCGGCCGAGCGCTGGATTCCGGCTCGAGCACGAAGAGATTGTTTCGGGCAGCTCTCTCGAGACGATCACGGTCGATGCGCCGCTGGAGGCTGTTGTCACTGGGCTGTTGGACGGCCTTGACCGCGATCAATTCATCCGCCTCGTGAGCCTGACGAGCGGCGTCGAAGGCACCGGTGGAACAGGTGGCATAGGCGTGCCGCCGCGGCCCCAGCGGTTGGCACCGGTCGGCGGACCTCGCTGGCCGGGCGACCGCCGGCCGGAAGAGACGAGCCGCGGCGATCGCAGCGGCGGGGCGGACAGGATCGCACTTGCCGTTACGGACGGCGAGATCACGTCCGTGGCGCTGAGGCTGAGGCCCGAAATGGCTTCTTCGGCGACCGCCACCGACCGCAACGCCCAGGCCATGATCGCCAGCGGCGTCGCAAGGCCCATCGCCAGCGGCGTCGCCGCACACGTAGACAGCAAGCTCGATTGGTATCTGGACGACTGGCGCGTCGAGAACGGGACAAGAGACAAACCCCGACCGCTGCCCGTGGTGACCAACGCGGCGGACCCGATTTGGCCGGACCGAATCGACACGAACAAGTTCTGGTATGCCCCGACCTTCGATCTCCTCAAGCCTGCGCTCAACGCGGCCCCGGGCAATAGTCCGTTTCTGTTCAGTTTCCGCCGGATCGGCGAGACGCCATCCGGTCCCGCACTGGAAGGAGAAATCCGCTTCTCGTTGCGGCGCGGGATGAGCGAGCACACGCGCCAGGCTCTCGCGACGCGCGGCAACCCGACCGCCTCGCCCGTGCCGGCCGGAAACCTGGCGGTGTCGCTCGTCCTTCCGTTCATCAACTCCAACGACAACCAACTCACTCGTCATACGTGTCCCTGCACGCTCTCAGACGATGGACAGACCGTGACGGCGAAGGTTGGACTCACGACCCAGTGGGTGCGGATCGCCTACACGCTCTTGTCGAACCCGGGCGCAGGCTCGGAGTCGGCGCGGCTCTCGGTCGCGTTCTCTTACGAAGCGTATTCAGTCGTGGGGCGTTTCGATCTCCAACTCGCGTTCGGTAGCAAGCAGGCCATGATCCCGGTCGTCTATTCCGCGGATCAGGTGCGCGAGATCCGCGGCGGGACCTACCTGGACGCGAGAGCGGCAACGCTGAACTTCAATGGGGGTTCGGTCGTGCTCAAGCGCGAGGCGCCGGCAGCTGCTGTCTCGCGCGACGAGCTGGCATTCGCGCCGGCCGGTGTGATGGGTGCGGGCTTCTCCACGGCTGCTTTCAGCTCCGCGGCCACCCTGCGGCAAGAGGTAGTGACGGAACTGAACCCCGTTGCGGCCAGCCGACCGTCTCCAACCGTCCTCGGGACGATCGCCACGCCGGCCATTCGTCCGGGGCTCGACCTGGCGGAGATCGTTCGCGAGCCCTCCTACGCGCTGCGGACGCTTTTGCGCCAGGAGCAGCACGATGCGGCCTTCCCCTGCGAAGCGCTGGGAGCGTTCTACCGCGAGACGGGCGCCGATGACGTTGCGGTGGGCTGCCGGCGGGCGATGGAGCTGGGCCAGGTTTTGTATCGCCGGTACGAGCCCATCCCCGAGCTGGATTCCGTCGTTGGCGGTGAGCCACGCTACCAGGTGTACCGCTCGTTACAGCAGCCGGGCCGATTCCTGGTGTTGCCCGCAAAGTACCTCATCACCCGCCATTCGCCCGGTACGCCGGACGCATACAAGCCTCGGTTACTGCTGTATTCCGACGAGGACCCGACACGCGCGTTGAGGACTCCGATCATCGTCACGGCAGACCTGCAACCCGATATTCCACCTCACGCGCGCCGTGAGCTGGAGTTGAAGCTCGCGTTGCTAACGCAGACGCCCGTCGTCGAGTACCCGACCGCGATCGAATGTGAGACCGCGTTCACGTTCCACGCGATGGACTCGACGCCCGTCACGGCCTTTCGTACCCCGGATTCCTTCTCGGTCAGCATCTCGGCCACCGCGGCGGACTGGCCGCTCTTGTTCACACGGCTCCAGACGGGAGGGGTACTCGGACAAGTGCGGTTCATCCTCGGCGACGGGACGGAGCTGGCGTCGAACCTGACCGTCGACCTGCGTCACATCACAGGCCCGTGGGCGGGTGGAGCAGTCACGTCGGAGAAAGCGGGCGGGGGCGTGCGGTTGACCAACCGGATCGACCGTCGGGTGGACGTGCACGATCTGCTGATCGTGAGCGGCACCTCGTCACGCGTTGCGACCGTCGAGCGCGCCATCGCCGCTGGAGCGACTGAGGCTGTCACGCTCGACGCGCCCGTGGGCAACGCCGATGTATACGCGGCGTACACGGCGCCGTCGTCGGTCGAGCCGATCGAGGCGGTACCCAATGCCATCGAGCGGATTCATGTCAACGTACTCTTTACAAACCAGATCCTCTTTTCGAATCACGCGCTGACGGCAATGACGATCTTCGCGCGCCGCGCGGGATCGGCCGTGGCTGAACCGATTCGCGTTGTGGCGGACACATCGGTGGCGCAGGCGGACTTCCTCCTGCCGTTGACGGAGTACGTGGCGCGGCCGGTGATCCAGCTTCGGATCACAAAGGCATTCTCCGATGCGCACACCGAGACGAAGGAATGGTTTGACTGGGATCTGAACACGATGGGGTTCGTCGTCAGTCTCACGTGGGACCTTGTCCAATGAGCGACGCGAGAAACGGACGCGAGCGAAGAGGGCGTAAGACGAAGTCGCCGGCACGCGCCCAATCTGCCCCGAAGGGCAGGCCGAAAGGCACGGGTGGACAGCCAGGCACATCGAAAGGAGGAAAGCCGGAATCGTCGGGCGTGGAACCGGCGCGAACGGCGAATGTGACGAGACGAGATGCAACGAGCCGAGAGGAGCGCGATCAATGAACGACACCACAAAAGACAACACCAGCTACTATTACTCCAATGGGCAACGTATCCCGCTGGTCCGAGATCCTGAGGCGTATGCCGTCCGGTTTCGCGGGGGTGAGAAGTCGGACTCCACCAGCTTGTCTGGCGAAGCCCGGACGCTGCTCCGCCGAAACTCCGAACACCTCGGCTTCGTGCCGAATCACAACCTGCAGATCTATCGCCTGGTGCAGCCGCCGGCTGAACCGGCGAAGCCAGCCACACCGCCGCCCGGCACTGGTTCCGGCCTTCCCGGAGCGCCTCCGAGGTCCGGTGCGGCCAGAACGCCCGGTCCGCCGGTTCCACCCGCAAGGGTGGCTGCAACTGCGGACGCCCGGAGTACCCAGCAGCTGTTTCGACGGCTCGAAGCGGAGCCCGTCATCGACTTCGCCGCGCCGGTCTACCGTCGTGGAGCGTCTGGCGACATGATGCTCGTAACGCGGCAGTTCGTGGCTCAGTTCAAGCCCGCTGTCACGCGCGCGCAGATCGACGAGTTGAACTCGCGATACGGGGTCAAGATCGTGAGCGCACTCGACTACGCGCACAACGGTTTCATTCTTGAGGCTCCAACGGCCGACGGGCCGACGGGCCCAGTCGCACTCGGGAATCTGTATTACGAGTCGGGACTCACCGAGTTCGCGCAGCCGGATTTGATCACTAAACACTACTGGCGCACCACGACGCTGGTCCCGGAACACGCCTATGCAGCTGTGGCCGAACGCGTGCCGAGGTTTGAACCTGAAACGGCGCGCGATGAGCGCAACGTGTACCAGAGCCAACAGTGGCACCTCACCAGCGCGAACATCATCGACGCCTGGAGCATCACACGCGGCCGGTCGGACATCAAGGTCTGCATCCTGGACGACGGCGTCGACGTCGGGCACGGGGAATTCGCGACCAAGGTCGTCGCTCAGTTCGACTTCTTCAACAACACGTCCGACGCGCGACCGAAGGGCACCCACGACAACCACGGCACCGCCTGCGCCGGTGTGGCTACCGCAGCCGGCGCCAAGGCACTTGGGGCCGCGCCCGGCTGCAGTCTCATCGCTGCGTGCACGCCCGCGTGGGGCGCCAGCACCGACGAGGCCCGCATGTTCAAGTGGGCGGCCGACCAGGGGGCCGACGTGATCAGTTGCAGCTGGGGCCCTACAGACGGGACTGGCGCGGTGGATCCGTTGCCCGACGCAACGCGCGCGGCCATCCGGTACTGCGTGACGCAGGGGCGGGGAGGCAAGGGATGCTCCGTGCTCTTCGCTGCCGGCAACGGCAATGAGTCGGTCAGCAACGACGGCTACGCCGCCAATCCGGATGTGATGGCCATCGCCGCGAGCACCGATGGCGACACCCGCGCGTGGTACAGCGACTTCGGCCCGGAGGTCTCGATCTGCGCCCCGTCGAATGGAGGGTCACAGTCGATCCTCACCGCCGACCGGCGGGGCGCCAACGGGTACAACAAGACCCACCCCGGCCAAGACGTGCCGTCCGACCCGAGTCAGAACGACCCGTTCCCGGACCTGGACTACACCAGCACATTCGGCGGCACGTCTTCGTCAACGCCGCTCGTGGCTGGAGTCGTCGGGCTGATGCTGTCTGCGAACCCGGATCTGACGCCGGCGCAAGTGCGCCAGTGTCTACAGAACACCGCCACGAAGATTGGGCCGCCCACTTCATACACGAACGGGCATAGTCCACAGTTCGGCTACGGCAAGGTGAACGCCGGCGCGGCTGTTCGAGAAGCGCAACGCCTAATCGGTACCCCGACGACGACCGGCACGCCGACGATCACTGCGGTCCAGCAAACGGTGCAGCGATCCGGACCCGCGCCGAGCTTCAGGGTAGATCCGCGTCCGAACACGCACTATGCGATCGAAATCGCCGCGAGACCAGAACTGCTCGATGCCGAGTCCGGGCAACCCGCGAACGAATACTATGCCTCGTGGGAGGACACGCCGTTCATGAACGCCCCGATCTATACGCTTCCCCAAGCGGCGTGGGATCGAGTGAAGGACAACGCCCAGCTGTTCTACCGCGCGTGGACGACCGCCAGCCCACCGACCTGGGTCAACACGCTGTCGACGACCGGCGACGGGGGCGGCGCGGCTGCGCAGGCAATCCAGATCGCGGGCACTCCCCAAAGCACGACCGGGCCGACCATGACCGGCCCACCGTCGGTCGCACGGTCCGGTGCTCCGCCGACCTTCACGGTAAACCCGGGACCGAACACCCACTATGCCGTCGAGTTCGCGGCCAGACCCGAGTTGCTGGACGCGGAGTCCGGCCAAGCCGCGAGCGAGTACTACGCCTCGTGGGAGGACTCGCCGTTCATGAGCGCGAGCACGTATCAGATGCCGGGACCCGTGTGGGACCGCCTCAAGGGAAACGCTCGCCTCTTCTACCGTGCTTGGACCACGTCAAATGCCAACGACTGGGTCGACACCCAGGCCACGGCCGCCACAGGGGCTGAGGCATCGTCCTTTGAAATCACCGGCGCCGGGGCAGGCACCGGGGCGCGCACCGTCACTTTCCCCAGTGGGCTCACCCTCAATGTGGTCGATTCCGATTCTCAAGGGGGCGTCGACTACAGCGATCCCGAGTTTGCGGGAGTGCCGCTGCTCAACGTCACCGGCCGCGGCAACGACCGGCTGTCGACGTCATTCCTCGTGAGCGAACTCGCCGGGCGCAACGCGAAGCTTGCCCGTATCGACGTCGCGCTGGTCGAGGCGTTGCAGCAAATACGCGATCGCGTCGGCGCCGCAGTGACGGTCGTCTCCGGGTACCGTCATCCGGCCCAGGACGCTCAGGCCAACGGGCTCTCGGGGAACCGTCACGTCTCGGGTCAGGGCGCGGAGATTCGGGCTTCCGGTCGGACCGCTCGCGACCTCGCGCGACTCGCTCTCGAGACGCTTGGATGTCAGATCGGCATCGGCCTGGGCGCAAACTCGATCGATATCGACGTTCGCGGATCGCTAGCGACCTGGGTCCTGTCTGGTGCGGCCATGACGGCAGGCCAGTTCGAACAATTCGTGAACGACACCTGCGCCGGCGTCGACCGCAGCGATCGCAGCGCTAGCGATGGTGGGTTCGGGGCGCGCTGCGGAGGAAGCTCAGGTACGACCCCGGCCTCGGATCGGACCGAGGCGAGCGGCCGAGGCGCGGTGGATGAAAAACCGGAGATCACCGGACCGGAGACGGCCAACATCGCCGGCCCCGCACCGGAGTTCAGGGTATCCCCCGGCCGCAACAGCTATTACGCGGTGGAAGTCGCGGTGAACCCGTCGTACCTGGACGGACGCCGTGGGCGGGACGATCTGCCGCCGACGGAGTTCTATGGCTCGTGGGAAGACGGGCTGCAACATGTCGAAGGCTTATCCACCACGTATATCCTCCCGCAGCGGGTGTGGGAGCAGATAGGTCCGGCCGCGCTCCGAGGCGGGCGGCTCTACTATCGAGTGATCACCACCTCGGCGCCCGATCCGGCGTGGCCCGACATGCAATCGTCTCTGCCGGACGGAGAGTTCAGCACGGCCCCGGGCGTTGACGTATGGCTCCGGCCCGGTCGAAACCCGCTAGGCCCGAACCTGCGACCCGAGGAGGTGCTCTGGCGGCAGCGTACGGCGTGATTCCCTCAATGCGTGAGCGAAGGGGCGTGGGACCTTAGCCCCGCGCCACTTCACACGTGTCGCGACGCGGCAGGATCGAGCCGTACCGCGCGTCGCGCAGGCCGCCACGTCGCGAGCTGCGACCGCCCACCGGGCAAGGGCAAAATTCGTCTTTCAGACCCGCCAGCCACGACGGCCGTTCCTGCACCTCAGCCCTGCGTGCAGGGTGCCGCCCCGGTCCGGCCAGCGACTCGCGCTCGTAGCGCGCCGTTTCCGCCCACGGGTCGAAGGGCGCATCGCGGATCTCGATCCTCATGGCAGCTTGGCCTTGGTGAAGACCCTGGGATCGTAGCGGCAGAAGAGCC
>JBOIDT010000107.1:0-11244 GCA_050740755.1 Gammaproteobacteria bacterium
GTCGGGTTCCAGGACAGTCAGGCGGCCCTCGAGGCCTTCCAAGCGCGGCCGGCGCGTTTCGATCTCGTCGTCACCGATCAGCTCATGCCGCGCATGAGCGGTACCGAGCTGGCCACGCGCCTGCGGGAGATCCGCCCGGATATCCCGGTCTTGCTCATGAGCGGCTTCGGCGGGCCGGAGCTTGCCCACAAGGCGCGGCGCGCGGCGGTCCATGCACTGCTCAAAAAGCCGCTGCAGTCCCGCGACCTGGCCTATGCCATCGCCGGCGCCTTGAACGTCAATAAGAAATTGGGTGCGGACTCGCGACAATAATTGTGGCTCCGGCCCCGAGCCCGGCCGCGCGTGCTGGCCGGATCGGTCGGCGCAGCGGCAATCAAGCTCACAACCCGTGGTCCAAGACTCAGAGGCTATCCTACCCGGGCCCATAGCGAGACCATGACCGCACCGCACTACCCGCCTGCCGTCAAGCTCGTCGAGGTCGGCCCCCGCGACGGCTTGCAAAACGAGCCGCGGTTCCTCGACACGGCAACCAAGGTGGATCTCATCCGGCGCCTGGCCGAGAGCGGGCTCCCGGTCATCGAGGTGGCAAGCTTCGTCCACCCCGAGGCCGTGCCCCAGCTCGCCGATGCCGAGGCGGTGTGCGGCCTTCTCAAACCGCGTCCCGGTGTCCGTTACACGGCGCTCTGCCCTAACCTCCAAGGCTTGGAGCGCGCCCTCGCCGCGGGGGTGGGGGCCATCGCGGTGTTCACGGCCGCCTCGGAGACCTTCAACCGGAAGAACATCCGCTGCGGGATCGAGCAATCGCTCGAGCGCATCGCACCGGTCGTCGAGGGCGCGCGGGCCGCCGGCCTGCCGGTGCGGGCCTATATATCCTGCGTGCTCGGTTGTCCCTACGAAGGGCCTATCCCCCCCGAACGGGTGGCCTCGCTCGCCGGGCGACTACACGAGCTGGGCTGCGAAGAGATCGCGCTCGGCGACACCATCGGGGCGGGGACGCCGTTCGCCGCCTGCCGCGTGGTCGAGGCCACCGCGCACCGGGTCCCGCTCGGACGCATCGCCGTGCACTTCCACGACACCCGCGGCCAGGCTTTGGCCAACATCGTGGCCTGCCTCGGGCTCGGGGTCTCCATCATCGACGCCTCGATCGCGGGACTGGGCGGCTGCCCCTATGCGCCCGGTGCGAGCGGCAACGTCGCGACCGAGGACGTCGCCTATCTGCTCGGGGGCATGGGCATCGAGACCGGGGTCGATCTCGCTCGCCTCATCGAGACCGGCGGCTTCATCAGCGCGGTGCTCGGGCGCGACAACCGCAGTCGGGTCGGCCAGGCGGGCGGCGGCCCTCCGGTGGCGGCGTGCTAGAGTATCGCCCCTACACCATAACGGGAGGTCGCACAATGAGTTTCTTCAGCAAGTGCTATCGAGCGGCGTTGGTCGGGCTCGGCATCGGCATGGGCGCGTCCCCGGCGATCGCCGACACGCCGCCGCGCGTGCAGCTCAAGACCAGCATGGGTGACATCGTGGTCGCGCTGTATCCCGACAAGTCGCCCAAGACCGTCGCGAACTTCCTGCAATACGTCAACGAGGGTTTCTACGCCGGTACCCTCTTTCATCGGGTCATCGATGGTTTCATGATCCAAGGCGGTGGTTTCACGGCCGATTTCGCGCAGAAGCCGACCCATGCCGCGATCCAGAACGAGGCCGGCAACGGCGTGAAGAACAGCCGCGGCACGCTCGCCATGGCTCGCACCGGCGATCCCCACTCGGCCACCGCGCAGTTCTTCATCAATGTCGCGGACAACGCCGCCCTCGATCACACCGCAGCCACGCCCGGCGGCTTCGGCTACTGCGTCTTCGGCGAGGTCGTCGAGGGCCTGGACCTGGTCGACCAGATCCGGAAGGTGCCCACCACGAACCGTGGCCCTCACCAGAACGCGCCGGTAACCCTTATCGTGATCGAGAGCGCAACGGCGCTCACCGATGAACCGGCAGCCGCCAAGGGCCCACCGGCCACCCAGGCACCGTAAGCACCCCCTCGGGATCCATCCTGCCCCGGGGGCACGATCCGATGCCGATTGGAGCACGCGCCGTCGCTGGAACAAGTGCTCGTAACGTGCTACTGTACACCCAGGCGTCAGTCGGGCATCTGGTGATTTGC
This sequence comes from Gammaproteobacteria bacterium, assembly GCA_050740755.1. Taxonomy (GTDB): domain Bacteria; phylum Pseudomonadota; class Gammaproteobacteria; order JACCXJ01; family JACCXJ01; genus JACCXJ01. The sequence goes on from JBOIDT010000107.1 coordinate 2,156, forward strand.
CTCGTGGACATAGCGTGCGTCGGTTGCCGCTCCCTACCTGAAATCCTCACCCTATATACCCTGCGCCCAAGCCGGAGCCGCCAACGATAGGGCGATCACTCCAAACATTGACATCGGTTCAGTTTCATCCGCATTTCGAGCGGATAGGGAGCTATTTGCAATGCCTACGAAAATCTATGTCGGAAATCTGTCTCCGCGGGTAACCCAAGAGGAGATCCGCAAGCTGTTCGAGCAGCATGGTGAGGTCGACACCGTCGATCTCCTCACCGATCGGTACTCCGGTGAATCCCGTGGCTTTGGATTCGTTACGATGGACAATAATGGCGCGAGAGCGGCTATCACCGCACTCGACAAGACGCTGATGGATGGGCGCAATATCAAGGTCAACGAAGCGAAACCGCGCGAAGCGGCCGGTGGGTATCAGCAGCGCGGCGGTGGCGGTAAAGGAGGGGGGTGGCGCGGCAACTATTAGTGGCCGCGCTCCTACACGGCGACCGGTCTCCCTGCCCGTCGTGCCGCTTCATGTTGAAGTGCCCCCGCTGCTGTCGCCGCAAAGCGATGAGAAACGCCGATGATGACCGCTGAAGCCGGACCCACGTTCTCCCCCAATAGCGAGATCCACCAGACTTGTGGCTCTTGCGGTTGCGTGTTCCGCGTCGAGCTCGAGAGGCCGAGGTCTCATAAGGATACTCAGGAGTATTGCTGCCCCGAATGCAGGCACCACGTATGCATCGCCAAGACGTCTACTCGGCCCAGGGTGACCCTGATCTCAAGACGGACCGACGGGCGGCAATCAGACTTGTAGATCCATGGCTTTCCACGGATTCTGCCGTTCTGAGGCGGTGTCGGTCCTTGCCGCGCCTCCCGGCCGCTCGGCGGATTAGCATCGAGTTACGAACCCCAACATGACCCGTCCGGTGGTGTTGGGGGTTTCCTTGAGTCACCAAGCGCTGCGGCCACCGGCGGCATGTCTTCTTACGGATGCTTGCACTTGCGGCGTGTTCGGTCCAGCGCCTTTGCCAATGCGTCGCGCGATTTCGGCGAAACGACAACCCGTGGATCGTGGAAAAGGATAGGAAATTCACCGATGTAGCACGGATCCCTCGTTGAAGCCGCACCCTGATCGCGAGCGGAGGGAAGTCCCTGACTCCTCGCCGAGCGACCGGCGCACGGGCGCGAGTCGTCTGGCGATTGCGCTAAAGTCGTACCGATGCCGCCGATTATTTTCGTTTCCAAGCTGACAAAAACCTACGATTCGGGACTCGAGGCGCTGAGGCGCATCGATCTGGAGATCCGCCGAGGCGAGATCTTCGCCCTGCTCGGCCCCAACGGCGCGGGCAAGACGACGCTGATCAGCATCGTCTGCGGGATCGTCACGCCGACCGAGGGGGTGGTGATCGCGGACGGCCACGACATCGTCCGCGACTATCGCGCGGCGCGTTCGAAGATTGGCCTGGTGCCGCAGGAGTTGACTACCGATTCGTTCGAGACGGTGTGGGCAACGGTGAGCTTCAGCCGTGGCCTGTTCGGGGGCGCGCCGAACCCTGCCCACATCGAACAGGTGCTGCGCGACCTGTCTTTGTGGAACAAGCGGAATGACAGGATCATGACCTTGTCGGGTGGCATGAAGCGGCGCGTGATGATCGCGAAGGCGTTGTCGCACGAGCCGCAGATCCTGTTCCTCGACGAGCCGACGGCCGGTGTGGACGTCGAGTTGCGGCGCGACATGTGGGCGCTGGTGCGCAGTCTGCGCGAAAGCGGCGTAACAATCATCCTCACCACGCACTACATCGAGGAAGCCGAGGAGATGGCCGACCGGATCGGTGTGATCAGCAAGGGCGAGCTGATCCTGGTCGAGGAGAAGACCGAGCTGATGAAGAAGCTCGGCAAGAAGCAGTTGACGCTCAATCTGCAGGAACCGATGGCGGCGATCCCCGCCGAGCTGGCCGACTGGCGCCTGGTGCTGAACGCCGGCGGGAACGAGTTGGAATACACCTTCGACACCAACGAGGAGCGCACCGGCATCCCGTCGCTGCTGCGGCGAATGAACGATCTGGGAATTGGATTCAAGGACCTCAACACGCACCAGAGCTCGCTGGAGGACATCTTCGTGAGCCTGGTCAGCGACCGCGAATGGGTCCAGCGATGAACCCGGAAATGAAGGTGCCCGCGTTCAATCGCTATGGGGTCTGGGCCATCTACAGGTTCGAGATGGCGCGGTTCAAGCGCACCCTGTGGCAGAGCGTGGTGGCGCCTGTGATCACTACCTCACTCTACTTCGTGGTCTTCGGCGCGGCGATCGGGTCGCGCATGACGGAGGTGGACGGCGTGAGCTACGGCGCCTTCATCGTGCCGGGGCTGATCATGTTGTCGCTGTTCACCGAGAGCCTTTCCAACGCCTCGTTCGGCATCTACTTCCCCAAGTTCACTGGCACGATCTACGAGTTGCTGTCCGCGCCGGTGTCTTCTCTTGAGATCGTACTGGCCTACGTCGGGGCCGCCGCGACCAAATCGATCATCCTCGGCCTGATCATCCTGGCGATGGCGAATCTGTTCGTACCGATCCAAATCCTGCACCCACTGTGGATGATCGCCTTCCTGGTGCTGACGGCGGTGACCTTCAGCCTGTTTGGCTTCATCATCGGCGTCTGGGCCAACGGTTTCGAACAACTCCAGTTCATCCCCATGCTGATCGTCACGCCCCTGACTTTTCTGGGCGGCGCGTTTTATTCGATCGACATGCTGCCGCCGGCGTGGCGCACGGTTACCCTGTTCAATCCGGTCGTATATTTAATCAGCGGCTTCCGCTGGAGCTTCTACGAGAGCGCGGATGTCGGCGTGGGTGTGAGCCTCGCGATGACCTTGGCATTCTTCGTGGTCAGCCTGGCGGTGGTGAGCTGGATCTTCAAAACGGGATATCGGCTGAAGCGATGAGGAAGGAGACCGAATCACTCCCCCGCCCCCCACCGCGAAGGCACTACGCTTGCGGAACCGCGTCAAATATCCTATCGTTCCCTTGTTTCTGGCGAGATCGATGACCGTCAGACAAAGGGCGCCGCAGGCGCCGGCAAGGTTACAAGCATCGCCGCCAGCGCACTCATCGGGCAAGGTTGCTTGACCGAGCGAAACATTCGACGGATCTCGTTGTATATCAGCACCCGTGCCCTCATGCCACAGCCATTCCATTGATTTAAGGACCGACCATGAAACTCTATTATTCACCGGGCGCCTGCTCGCTGGCGCCGCACATCGTTCTTTGCGAAGCGGGACTGCAATTCGAGACCGAGCAAGTGGACCTTGGTCAGAAGAAAACCGCAGCAGGCGGGGACTATACCAAAATCAATCCCAAGGGATACGTGCCGGCGCTGATACTGGATGATGGAAGCCTGCTCACGGAGGCGGGCGTCGTCGTGCAGTATATCGCCGACCAGAAGCCGGAAGCGGGCTTGGCGCCGAAGCCGGGCACCTTGGCGCGCTACCACTACATGGAATGGATCAATTTCATCGCCACCGAAATCCACAAGGGCTTTGGCCCGTTATGGAATGCGCAGGCGCTTGCGCAAACCAAGGATGCCGCCAAGATTCAGTTGGGAAAGCGCTTCGCCATCGTCGAGGCCGCGCTCACGGACCGGGCCCACCTCACCGGGGACCTGTTCAGCGCCGCGGATGCCTACCTGTTTACCATCACCAACTGGAGTCACATGCACCATATCGATCTAGGTCCCTGGCCCAAACTGCGCGCCTTCATGTCGCGTGTCGTGCAACGGCCGAAGGTACAGGAGGCGATGAAGGCGGAGGGGCTGATTCAGTAAGCGCGCGGTGAAGCGGTTGGCCCGATACCTTCCGTTTTTCGCCGAGCGTTGAACCCTGCCCATCTCACAATCTGTGCTGCTCGGTATGTTTGGCCCGCTCCGGGGCATCTTGCCACGGTAAGGAGACCACCACCTCGAGGCCCGGGTGGGCGTTACGCAGGCTCAGCGTGCCGCCGTGTGCTTCGGCGATCCGGCGGCAGAGATAGAGCCCGAGGCCGACGCCGCCGCGGCCGGGGGTGCGTGCTCGATCGGTACGGTAGAACGGCTCCACCAACTGTGTCAAATGCGCAGCCGCGACACCCGGACCGAAGTCCCGTACCGACAGTCGGAGGCGATGGGCCTCGATTGCAGTCATCACGATCGGCGGCTTGGCGGCCTCGCGGCCGTGGCGCAGGGCGTTGTCGATCAGGTTGTGCAACAGCAGTTGCAGCCGAGTTCGATCCAGCATCAGGGTTGGTAATCGTGGTGCAAGCTCGATCTCGAGTCTGCCTTCACCAAGCGCGTCGGCTACGGTCTCGTCGACGAGCGCGTTGAGATCGATCGGTTCGGGATACAGGGCGGCGTGACGGTCGTTCAGACGTTCGCCCTCGAGCAACTTCTCGATCAGATCGCGCATCACGGCCAGATCCCGCAGCAGGGCGTCGCGCTCGCCGGACTCCGCAAGCAGCTCGGTGTTGATGCGGGCCCTGGCGAGGGGCGATCGCAGCTCGTGGCTGATGGCCAGCAGCAACTGACGTTTGGCATCCAGCATCCGCCGGATGTCCACGGCCATGGCGTTGATCTCGGAGGCGAGATCGCCGAGGTCGTCGTCGCGGCGCTTCGGGATCGGCTGCGAAAAATCACCGCTTCCGAAGCGGATGGCCCCGGCGCGGATGTCATCCAGCGGCAGGAACAGGCGCCGCACCAGCCAATAGCTCGCCGCGGTCAGCAGCAGCAGTACCGCTAAGGTGATGGCCCCGATGATCGCCGGTCGGCCTTCGCGATCGGGCTTCGGAAAACGAAACATGATGCGGTGCCCGTCGGCCAGCACGCGCACGTGCACCGGTGGGTGTAGCCTGCCGTGGGCACGGCCAATCGGGTAGTCTGTATCGCTGTCGGCATGCGACGGCCAATTGACCCTCGGCCCTCGGATAATGATCTGCAGAGGCAGGCGCGCGACCAGCGCCTGTGCCCGCTCGATGCTGGGCGGGGTCCCGATCTCGGCGGCGAGGGCATCGATATGATGCTCGATATGGGGCCGCATGACGTCGTGGAAATTGCGTGACAGCGCGAGTCTCAGTCCGTAGAGGAACACCACGGCGAGCACCACCGCGAGGCACAGAAACAGGAGCGTGAGCCGCAGGCTGAGGGAGCGCCGTAAACGCTGGAGCCATGCCCTCACCTGCGCGCCCCGGCGAAGGTATAGCCGGCGTTCCGCAGGGTCCGGATGCAATCGAGCGGCTCGAGCTTCCTGCGCAAGCGGCTCACCAGGATGTCCACGGCACGGGTATAGAGATCGGCATCGGTACCACGCAGACGGTTCAGTATCTCATCGCGGCTGAAGACCTTTTTTGGCTCCGATGCGAGCAGCTTGAGAAGCTCGAGCTCGGTGCCGGTGAGATGGATGGGTTCGCCGTTCCGCAGCACCTCCCGGCGTTCCAGATCGATCTCGATACCGTCGAAAGCGAGCCGCTGCCGCGGGGCCCCGCGCCGCTCCCGACGCAAGATGGACTGGATCCGTGCCACCAGCTCGCGCGGCTCGAAGGGTTTCGCGAGATAATCGTCGGCGCCGATCTCGAGTCCTGCGACGCGGTCCGGCAACTCACCGCGGGCGGTCAGCATGATGATGGGAATGTCGCTCTCCTTGCGAAGGATGCGACACAGCTCGAATCCGTCCATCTCGGGCATCATGACATCGAGGATCGCCGCGTCGAAGGGTTCGGTGCGCAGCCGCGCGAGGCCGACGCTAGGAAGCGTGGCACTCGCCAAGTCGACTCCGAAACGTCGGAAATAAACTGCCAGCGGCGCCGCGAGCTGCTGGTCGTCGTCGATGAGCAGGATACGGGACATGGCACATTCTCGCAGCTCCGTGAGGCGAAAAACAGCGACGGCCCGGCACGCCGGGCCGTCGCGCAAGGGGATGCAGAAACTAGCCCGCCGGGTCGGCCATGGGGCGGTGATCCCGGTGACCATGGCGCCGCTCCAGGAACTCGCGGGCCTTCTGCTGCTGCTCGGCGTTGAGACTGTCGAAGAGATCGGCCGCGGCCGCGATCAGCTCCGGGCCGTTGCTCTGTAGACTAGCGGCCTTCTCGTTCAAGAATGCCTGTGCGCGCTCGCGATCGAAGCGGGTGCCCTCGATGAGCGACTGAATCCCCTCATGGCGACCCTTCGAGCCGCCCCTCGTCGCCTTGTGCTGCTCGGAAAGCTTGTCGAAGAAGGTCGACAGCTTCTGCTTCTGCGCATCGTTCAGGCCCAGCTCCGTGCTGATCCGTTCTACTCGTTTCGCCCGAAACTCGGCGCGCGCCATGTCATCGTGCATCCAGGATTTGCTACAGCCATGAAAGCCTTCGCCGCGGTGTTCGCGATCGGCAAAGGCGGTCGCGGCGGTCGCGACTAGGGCAGCTCCGCAGAGGCCCACCAGTAATTGCTTGATCCACGGGGTCATGTGATTTCTCCTTCGAGATTGAGTTTGACACGGCGGCTATGATAACGCCGCCGGTAGCCTCGATCCTTTCGCTGGCGTATCGCCATGTTTCGCTTTGTTTCATCGCGGCGCGGTGACCGTGAGCTGTCGCCTCAAGGCGCCCATCGACTTGACGGCTGCCGGCTCGGAGGCGATCGGGGGCGTGACCCAGATCTTCACGCGCAAGGGCGGCGGCCCACTCGCCCTCGGCCTTCAGCGCCGGCGTGGGCGGCCACCGCCGGACGGCAAACACGTCCGCAATGCCTGGAGCGACGGGGGCTTACGGCCCTGTGCACATGGTGAAGATGGGCATTCTAACCGCGCGGCAGCGATAGTGTGTCGGCGGGTCTTCCGGGTGGCGTGCTTGCTACGGCCCCTGGCGGCTTCGCGGGTGCGGGCGGTGCAGGGACGTCCTCGACCGTGTCCATTGCAGCCCGAACGGCGCCGATAGGCCGTCGGCCCGGAGCCTCTGTCCCGCCGCGGGGTCGGCCGCGGCTGCCGTTGCCGGGGGAAGCAAGGGGCAGGGAGGGTTGGGGCTGTGAACAGTATTTCGATCTTGTTGCGCTGTGGCCATGCGGGTACCATGACGGGCAGCGGTGATCTTCGAGCCCACAGGGCGGTCGGCGCCCTTAACGAGTGGACATGGCTTTTCCATTGCTTCCTGCCGGATCCACTCCATGCAATAACACGAAGGGCTTTGAGCCTTTGTCCCTTTATCCGCGGGAGGCACACCGATGACACGTTCCCGACAAGCTTTCGCTACGCCCGCCCTCTTGCTCCTCCTGGCCGCGCTTCCGCTTGGTGTTCAGGCATCCGGTGAGGCTACAGACCTCAACATGGCTAACACCGCTTGGATGTTGACCTCCACCGTCTTGGTGTTGTTCATGACCCTCCCGGGGCTGGCCTTGTTTTATAGTGGGCTCGTGCGCAGCAAGAATGCGCTGTCGTTGTTGATGCAATGCTTTGCCATCACCTGCGTGGTCTCTATCGCATGGGCAGGGATCGCGTACAGCCTGGCCTTCGAGGACGGGGCGGCATTTCATGCCTGGATCGGGGGTTTGGGCAGGGCCTTGCTGTCGGGGATCGAAGTCGGGACCGTGAAGGGATCGATACCCGAGACGGTCTTTGCGATGTTTCAAATGACATTTGCCATCATCACCCCGGCACTGGTGGTCGGTGCATTCGCCGAGCGGATGAAATTCCCCGCAGTGCTGCTGTTTAGCCTATTTTGGCTGCTCCTCGTGTACGTACCGCTATGCCACTGGGTATGGGGCGGCGGCTGGCTACAGCAGCGCGGCGTGATGGACTTTGCCGGCGGCATTGTGGTCCACATCAACGCCGGGGTGGCGGCCCTGGTAGCGGCGCTCGTGCTTGGGCGGCGCAGCGGATTCCCGCACGGCCCGATGCTCCCGCATAATCTGCCCATGACCGTGGCCGGTGCCTGCATGCTGTGGGTCGGCTGGTTCGGCTTCAATGCCGGAAGCGCCCTGGCGGCCGATGGCACCGCCGGCATGACCATGTTGGTCACCCATCTGGGCGCCGCAACCGCAGCGCTGATCTGGATGGTGAGCGAATGGCTCCGTTACGGCAAGCCGAGCGTGCTCGGTATTGTCACGGGGATGGTGGCCGGCCTTGGCAGCATTACGCCGGCCTCGGGTTTTGTCGGGCCCTTAGGGGCGGTCGCCATCGGCGGCCTGGCCGGAGTCGTGTGCTTCATTGCCACGAACTTCATGAAACGAACGCTTACCGTGGACGATTCGCTCGATGTCTTCCCGGTGCACGGGGTCGGGGGGATGGTCGGCACGACGCTCACCGGGGTGTTTGCTGCTTCGGAGTATGGCGGGGTGGGCTTTGCCGAAGGCATCACCATGGGCCAGCAAGTACAGACCCAGCTGATCGGTATCGGGGCGGCCATCGCGTGGTGTGGGACGGTAACGTTCATCCTTCTCAAGCTCCTGGAACTGACGGTCGGTCTGCGCGTAAGCCACGAGCAAGAAACCGAGGGATTGGACATCGGCGTGCACAACGAGACCGGGTACAACTTCTGAATTGCCTGGGCTATCGCGTTCTTTACCAGATCAATGATCGCGATGCCTGCCCTGCGTGGAAGTTCATTACGCAGGACGAAGGAAAGACGTCTATGAGAGCTTCCAGGCTCGCATCGCGCCGTGGTCTTCCACCCGCGCCCCCGGGTCAGCGAGCGTCGTTTGACGTCGCCGTGAATGGCTACTAAAATGACTATTTATACGGCCATTCACGAGCGGCGAGCATGAACCAATCGAGCCATTTCCTCCCGGTGACGGAGGCAAAAAACCGGCTCCTGCACCTGATCCGGGAGATCGATGAGAAGGATGAGGTCCTGACCATCACGCGCGGCGGTGTTCCGGTGGCGGTGCTGTTGAGCCCCAATCACTACGCGGGTCTCCTGGAGACCATCGAGGTGCTCGCGGATCGGCAGGCGATGCGATCACTGCGCCGCTCGATCGCCGAAGGCCAGGCGGAGCGGTGGGTCACCGATGGGGACGAGGTATTCGGGAAAGACCCGGCTTGAAGGCCCGTTATACGCCGGAGGCTGCCTCGCTTATTCTACGGCTGCACCCGGAGATCAAACATCT
>JBOIDT010000108.1:0-11076 GCA_050740755.1 Gammaproteobacteria bacterium
TTCAGCCGCTTCGTTACCACCACGACTGCTCCGATTGCTACCGGCTGGAGCGAAAGTTGCCGGGCGGGGTTCGCACCCGCTGAAAGACCGTGCCTTTGCACGGCGCACGAGAAATGCGGGCTAGGCGCGAGCCGTCTATCCACGCTTGCACTACGGAGCCGCGGGGGTGTATGTTGTGCTTACAAGAGGACTTACACCGAGGTGTGCCATGGCTCAAGCTCAGGAACGCTACTCAGGCAAGGTCACTCCGGTCGGGAATTCGAAAGGTATCCGGCTCGACGCGGCCTTCTTCAAGGCGCACCCGGAGTTCGATGGCGAGGTCCAAGCCACGATCCTCGCCGAAGGTCAGGTGCTACTTTCGGCAAAAGCGACGCGCAAAGCGCGCGGTAAGAAAGCGGAATCGTTCGACCCGGTAATGGCATCCTTCCTCGGGTTTCTCGAGGAACAGATGCGCGAGCATCCCGATCGGATCCGGCCGCTAGACGCGCGACTGCTCGAGGAGATCGGCGCACTCGTAAGAGGCGTTGCCAGCGAGTGAAGCTGTACCACGGGTGGCGGCTCTACGCGTTCGAGCCGTTCGCCGAGCGACTGCGGGCGCTGAAGGAAGAGGTCGAGCGGCTGCGTGCGAAAGATCCCCAAGACTACGGTCGTCACCCAACGACGGTGCTACTCGCTACCGTATACAACGCCATCACGGAGCTCGTCCCGTCGAACCCCGATCATTCCGAATTCCGGGTGGGGCACAGCCTCGGGCCCGACTGCGCACATTGGCGCCGCGTCAAGCGTGGGCTGCCGCCGCGCTACCGGTTGTTCTTTCGCTTCAGCAGCCAACCGGCACGCATCATCGTCTACGCCTGGCTCAATGACGAGGCCACGTTGCGCAAGGCGGGCGCAAAGACCGACGTGTACGCGGTTTTTCAGCGCATGCTCAGGCGCGGTGAGGTGCCTTCGGACATCGAGGAGCTGAAAAAGAGGGGCTCGGCAATTGAGATGTGACGGCTGACGGGCACGGATGCTTCTATTACCCCATGCCACTGACCCTGCGCGCCCCCGACGACTTCCATGTCCATCTCCGCGATGGGGCGGAGATGGCCGCGGTCGTACCCGACACCGCCCTGCGCTTTGCGCGGGCGCTTGTTATGCCCAACCTCCAGCCGCCCATCGCCACTGCGGCACAGGCGCTCGCCTATCGCGAGCGCATCCGGGCGGCCGTACCGCGCGGCACGCGCTTCGAGCCGCTCATGACCCTCTATCTCACCGCGGAGACGACGCCCGAGGAGGTCCATAGGGCCAGGGCCAGCGGCCTCATCCATGCCGTCAAATACTACCCCGCCGGGGCCACGACCCACTCCGCGCACGGCGTCACGGACCTCCGCCGCGTGTCTCGTGTGCTCTCGGCACTCGAAACCTACGGGATGCCGCTCTCGGTACACGGCGAGGTCGTCGATCCGGAGGTCGATGCCTTCGATCGGGAGCGGGTCTTCATCGAACGGCTGCTCAGCGACCTCCTGGAACGCTTTCCGGGGTTGAAGATCGTCTTGGAACACATCACCACGAAACACGCGGTAGACTTCGTGCTCCAAGGTCCCGAGCGGCTGGCCGCGACCATCACGGCTCACCACCTCCTCATGAACCGCAATGCCCTATTCGACGGCGGCCTGCGCCCTCACCACTATTGCCTGCCACTCTTGAAACGAGAGGAGGATCGCCAGGCACTGGTGCAGGCCGCGCGGAGCGGCAGCCCGAAGTTCTTTCTGGGAACCGACAGCGCGCCGCACGGACGCAGCGCCAAAGAAACTCCTTGCGGGTGCGCCGGGATCTATACCGCTCATGCGGCCATCGAGCTATATGCCGAGGCCTTCGAGCAAGCCGGCGGGCTTCCCCGCCTCGAAGCATTCGCGAGCACCTTCGGCGCGGCCTTTTACGACCTGCCACCCAATCCCGACACGATCACGCTCGCGCCGACACCCTGGCGGGTGCCTGCGAGCCTGCCCTTCGGCGACGGCGTCGTCATCCCCTTCAGGGCCGGTGCGGAGTGCCGCTGGAGCCTCGTCCATGGGCGTTGACCTGGAAAACAAGACCCGCATCGCCCAGCGCTTCCGCGGGTTCCTGCCGGTGGTCGTGGACGTCGAGACGGCGGGGTTCAATCCCATGACCGACGCACTTCTGGAGATCGCGGCGGTCACGGTCGTGCCCGACCGCAACGGGCGGTGGCGGCGCGATAAGACCGTCGCCTGCCACGTGCAGCCCTTCCCCGGCGCCAACCTCGAACCGGCGGCGCTGGAGTTCACCGGCATCGACCCCCATCACCCCTTCCGCTTCGCGGTCCCCGAAAGCGAGGCCCTGGAGACGGTGTTCAAGTTCGTGCGCGAGGCGGTGGCCGCGAGCCGCTGCACGCGCGCCATCCTGGTCGGTCACAATCCGGCCTTCGATTTATCCTTTGTCAAGGCCGTCGTGACCCGTAACCGCATCAAGCGCAACCCCTTCCACGCCTTCTCGACCTTCGATACGGCCACGCTCGCCGGCCTCGCCTTCGGTCAGACCGTGCTGTCGCGGGCCGTCGAGGCGGCCGGGCTCTCCTGGAACGACAAGGAAGCCCACTCCGCGATCTACGACGCCGAACGCACGGCCGAGGTCTTCTGCGAGGTCGTGAACCGGTGGAATGGGCTCCTGGGCCCGTGGGATCGGTAGCGCCGCGTGCCCATCGAGGCGCTTGAGGCGAAAGACGATCGCTGACCCTACCCGCGGCGCACCGCACTTGACGCAGGATGCGTGATGCGTGATGCTTTGCATTCATGCGCACCACCCTCAATCTCGATGATGACGTTCTGCAAGCGGCCCGCGCGTTGTCGCGGCGGCGGGGACAACCGCTAGGCGTGGTGATTTCCGAATTGATCCGCCGTGGCCTCGGGCCGTCGCAACCCGCGGAGGTCAGAAACGGCATTCGCCTGTTCCCCGTCCGCGAGGGCGCCGGCACGGTCACCCCCGAGGTGGTGAGGGCACTGCTGGAAGAGACGGATTGAACCGCTATCTGCTGGACGTCAACACGCTGCTGGCGCTGCTTGACCCACGGCACGTGTTCCACGAGGCCGCCCACCAATGGGCGGAGCGCGCCCCCGACGTACGGTGGCTGACGTGCCCGCTGGTCCAGAACGGGGTCATGCGCGTCGCCAGCCAGAGCGCCTATCCCAACCGTCTCGGCACGGCCCGCGCCGTACGGGAGGTCTTGCAGGCTTTTTGCGCCGACCCGCGCCACGAGTTCTGCGCCGACGACATTTCTCTGCTCGATGCCGCCCATCTCGCTCGCCCGGACCTTCTCACGCCCTCCCGAGTGACGGATCTCTATCTTCTGGCCTTGGCTCCGGGCGCTTCTAGCGACCTTCGACCGACACATCCCCGCCGAGGCCGTCCGCGACGGCCCTGCTGTGATCGCCTTGATCGACGCGTGACGGGTTACTAAAGCGGGGTGCGCACGTCCCCCCGCAGCACGGGTGCCGGCTTGTTCGAGTTCAGTGGGTGGTCTACTATTAGACCATGATTAAGCTCAATATTCACGAGGTCCCGGCGAGTCCATGTGCTCTGGATTCCGGCAGTCCATGCCGGAATGACGTGCCAGTTTGAATCATCTTGGCTCCTGAAAGCGCGTCATCGGGCCCCCGAGCGCGCCCGGTGGATACCCGGTCGGAACCCGCCGTGGCGGGCACCACCCCACGGGTCGATGCCGCGCTCGGAACGCGGGATCGGCGGACCGGTCCTATAGGCACGCCCTCTGGCCGCCCGCCCTTGTGTGCCGACGCCGACGGTGGACGGCGCACGGGGCGCATTCGGGGCGTCCTACGCAGGGGGGTGCGTTTTCCATGTCCACGTCTGCCCAAGAGGGGATCCCAAGGCCCATCGAGCGCGCCGCGCCGCTGCGCTTCATCACGGCCACGAGCCTCTTCGACGGCCACGACGCCGCCATCCACCTCATCCGCCGCCTGCTCCTGGCCCAGGGCGCCGAGGTCGTCCACCTGGGCCACAACCGCAGTGTCGAAGACATCGTCCGGGCCGCCTGCCAGGAAGACGTCGACGGCGTCGCGATCAGCTCCTACCAGGGCGGCCACGTGGAGTTCTTCCGCTATCTCGTCGAGCGCCTGCGGGCGCAAGGCGCCGGGCACATCCGGGTGTTCGGGGGCGGCGGGGCGACGATCACCGCGGCGGAGGCGGAAGCGCTGGAGCAGGATGGGGTCGAGCGCGTCTACCGGGCGGAGGATGGCGTCCGGCTCGGGTTGGAGGCCATGGTCGGCGAGCTGCTGGAACGCACCCGCCGGTCACCGCCGGGACCGGATCCAGAGCCCCCCGCGGGGCCCGATGACCACACGGCGATCGGCCGCGCCTTGTCGCTCATCGAGCGCGGCGCAGGGTTCGCGGAGGGGGGGCGCGTGGCGCGGTCCTGCCCGGTCCTGGGCGTCACGGGCCCGGGGGGCTCGGGCAAGAGCACGGTCATCGACGAGCTGCTCGCGCGGTTCCTGGCGGCATTTCCGGCCATGAGGGTGGCGCTCATCGCCATCGATCCCACGCGCCAGAGGAGCGGCGGTGCGCTGCTCGCCGACCGCCTGCCCATGAACAGCGGGTGTCACCCGCGCGTCTATCTGCGCTCCATGGCCACCCGCAGGCGCCACCTCGCAACCAGCGCGGTCTTGAGCCCCTGCCTAGAATTCCTGCGCACGCTCGGTTTCGATCTGGTCCTCATCGAGACCGCCGGCACCGGGCAGGGCGACACCGAGATCGTCGATCTCGTCGACGTAGCGGTCTATGTCATGGCGGACTATGGCGGTCCGAGCCAGCTCGAGAAGATCCAGATGCTCGACGCCGCGCACGCCGTGGTCCTGAACAAGCGCGACAAACCCGGGGCCGCCGACGCCCTGCGCGCGGTGCAAGACCACTTGCGGACCGTTTCGAGCGAGGGCGGCGCGGTGTTCGACACCTCGGCGCATCGCTTCGACGACCCGGGCCTGGAGCGCTTGTTCGTCGCCCTGTGCGAGCGCTTGTCGGCGCTCGGAGGCGCCGATCGGTGGACACCTCGATGGACAACACTGGCCGTGCGCGGCCGCGCGCCTTCCCAAGCACCGGTTTCCATCCTGCCGGAGGGGCGGCTGCGTTATCTCTCCGAGATCGCCCGGCAGGGGCGGGAGGAACGCGAGGCGATCGAGCGACAGGCACGGGCCGCACGGCGGGCCCAGGCCTATTACTTGAGCTCGGAGGCCCTGGAGGCCCCCGACATTCCGGCGCCGCTGGCGGAGTTCGGCGGGGCCACGGCCGACCCAGACCCGGTAAGGGCCTGGCTCCGCGACGGCTATCAAACCGCCCTGGTTGAAATCGGTGAGGAAGGACGCGAGCTCCTGCGGGCCTGGCCGGAACAAGCGGCGAGGTATCGCGCCGCGCGCCTGGTCTACCGGGTGCGGGACCGGGACCAGGATCTGGCCAACGACACCGAAAGCCAGAGCGGCGTCCCCATCCCGGCGGTGGCCGTCCCGATCTTCGAGGACTGGGGGACCTTGCTGCGCTTCCTCCTCAAGGAGAACTTGCCCGGCAGCTACCCCTATACGGCCGGCGTCTACCCGCGCCGGCACCTGGAGGCCCCGGCGCGCATGTTCGCGGGCGAGGGTGGTCCGGAGCGTACCAACCGCCGTTTCCACTACCTCGCGGGCGGCGCCCAGACCACCCGCCTGTCGACGGCCTTCGATCCGGTCGTGCTGTACGGCGCAGACCCGGACACTAGCCCCGATGTCTACGGCCGCCTCGGGATGTCGGGGGTGTCGGTGGCCACCCTCGACGACGTGAAGAAACTCTATTCCGGCTTCGACCTCGGCGCGCCCACGACCTCGGTGTCGATGACCATCAACGGCCCCGCGCCGGTGCTGCTCGCGATGTACCTCAACGCCGCCATCGATCAGGCGGTCGAGAAGCACCTGCGGCAGGCGGGCCGGTGGACGGAGACCGAGGCACGCCTCGACCCGGATCGGCCCAGCTATCGAGGCCCGCTGCCGCCGGGTCATGGCGGCCTCGGGCTCGGGTTGCTGGGCGTCTCGGGCGCCGAGCTCCTCGATCCCGAGACCTATGCGCGCATCCAGGCCGACACCCTCGCGCGCCTCCGCGGCACGGTGCAGGCCGATGTCCTGAAGGAGGACCAGGCCCAGAACGAGTGCCTGTTCGCGATCGAGTTCGCGCTCTCCCTGATGGGTGATGTGGAGGCGTATCTCATCCAGAACGGCATGCGCCACTACTACAGCGTCTCGGTGTCCGGCTACCACATCGGCGAGGCCGGCGCCAACCCCGTGACCCAGCTCGCCTTCACCTTGGCGAACGGCTTCACCTTGGTCGAGTATTTCCTCGCGCGCGGTCTGGCGCTGGACGACTTCGCGCCGCACCTGAGCTTCTTCTTCAGCAACGGCCTGGATGCCGAGTACGCCGTGCTCGGGAGGGTCGCGCGGCGCATCTGGGCGCGCGCCCTGCGCCACGTCTATGGGGCCGGGCCGCGGGGCCAGATGCTCAAGTATCACGTCCAGACGAGCGGGCGCAGCCTCCAAGCCCAGGACATCGCCTTCAACGACATCCGCACCACGCTCGAGGCCCTCTACGCGATCGCCGACAACTGCCAGAGCCTCCACACCAATGCCTACGACGAGGCCATCACGACGCCGACCGAGGAGTCCGTCCGCCGGGCGCTCGCGATCCAAACGATCATCCGCCAGGAGCTGGGGCAGAGCGCCAACGAGAACCCGTTGCAGGGGTCTTTTTACATCGAGGGACTCACGGATCGGGTCGAGGAAGCGGTGTACACCGAGTTCGAGCGCCTGAGCGAGCGCGGCGGTGTCCTGGGCGCCATGGAGGGCCTCTATCAGCGCACCAAGATCCAGGACCAGGGCCTGGACTACGAGGCCCGCAAACACGACGGAAGGCTGCCGATCGCCGGCGTGAACACCTTTCTGGCCCCGGCAAAGCCAGAGATCAAGGCCTTGACCCGCGCCAGCGACGCGGAAAAAGACGCCCAGATCGCGGAGCTCGGCCGCTTTCACACGCGCCATCGCGCCGAGACCCCGAAGGCGCTCGGGCGCTTGAAGGACGTGGTGCGATCCGGCGGCAACACCTTCGCCGAGCTGATGCACACGGTGCGCGACTGCAGCCTCGGCCAGATCACCGAGGCCCTCTACGAGGTCGGCGGTCGCTACCGGAGGCGGATCTGACCGAGCCGCCGGTATACCGCCATTCCCGTATTGCGTAAACGTTTCTCGCAGCCTAGCATTCATGTCCGAATGCCCCCTCGCGCTTCGGTTGGTTCTGTGCTACCGACTTGACGAGTTTCATCGCGTATCCACTCAGCCATTTTGTCCTCACGGGAAAAATCCTCACGCTCGCGGAAGGTTGCAAGAGGCTGTACATAATAAAGACATCTCCAGCGTGCCCCACGACGCACCGGTCCATTGGGCGGGCACGGGGGCCTGCCCCTAAAAGACAGCTCAATCATGCCGCGCGACGCACCGGCCCATACCGAACAGGTCTTCCTCAGCTACAGCCGTACCGACCGGGAGGCGTGCATCGCCCTGCGGTCGGCGCTGGAGCAGGCGGGACTGAGCGTCTTTCAGGACGAAAACGCGATCCGGGTCGGTGACCGCTGGGTGACGCACCTGCAGGAGGCCCTGCAGGCGTGTTTCGCCTTCGTCGTGCTGATCGGCCGTGACGGGGCGCGGCGCTGGGTAGGCGCCGAGGTGGAGATCGCGCTGACGCGGCACTTGTCGCCCCAGGACGATGCCGCGCGGCTGCCGATCTTTCCCGTTCTCATCGAAGGCGCAATGCCGGAAGCCCTGCCGCCGCTGCTCGCCCTGTTCCAGTCCATCCGCTGGTTGCCCACCGAGCCCTTACCCAGCGCGCTGATCGAGGCCATTAAAAATCGAACAACCCGGATCGAATCCCGCGAGCCCATCGAAGGCTGCCCCTTCCTCGGCCTCAATGCCTTTGGCCGAGGAGACGCCAGGCTGTTCTTTGGACGGCGCAAGGAGATTCTGGAGGCCCTCGCCGGTCTGGGCGACCAGCGCGAGTCCAATCCGGAAAGAATGCAGGGCGGCGGTGGCGCCGGCTACCACCGCTGGCTGCAGATCGAAGGCAACAGCGGCGCCGGCAAGTCCTCGCTGGTCAACGCCGGGCTGCTGCCCATGATCGAGCGGGGCGCGCTATGGGCCCGCACCGGCTTCGAGCACTGGCGGGTTCTCGGTCCCATGATGCCCGGCAGCGATCCGGTCACCAACCTCGCCGAGGTTTTCGAGCATGGCTTGATCGTGGATCCGGTGCAACGCAACTTGCCTACCCGCCTGAAACAACTGCAAGGGGACGGATCCAGCCTCGCTTTGGCGCTCCGTGCTTTCAAGCAGGAAAAGACCGCATTCCTGCTAATCGCCGACCAGTTCGAAGAGCTTTTCACCGTTGCGGAAGGCCGGCCGTGCAAGCAGTTCGACGCCCTACTCGCCAACGCTTTGCAAGATCCCGAATGCCCGCTGTTTCTGATCAGCACCGTCCGCGCGGACTTCCTCGACCGCCTGGAAGAGCTGCCGCGTCTGCAGGCCATCTATAACGGCTGCAAGCGCTACTTCCTGCCCACCATCTCCGAGCACGGTCTGCGTGAGGTCATTGAACAACCGGCGCGCCTCGCCGGGCTGGACGTGAGCGAAGTCAGCGCCGCCATCGTCGCGGATGCCCGCGATGAGATCGGCGCCTTGCCCCTCGTTGAAAACGCCTTGTCGACCCTGTGGGCGAACCGCGAGGGGAATTGCCTGAGCGGAAAATGGTACTCGGACCACGGCGGAATCACCGGTATCTTGAATACGCAAGCGGATGCTCTGCTGGAACGGGTCCAGCACGAAGTTCCCAATGGCAAGCAAGCGGCGCTGGAACTGTTGCTGCGCCTGACGCAAATCAATGACGAAGGTCGTCACACCCGCCAGCGCATCACGCGCGAGGAGGCCGTGTTCGTGGCCGAAGATCGTGAGAAGAGGCTGTGGGAGCTAGTCAATCGGCTGGTCTTTTGGGTGCTTAGAAGGAAATCAACGAACAAAAAGGGAGAACGCGTGGTGCAACTGCTCTCCGGCGAGCGCCGTCCGGACCTGCGCGGCGAGGCACACAAGGGCGCCTTGCGATTGATTACGACGAGCACCGAGCAAGGCCAACCCTATGTCGATCTCATCCACGAAACCCTGATCCGCGCCCGCGGCGGCAGGGACGAACGAACCGGCAAGCGTCTCGGCTATTGGCCGACGCTGTATGAGCACATCGAAGCCAACCGCGACCGCGACCTCCATCGCCAGCAGCTCAAGCTCCAGACCGAGCAGTGGTTGCAGAGCAGGCTCCTGGGCCGCTGGTGGAATCTCGCGGGCTGGCGCGACCTCCGGCGATATCGGCGGCTGCGCGTCCGCAGGCGCAGTGAGGAAGGCCGTTTCCTGACCTGGAGTCGCTGGAAAGCGGGGGCACAGCTGCTCTTGCTGGCAGGCGTCCTCGGGGTATTCAGCGAATCCGCCTGGTGGGCCAATGAAAACAACCTGCCGTTTGGGTACGCCCTCATCAAGCCTCTATGGGCGCTGGGGATGCACGCTCCTTTGCCGGAAATGGTCGTCATCCCAAAGGGACAGTTCACCATGGGCTGCGTGGAGGGGCGCGATGACACGGTATTCTTTTGCCAGGAGGAGGAAACCCCCGCACACGAGGTTAGCATCGCGCAGCCGTTTACGATGGGCAAACATGAGGTGACCTTCCTCCAGTATGACTATTACGTGTGGAGTCAACGGCGGCGGGGGGAAAGCGGTATCAATTACCCCTCTGACCAGGGTTGGGGACGGTTTGAGCGCCCGGTCATCAACGTTAGCTGGTACGATGCGAAGGCGTATCTGCGCTGGCTGAGGGACAAGACCGGCAAGTCTTACCGCCTGCCGACCGAGGCCGAGTGGGAATACGCCGCCCGTGCCGGAACCGAGACGGCCTATTGGTGGGGACAGGAGTTTGCGGAGAACAAGGCCAACTGCAGTAGCCCCAGGACGGCACCGGTAGGTAGTTTCCGTGCCAGCCCCTGGGGCCTGTACGACACCACAGGCAACGTGGATGAGTGGGTTGAGGATGCTTGGCACGATAGGTACAAGGGCGCCCCGCGCGATGGTTCCGCCTCGGAGGGCGGGGGTGATGATGGCGTGGAGCGCGGCGGGTCGTGGGCGTCCGAGCAGCTTGGCTGCCGCGCCGCCAGCCGCAACTACCGCTCTCTGGATGACCGTGAGCTCAGCGGTTTCCGTGTCTGTTGTGCGGCACCACCGTAATCGTGCGCCGAACGCGCCTTGGAGGCCGGTTGCATTCATTCCCGTATTCACTGGTTGTCGGGTAGACCAGTCGGTTTCCCTTCCGGCCCCCCACAGAACCGGACGTGCGCAATTCACGCATCCGGTTCCTCGGATCGAACGATTCGCTGTCCCGAAGCGTTGGTTTATATCAACCAATGGATTATCCTTCGGGCAAGTGCAGCCGTTCCAGCAATCGCTGGTAGTCCTTCCAGGTCAGCCTCGATTTTTGGCTACGTCGCCCCAGCCAGTTCTTCCACATCTTCACCACTTCTCCATATAAGGCCTTCAGCGCTTCCGAGTTGCCCCGTATCCCATAGTATTGGTACAGGCCCCGTAGCTTCCGGCACAGACTGACGTGCTGCTCTCGCACCCGGTCGTGGCGGTGCGTCTTGCACCACTCCCAGAGTCCCTTCAGCGCCCTCCGCTGGCGTTGGCTCATGGTGCGCCGCTTGATGATCCAGTAGCCTCGATGACTCTTCCCCCAATAGTGAGTGAAACCCAGAAATCGAATGCCCCATTCTCCGGGTCCGCCGGGCCGTCCTTGAGCATCCGGTGGAAGCGCACCAGCCGGCTCTTTTCCGGGTGCAGGCTCAATCCATACTTGCCCATTCGCTTGGGCAGAACTTCCATGAGCCGGCGGGCATCCTCTTCCAGCTCACAACCAATGATGAAATCGTCGGCATAGCGGATCAGCAGGGCACGCCCTTTCAGGCGCGGCCGC
>JBOIDT010000109.1:0-11071 GCA_050740755.1 Gammaproteobacteria bacterium
CGCTGTCCGCCATCCTGGTGTAAGGGCCTTCACCATCCAGGGAGAAGACCATCACACCGCCGCCCATCTGCGTGTGCTTTTGCAGGTTCGCAAAAGCGCCCACTGCCCCGAGCCCGGCGGTTGGATCCTTGAGATCGAAGACCAGCCCCACCCCCGGCCACCCACCGACGCCGTAGTAGATGGCGACGTACTGGATCCCGCTATGTTTGTAGGTGATGGGATGGCCGACGACACCCGAAGGTAGCTTAAATTGCCAGAGCAGTTTGCCGTTGCGGGAGTCGCGCGCCTTGATGAAACCATCCAGCGTCCCATAGAAAACCAGATCTCCCTTGGTCGCCAGGGTGCCTCCCCACACGGAGAAGGGCTCCATCTCCTCCCACGCGAACTCGCCGGTCACGGCGTTGTATGCCTTGACTTGGCCGAGATCCCCCTTCGTGCCGCCCTTGGGACCCGGGTACATCGAGAGCGTCGCCCCGACGAAGAACTGGCCCGCGCGGTAGGGAAGCATAAAGGGCTCCCAATCCATGCAGATGTGATTCACCCCGAGGAAGAACAGCTCCTTCTCCGGATCATAGGAATCAAGTCCCTGATTGTGATAACCCATCGCGGAAGGGCAGATGTTCTTGGCCCGGTGGTCCATGCGCGTGGCGTATTCCGGGTCCCGGATCGGGAGGCCGGTCTTGAGGTCAACCTTCTTGGCCCAGTTGACCGTATCGTCGATCTTATTCGCCGATACCAGGTCCCCGGTCTCCCGGTTTAGGGTGTAAATGATGCCATTGCGATCCGGGTGGGTGAGAAGCGGCGTTATCTTGCCATTCACCGCCTGATCGGAGAGCATTATGACATTGACGCCGGCGTAGTCCCACTCGTCATGGGGTGTCTTTTGATAACCGAACGTGGCGAGCCCGGTATCCGCGTCGCGCCCAAAGATGGTCATGGTCCATTTGTTGTCGCCGGGGCGCATGGTCTCGTTCCAGGGGGCCGGATTGCCGGAGCCGTAATAGAACATGTCGAGCTTGGGGTCGTAGGCATACCAGCCCCAATTGGTGCCGCCGCCGATCTTCCAAGTGTCTCCTTCCCAGGTCTTGAGGCCCAATCCTTTTTGTCCGTAATGCGGGTTTTTACTATTAAAATCCGCTGCCAGGCCCATCTCCTTATCGGGGCCAGTGGCGTACCAGCGCCACTTCATCTCGCCGGTGTCGAGGTCGTAGGCGGTGACATATCCGCGCACCCCGAGCTCAGCGCCTGACGATCCAACCAGAACCTTGTCCTTCATGACGAAGGGTGCGATGGTAAGCGTCGAGCCGACCTTGACATCTGAGTTCTCCATCTTCCAGATCTCTTTTCCGGTCTTGGCGTCCAGCGCGACGATGTGGCGGTCCAATAGGGTCTTGAAGATCTTGCCATCGGCGTAGGCCAGACCGCGGTTGACGACGTCGCAGCAGGCCACCGCGCGCGCCGCCGGGTCCTGCTTGGGCTTGTGCTCCCATAGGATCTCGCCGGGTCTCTCAAGATCGAAAGCGAAAGTATTGTTGGGGAATGGCGTGTGGATATACATGATGCCGTCCACCACCAGCGCGCTACCCTCGTGACCGTGCAACACGCCGGTCGAAAAGCTCCATGCGGGCCGGAGCCGCTCGACATTGCCCGCGTCTATATCCGTCATTTTGCTGAAGTGCGTGCACGCATAATCCTTACATTGCATCACCCAATTCTCGTCGTTCTGAGACAACCGGATGAGCTCGTCATTCGAAGACGCGGTTGGCGCCGTCACGGATAGAGCCGCGGCGGCCACGATAGTGGCAAGATTTTTGGTCGTGATTGTTACAGACATTGTGACTTGTTCCTCTTGGTATTAAACCGTTGCGTATTGACGTCGCATTAACGAAATGAATAATGTAAGTGCGCAGCGCCGCTTTCGATAGAGTCCCTCACCCGCAATTCGCGTGTGATTACTACACATGCGATCGGGGCAGATCTCCCGCAGGTCTGGGATGACTTCGCGGGGTCGACGGTTGTGAGAAATGCGGGACGGTAGGCGGGGCACACCGCGTCTGGTCGGGCAATGAAACTTCTAGGGCCCGCAAGGCCGTGGGGCACACCGTGGGAGGCGCGTCCGTCGCGAGGACAGTTTGGGCGAGGGAAAAAGCGGTTCGTCCCTGAACCTGAGGTCATGAAGTGTCGCAGGGCCTATCCCCCACGGCACCGAGCCATGATACGATGCGGCCCGAGCTCGTGGGAAGGGGAGTTTCTCATTACTTCAGCGGTGGATTATCATCAGTTTCCGGCGCGCCCATCCAGCGCCAGACGGGACCACCACCCTGGGGCAGTCGCGCACAGCCGTGCGCCGGTGCCATCGCGGCCCATGGCCAGGGGTCTCGACGTAGGCGTTTCGGTCTGGCCAGACGGGCGTCGGCCGGGCCGCCATCGCGATGCAATGAAATGAGACCCACGATCACGATCCTGCTGGTCGATGACCATGCCATCGTGCGGCAGGGCTGCCGCTTGCTCCTGCAGCAGGCGGGCTTCGAGATCGCGGGCGAGGCGGCCTCGGGAGAGGATGCCTACGCCTCCTGCCTGAAACACCCGCCGCGCGTCGTGGTCGTGGACCTGGCCATGCCGGGCATGGGCGGACTCGAGGCCATTCGGCGCATCCGCGCCCGCTTCGCCGAATCCGCGGTGGTCGTATTCACGATGCACGACGACCCCATGATCGCGACCCGGGCCCTCAAGGCGGGCGCCACCGCCTTCGTGACCAAGACCAGCGCGCCGCGGGATCTCGTCGAGGCCGTCCGGCGCGCCGGTCAAGGGGAGTGCTATCTGAGTCAGGACATCGCACAGGCCATCGCGCTCTGCAGCCTCGACACGCAGAAGAGCGCGCTCACCGCGCTGACGGCACGCGAGTTCGAGATCTTCCGCATGCTCGCCGAGGGCAAGGCGTGTGCGCAGATCGCGGAGTCCCTGTCCTTATCGCCCAAGTCGGTGTCCAACTATTCCCTGCGCATCAAGCAGAAGCTCGGCGCCGCGAGCGTCGCGGACCTCGTGAGGCTCGCCATCGCGGAGGGCGTTTGCCGGCGCACGACGCTCGCGGAGGGTTCGAGCGGCCGGCCTGCGCCCGATCCAATGCCGGCTTGACGGCATGCCGGGCGACCTTGGCGCAACACCCGTGTGGCCGGGACGCCGAGGTCGGCTTTCAGCACAGCATCACGACATGCCAGACCTATTTCTCGCCCGCCTGCTCGCAGCGCCGAGCCGCGCCAGGGGGTGCGCAAAGCTCCATCGCGAGAAACCGTCACGGGTGATTTGACCCGAGGAGAATGACCATGAAGCTGACTCCAGGATTCCGGATTGCCACGATCCCAGTGCTCATATCGGCGGCCGTCGCAGCGCTGTCCTGCGGACAGCCGGCGACCCAGACATCCGCGCCGAGCCCGAGCGTCGACCCGCCCGCAGCCGCTCCGGCGGGGCAACCGCCGATCATCACCATCAGCCCGGTCGTGCCTGCGGACATTCCCGGCGGCGCGCCGGGCGCTTCCCTGACGGCCGCCGCGGCTTTCGCATGGCAGGAGTTCATCGCGCTCAACTGGCCGGCGGTGCCGCAGACCGGGGCTCCTGGCACACGCGATCAAGCAGACGCCGGTGGGAAGTTCGGCGTCCGGGCTTATCCCCTCGCCTGGCACACGTACCGCGGGAAGGTCGAGATCTTCCCCGGCACGGGAAATCCTGCCGGCTGCACCCTCAATCAGGGGGGCACCGCGTGCGCGCCGACACCCGGCTCCGGCTACGGCTACGACGCGCCGCCTCGCTACATCTACCCGCAAGGGGCTATCCCGCCGGCGAGCGGCTCGCCCGACACGAGCACGCCGTGGATCAACCTCGACGAGAACAGCGAGATAGGCCTCGACATGATGTTTGCGGGCGTCGCCGCCGCCAATCCACCA
The DNA here is from genome assembly GCA_050740755.1 of Gammaproteobacteria bacterium. Classification (GTDB taxonomy): domain Bacteria; phylum Pseudomonadota; class Gammaproteobacteria; order JACCXJ01; family JACCXJ01; genus JACCXJ01. The sequence goes on from JBOIDT010000109.1 coordinate 3,942, forward strand.
CCCCTGGGCAACCAGATATTGTTCATGGCAAAGGCGAACCGGGCTGAATACGACTATGTGGCCAGGAACGGCTGGTGGGGCCAGACCCCGCCGCCGTTCTCGGCGACAGCGACGTACGTGTCCACGAACCGGCGAGATCCGCCGCCGGACAGCTCCAACCTCGTCAGCTTCCCCAACGGGACGATCGAGCTGAAGGCCGCGTGGCGCAAGCTGGCCCCCACCGAGGACGCGAGCCGCTACTACGCAGCACCTGTTCGCTACTACGTGACGGGCGCGAACGGCCAGCCCGCGTACGTGGACGACACGCTCGCCCTCGTCGCGCTGCACATCATTCAGAAGACGCCGACAGCGCCTTACTTCGTCTATGCCACGTTCGAGCAGGCGGACAACGTCACCGACAACAGCGGCAAGCCCGTGGAGGACCCGGACGGCCGTTTCCCGGAGCTCCGTCCACGCCGATGAATCCCGACATCACGTCGAAGAACGCCGTTTCGGCCAACCCGGCGAGCTCGAGCTCGATCCAGCAGCTCTCGCCCGCCACTTCGTCCGTCGACCCGGCGGGGCAGCTCTACTACGTCAACACGCCGCAGACGCCCACACCGCAGGGGAAGATCGCAGTCAACATGCGCGAGCACGCGATCCCCGGCGAGATCATCGCGGTCAACGCGGCGGCGCACGAAGCAATCGCCGCCTACGCGGCGCAGAACGGCGTGGGGAGCACGCCCTGGGCCTATTACAAGCTGGTCAACGTGCAGAGCCGCCCCCTCGCGGGCAAGGAGCCGGGCGTGACCTACACCGGGCCCGACGCCGCGACGTTCTACCAGGCCAACAGCGTCGTCGAGACCGATTATAATCTCCAGGTGTTCAGCGGCCAGTTCCAGCCCGCGATCGTGCCTCCGTCCGTGCCGGTGACGGACCTCATCACCGACTTCAACGTCGACGGCACCGTATTCAACAATGTTGGATACGGCGGGACGGCCTACAACATGGGCGGCTGCATGGGTTGCCACGGCAACGCGCAGGCGAAAGGCGCCGGCTTCAGCTTCATCCTGAAGTTCCAGCGCGTCCCGAGCCCGGACACCGCGGGCAACGTACCGAGCTCCCAGGCGATCGCCAGGTTCAAGAAGCTCTTCTAGTTCGAGATCCGCATGCTCGCCGAGGGCAAGGCGTGTGCGCAGATCGCGGAGTCCCTGTCCTTATCGCCCAAGTCGGTGTCCAACTATTCCCTGCGCATCAAGCAAAAGCTCGGCGCCGCGAGCGTCGCGGACCTCGTGAGGCTCGCCATCGCGGAGGGCGTTTGCCGGCGCACGACGCTCGCGGAGGGTTCGAGCGGCCGGCCTGCGCCCGATCCAATGCCGGCTTGACGGCATGCCGGGAAACCATGGTGCACGCCCTGTGGCGGCGTCCTAACGGAAGGGCGCCGGGCCGCTGGCGTCCTGGGGTTTGGCGGATCGACAAGTGAAGGGCGCCACGATGAGCGGTCTTCCCCGACGCATCGTATGCCTTACCGAGGAGACCACCGAGACGCTCTATCTCCTCGGCGAGGAGGCCCGCATCGTGGGCATTTCGGGATTCACCGTCCGTCCCCCGCGGGCGCGCCGTGAGAAACCCAAGGTCTCGGCCTTCACGAGCGCGAGGATCGACCGGATCGTCGCGCTCGAGCCGGACCTCGTGCTGGGTTTCTCGGACCTCCAGGCCGACATCGCGGCGGCGCTCATCCGCCACGGTGTTTCCGTGCACGTGTTCAACCAGCGCACGGTCGCGGGGATCCTGGACATGATCGGGCTGCTCGGCGCCATGATCGGGGCCACCGCGAAGACGGCAACCTTGATCGCCGGGTTGCAGGATGGGCTCAGTGCCATCGCGGGATCGGCCGCGGGGCTCCCACGCCGGCCCGGTGTCTATTTCGAGGAGTGGGACGCGCCCCTCATCTCCGGGATCGGCTGGGTCTCCGAGCTCATCGAGATCGCGGGCGGTCGGGATTGCTTCGCCGATCGGTCCCAAGAGCCCGCGGCCAAAGGGCGGATCATCGCCGACCCGAACGAAGTGGTCCGCCGTGCACCGGACATCATCATCGGCTCCTGGTGCGGCAAGCGCTTTCGGCCCGAGCAGGTAAAGAGGAGACCCGGCTGGGAGGCGATCCCGGCGGTGCGCGACGGCGAGGTCCACGAGATCAAATCGGCGGACATCCTCCAGCCCGGTCCCGCCGCACTGACCGACGGCCTCCGGCAGCTGCACGGGATCGTGGCGCGCTGGGCGGCGCGGGCGGCATGAGCGCGATGCTCATCGCCGCGGCGGCCCTCCTGCTCGACTGGGTCCTGGGCGAGCCCAGGCGCCGGCACCCCCTGGTCGGGTTCGGGCGGCTCGCCCTGTGCTGCGAGCGCCGGCTGTACGGCGGCGCGGGCGTGGCTCCAGGCGCTCGCCGTGCGCGGGGGGTGTGCGCCACCCTGTCGCTGCTCACGCCCATTACCGCGGCCGCCGCGACCTTGGCCGCGGTTCCGTACCTGGGCACGGTGGTCAGCGTGGCCGTGCTCTACCTGGCACTCGGCCACCGCAGCCTGCACGACCACGCACGCCCTGTGGCGGCGGCCCTGTGCGCCGGCGATGAGGCCGAGGCACGCCGCCTCGTGAGCCTCATCGTCAGCCGCGATCCTGCGTCCCTCGACATCACGCGCGCGGCCACGGAGTCGGTCCTGGAGAACGGCAACGATGCCGTCTTCGGCGCGCTCTTCTGGTTCGCGGTGGCGGGCGCACCTGGTGTCGTCGTCTACCGCCTGGCGAACACGCTGGACGCGATGTGGGGTTACCGCAACGAGCGCTATGTGGATTTCGGCTTTGCGGCAGCGCGTCTCGATGACCTCTTGAACTATGTACCGGCGCGCCTCACGGCGCTGACCTATGCGGTCCTGGGTCACACGCGCTCGGCATGGCGTTGCTGGCGCGCCCAGGCCCACGACTGGGACAGCCCGAACGCCGGGCCGGTGATGGCCGCGGGCGCGGGGGCGCTCGGGGTCACCTTGGGCGGGCCCGCCCGCTACGCCGGCGAGTGGCACGCGCGTCCGAGGTTGGGGATCGGCAGCGCACCCCGGGCCGCCGATGTCGAGCGCGCGTTGCGGCTGGTGCGAGGCGGCGTGTGGCTGTGGCTGGCCTCGCTGTGCCTCTGCGGGGCCTTCGGTGCTTGAGCACGGCGGCCGGCTTTGGGAGGCGGCGGCACGCTATGGGATCCCGATCGAGGATTGGCTGGATCTGTCCACCGGCATCAACCCCGAGGGCTGGCCGGTGCCGCCGTTGCCCGCTTCCGCATGGTCGCGCCTGCCGGAAGACCAGGATGGCCTCGAAGCCGCAGCACGCGCCTACTACGGCACCGAGCCGGTGCTGCCCGTGGCCGGCTCGCAGGCGGCGATCCAGGCACTGCCCCGCCTGCGCCCACCGTGCAGGGTCGCGGTGCCGGACCCCGGCTATGGCGAGCACGCAAAGGCGTGGCGGCGGGCCGGACACGAAGTCGCCTCGGTGCCGGCGGCCGGATGGAGCGACGCCGCCAGGCAGGCGGACGTGCTGGTGATCCTCCACCCCAACAACCCGACCGGCCAGCGCTTCCGGCCGGAGACCCTGCTCGACTGGCATAGACGCCTCGCTCTGCGTGGCGGCTGGCTGGTGATCGACGAGGCCTTCATCGATCCGAGCCCCGCCGCCAGCCTGGCGGGGCTCGTTCCCCGGCCGGGGCTCATCGTGCTGCGCTCGCTCGGCAAGTTCTTTGGGCTCGCCGGCGCGCGGATCGGCTTCGTGCTCGCCGAACCGATGTGGCTAGAGCGGCTGCGCGACCACCTCGGACCGTGGACCCTTACCGGACCGTCGCGCTGGGTCGCCGCGCGCGCCCTGGCAGATCGGCGCTGGCAGGAGGCCGCACGCGCCCGACTCGAGCACCGGAGCGCGCGGCTCGCCGCGTTGCTGGAGCACCATGGCCTCGCCCCGGCCGGTGGCTGTGGGCTGTTTCAATGGGCACCGGCGCCTCGCGCCGCGGCCCTCCATGAGGCGCTCGCCCGAGGAGGCATCCTCACCCGCCTTTACGCACAACCGCCGAGCCTGCGCCTCGGACTTCCCGGCGGCAAGACCCATTGGGCGCGCCTCGAACAGGCGCTGGCGGACATCGGCCATAAGGGACGCTAAGAATGCCGATGCTCATTTTATTTTTTCATCTTGGTTTCCCTCTATCCTTAGTGCTGAGGCTGGGGTAGAAAGATGCGGGCAAGCTTTACGCCTCCGAATCTAGGCCGAGGACCCCGCCTGTTTGACAACTTACTAGCTCACCAGTACTGTCCCTCCTGACGAAATCGGGCGTTTGTCTTTCCTATATCTCGATTGTTTTCCCTATGCCTGGAGCGCCACCGATGAGCGAGGACACTGCCGATCGCGTGCGCGAGACGGTGGAAGCCGTCTACCGTTCCGACTCGCGCCGCGTCTTCGCCACCCTGATTCGCTTGCTCGGGGACTTCGAACTTGCCGAGGAAGCGCTGCACGATGCCTTCAGAGCAGCACTGGAACAATGGCCACGGGATGGTGTGCCCGCCAATCCGCGCGCCTGGCTCGTTTCAACCGGCCGCTTCAAGGCGATCGATGGCATACGCCGGCGTGCCCGATCCGAGCCGTTGCCGGACGATATCGACAAGCGACTCGCGGCCGACGCAGAGGAAGGGCTGGACGACGAGGGCGTCGAGGACGATCGGCTGCGGCTGATATTCACCTGCTGCCATCCAGCCTTGCCGTCCTATGCCCAGGTGGCTCTCACCCTGCGCGAGGTATGCGGCCTCACGACCGAAGAGATCGCGCACGCGTTCCTGACCGCAGCGCCCACGCTGGCCCAGCGTATCGTGCGCGCGAAGGCAAAGATCCGCGACGCGCGCATTCCCTATCAGGTGCCATCGTTGGCCGATCTACCGGATCGATTGGACAGCGTGCTGCGCGTGGTCTATCTCGTGTTCAACGAAGGCTACTCCGCATCATCGGGTGCGTCGCTGACGCGCCACGATCTCTCGGGCGAGGCGATCCGCCTGGGAAGGTTGCTGATCGAATTGCTGCCGGAGCCCGAGGCGCTGGGACTCCTCGCGCTGATGCTGCTGCAGGAATCGCGGCGCCACGCGCGCAGCTCGCCGGCGGGCGAGCTGGTCCTGCTGGCGGACCAGGACCGCTTGCTCTGGAACCGGGATCAGATCGCGGAGGGATCGGCACTGGCGGAGCAAGCGCTCGGGTCGCGCCGGTTCGGCCCATATACACTCCAAGCGGCGATCGCCGCGGTGCACGCCAACGCCTCCAACGCCGCCGCGACCGACTGGGCCCGGATCGTCGGACTGTATGACGTCCTGGCACGCGCCGATCCGTCGCCCGTGGTCGCGCTGAACCGTGCCGTGGCGGTGGCGATGCGCGACGGCCCTTCGGCCGGTCTTGATCTCATCGACGCCATCCTGGCGCGCGGCGATCTGGCGGACTACCACCTGGCGCACTCGGCGCGGGCGGACCTGTGCCGGCGGTTGGGCAGAACGACCGAAGCCCGAAGCTCCTACGAACGCGCCCTCGGCCTCACGAAGCAGGAGCCGGAGCAACGGTTTCTCGAGCGCCGGCTGAGGGAGCTGCCGGAATGAGACGCCAGGCTCTGCCTCGCAACGGTCGGTCCGTCAAGCCCGTCGCGGCGGCTAGACCCCTTGTCGAATCGGGGCTCCGCCGAACGACTATAGGGCGTCCACAACCCGTTTGACCACGATTAAGGAGAACGCGATGAAGTCCCTGTGCTGTCCCGAGACCCTGATGGAGCAGAGGGACTCCCGGACGCTGCGCGCGCTCGCATTTGTCGATCCGGGCACCCGCCATTCGACTGACTGATAGAGGCACACATGAAATACATGTTGCTGATTTACCTTGACGAGCTCGCGTTGAGCGAGACCGAACGGGAGGAGTGTTACGGGGAGTCCACGCGGCTCGCACGAGAGATTAAATCGAGCGGGCAGTATCTGGCGGCCAACCCGTTGCACCCAACCGCAACGGCGACCAGCGTCCGGGTGCGCGACGGCAAACGGCTCGTGACCGACGGTCCGTTCGCGGAGACGCGCGAACAACTGGGCGGCTACTTCCTGGTCGACGCTAGGGACCTCGACGAGGCGATCGGCATCGCCGCACGGATCCCGATGGCGCGCAAGGGTACCGTCGAGGTCCGGCCGGTGATCGAGATCCCCGGCCTGCCGACCGATTAGTGTCCGCGACGGGCGGGAGCCGGGGGGCGATGTGTCCCCCAAGCATCGCACGTGGCGCAATCATGAACGAAGAGGAGATACCGATGAACACCGAACCGCAGAACGAACACCAGTGGCTCCAGAAGCTCGTTGGTGAATGGACGTATGAGTCCGAGTGTTCCATGGAACCCGGCAAGCCGCCGGAGAAATTCGAGGGGTTCGAGAGCGCGCGTTCGCTGGGCGGCCTCTGGGTGCTGTGCGAGGGCCGCGGCGCGATGCCCGGCGGAGGCATGGCGACCACGTTGATGACCCTTGGCTATGACCCGCAGAAGGAGCAGTACGTGGGGACTTGGGTGGCATCGATGATGACCTACCTATGGGTGTACGATGGGTCGTTGGACGCGGGGGAAAAGATGCTGACGCTCAATGCCGAGGGCCCGAGCTGCGCCGGCGATGGGAAGTTGGCGAAATTCAAGGACGTGATCGAGGTCAAGAGCCGCGACCACCGGGTGCTGACATCGCACATGCTGGGCGATGACGGGAAATGGCACGAGTTCATGACGGCGAATTATCGGCGGAAGAGGTAGTCGCCGCAGCGCTCCGGGCGGCCAGAGAAATTCGCGGAATCAACGGAGACATCACAGTGACAACGAGCACATCGCACATCCACACCCCCGCGCGGTCTCGGCACTTGGAGCACGCGGCCGCGCTGCCAGAGAGTAAAGATCGTCGACGTATCGGTAGAGCCCGGGCTCGGCCGGTCGAGACCGTCCGGGAGCTCAAATCCCAACCCGAAACCAGAAGGAGAATACGATGAACAAGCCGCAGGTAAAGCCCGTTCCGGAATGGATGCACACGGTGACGCCGCACTTGATTTGTGCCGGCGCCGCCGATGCCATTGAGTTTTAC